>PLFA01000082.1 GCA_003136615.1 Caulobacteraceae bacterium | reverse complement strand
TGGTATTTCGCGAGGTTTGCCGAACCTCATGCCGAAGAACCCATCGGCGCGACTGGCGCGAGTTACTGGCTGCCAGTGGATCAATATATCGGCGGCGTGGAACACGCGGTGCTTCACCTTCTCTATGCGAGGTTTTTCACGCGCGCGCTCGCGGACTGCGGGCTTCTGGACGTTCAGGAGCCGTTCACGGGACTCTTTACCCAGGGCATGGTCACCCATGAGACCTACCGCCGCCAAAACGGGGAGTGGGTGGACCCTGGTGAGGTGGAGATCGTTTCCGAAGGCGCGACGCGACGCGCCTTGATGGTGGCGACAGGCGAACCGCTTATCCTCGGGGACCCTGAAAAAATGTCGAAGTCCAAGCGCAACGTGGTCGCCCCAGCCGATATCGCCGCGGTTTACGGCGTGGATGCGGCCCGGATTTTCGTGCTGTCGGATTCGCCCCCCGAGCGCGATGTCCAATGGACAACGTCTGGCGTGGAAGGCGCATGGCGCCTGGTGAACCGAATCTGGGCGGAATTTGACGCCTTTGCAGAGCCGACGGTGAGCGCGGACAGCGCGCCGGCGGCGGACCAGGCCCTCGCGCGCGCGACCCACAAAGCGATCAAAGCGGTTACAGATGCGATCGAGGGGTTCCGATTTAACAGCGCTATCGCCCGGATCTATGAGTTCACGGCCACGGTGCGGGCGGCACGGCTGGAGTCCGAGGCGGCGCTAGGCTCCCGGCGCTCCGCTCTGTCAGCCCTTGCGCGTTTGATCGCTCCCTTCGCTCCACATTTGGCGGAGGAATGCTGGGCGGCGCTGGGCGAGGGCGGTCTTGTGGCCAAGGCGCCATGGCCCGTCTGGGACCCCGCCCTGGCCGGGGATGAAGACCGGATGCTGCCCGTCCAGATCAATGGCCGGCGGCGGGGCGAAGTCCGCGCGCCCGTGGGCGCCTCCGCAGCGGAGATCGAGCGCCTTGTGATGGAGGATATGGACATCGTCCGGAAACTTGAGGGCCTGGCGATCAAGAAGGTCATTGTGGTCCCCGACCGGATTGTCAATCTGGTGGCGGGATGAACCGGGCCGCGCTGATTGCCTTGCTTGGAGCTCTCTCGGCGTCCCTGGCGGGGTGCGGGTTCACACCTCTCTATGGCGCGCCAGGTGTCACCCAAGGCCTGTCCCGCATCGCGATCACGGCGCCGGCCGGCCGCGTCGGATATCTCTTGAGGGAGAATCTTGATGACGCCCTCGGACACGACAAGACGGCGCCCGTGGCCTATCGGCTTGAAATGACCCTTGCCGAGACCCGCGGCCCCCGCGGACTGACGCGAACGGACGTTGCCGATTATTATGATGTTGGACTCACCGTGCACTACAATCTCGTGGCCGTTGGAACCGGGAAGGTAGTGAGCACGGGCAGCGTGGCCAGCCAAGTGAGCTATGACGATTCAGGCCAAGCCTATGCGGACATTGCGGCCGCTCAGGACGCTGACGCAAGGATTGCGGCGGACGCCGCGCGGCGCATCGAAATCAAGTTAGCCGCCTGGATGGCGCGGCAGACGCCTGGCTGATCGGGGCCGCGCGCGGTGATAATGAGCCGAAGTCCTGATATCGAACGGTTTATCGCCGGCCCACCCGCGGGCATTCGGGCCGCCATCGTCCACGGACGAGATCTCGGGCTTGTCCGTGAGCGGGCCGCAAATCTCGGCAGAGCTGTCACCGCCAATCCGGATGACCCTTTTGATGCGGCGCATCTTACTGAAAGTGACGTCCTTGCCGACCCTGCTCGTCTGGAGGGGGAATTGGCCGCGATTTCGATGATGGGTGGTCGGCGTTTGGTGCGGCTAAGGCTATCGGGGAGTAGCGCCGATCGGCCGGCGGCGGAGGCCCTGGAGCGTCACCTCGCCGGGGCGCTCAATCCCGAGGCCTTCTTCCTCATTGAGTCCGAAGCCCTGCGCAATGACAATCCCCTCATCAAGGTCGGAAAGGACCATGAGGCGTGCGGCCTCATACCCTGTTACGAGGATGATGCTGGCGATCTCGCCCGCCTGACCCGAGAGGCCCTGGCGCGGGAGGGCGTCAGCCTCGACGCGCGCGCGCTCGAGGCTTTCGGCGCGAGACTTCCCCATGACAGGGGCGTGGCCAGACAGGAGATTGAACGCCTCATCCTGTTCCTCGGACATGGCGCGCGGGGCGCGGCGCGCCTTGAGGATCTAACCGCCTTCTTTGGCGTGGAGCCGGATGTCTCCCTGGCCGAGGCTGCTCTTCATGCATTCGGCGGGCGGCTTGGCGCGGCCCAGGCGGACTTGCGGCGGGCCGATCTTGAAGGAGAATCTGGAATCCCCGCGATCCGCGCGCTCGCGGGCCATCTGACCCGCCTGCGAAGAGCGGCCCAGCTACGGGCAGGCGGCGCTAACCCTCAGGCCGCCGCCAAGGCGGTGGGTGTGTTCTGGAAATCAGAGCGGGAGTTTATTCGACAATCCACCGCTTGGACGGCCGCCGAATTGGCGGGCCCGCAGCGGGATATTTTCGCCGCGGACTTGGCATGCCGGCGCACCGGGGCTCCCGATCGCCTCCTTGCGGAGCGGCTTGCCTTCGCGATCGCCAGTCACGCGCGTCGGCTGGGGCTTTGATGAGAGCGCGGCCGCAAATTCAATGCGCCCGTGAGGGCCTTACCAGCATTCGTCGACAAAGCTCGTCCAGTTGTTCGAGGGAGCGGTATCTGACCGTCAAACTTCCGGAGCCTTTCGAGTCACGAATTTCAACCTCCATCCCTAGAACCTCGGAAAGATCCGTCTCAAGAGCACGGGTGTCGGCGTCCTTGGGCCTGCGAGGCTCTCGCAACTGAGGCGCCTCCGCGCCCTGCCGCGCGAGCGCCTCGGTCTGGCGAACATTCAAACCCCGGCGGATGACCTTCTCAGCCAAAGACACCGCGTCGTCGCGTTCTAAAAGCGCCCGTGCATGCCCGGCCGTGAGCCGCCCTTCTTCGAGGTGTTCGCGGATTTCGGAAGGCAGTCGCAGTAGCCTGATGACATTGGCGACATGACTTCGGCTCTTGCCGACCACCTTGGCGATATCATCGGCATTACGGCTGAAGGCCCCCATCATGGCCTGATAGGCCCGCGCCTCCTCCAGCACGCTGAGATCGGCCCGCTGAATGTTCTCGATGAGCGCAATCTCCATGACCTCGAGCGTTGTCAGTTCCCGCGAGAGCGCGGGAATCGTGCGAAGTTCGGCCATATGCGCGGCCCGCCACCGCCGTTCACCCGCCACGATTTCATAGGCCCCAACCCTCGCCGGGTGGGGTCGCACGAGGATGGGCTGAATGACCCCCCTCTGGCGAATGGACTCTGCGAGGTCATCGAGATCTTGCTGATTGAACCTTTTCCGCGGCTGTTCCGGATTGGCGTGAATCAGCTCCAAGGGGAGATCGGCCACACCTAATTCCGCGCGGCGATCCTCCGTGGTCGCGCTCCTCGCGTCTTCCAGCAAAGCCGAGAGTCCTCGACCCAGTCCGCGCCGCATCTCAACCATCTCGTTCCCCGCGCAATGTCATGTGTCGCGTCGCACCATCACGCGATCACGACGCCAACCTGGCGTTCCCGGGCAATAACCTCCTTGGCCAGCTCTAGATAGGCGCGACTTCCCGCGCATTGGAGATCGTAGATCAAGGCGGGCTTGCCGAACGACGGCGCCTCCGAAAGCCGGACGTTCCGGGGTATGACCGCGTCGTAGACCTTGCCTTTCAAATGAGCGCGCACTTCCTTCGCGACCTGGGCTGAAAGACTGTTGCGGCGATCAAACATGGTCAACACCACGCCTTGGATTTCCAGGTTTGGATTGAGCCCCGCGCGCACCTGCTCAACCGTGCCCAAGAGCTGACTGAGCCCCTCAAGGGCGAAAAACTCGCATTGCATCGGCACCAGGACAGCGTCGGCGGCCGCCAGCGCGTTGACCGTCAGAAGGTTCAGAGACGGGGGGCAATCAATGAGCACATAGTCGAATCCCATATCCGCCCGCTTGTCCGCCAGGGCGTCCCGGAGTCGATAGGCCCGCCCCAAGGCGGCGCCGAGCTCAAGTTCGACGCCGGATAAATCAGGCTCCGCCGGTAGGAGGCTAAGATTGGGCACGTCCGTCGCAATCACGGCATCCGAGATCGACACATTGTCCATCAAGACATCATAAAGCGTCTTGCCGCGCATCTGGCGGGACACCCCAAGACCCGTGGAGGCGTTACCTTGCGGGTCCGCGTCGATGAGCAAGACAGATTTCCCCACGGCGGCCAGGGCGGTGCCCAGATTGATCGCCGTCGTCGTCTTGCCCACCCCGCCCTTCTGGTTGGCAATGGCGAGAATTCGTGGACTAGGGTTTTGAGGCACGGGCGAGCCTTCCAATGGACAAGATGCGGCCACGGGGATCACTCAAGCTCGTTCCGACCTCCCCGTCGAATCGCCAGTTGGCGCGGGCGGCGGCTATTTCGGCCTCCACGCCTTCGCCCTTGAGAAATAATCCCCTGGCGCCCCGCGCAAAGAAGTTCTGTGCATACCCCAACAGGCGGTCAAGCGGCGCGCAGGCCCTTGCCGTGACAATATCGACATCAAGGCGCAGCCCCTCGGCTCGCGCCTGATGCACGGTGCAAGGTATGGCCAAATCCGCCACCGCAGCGCGAAGGAATCGGCAACGTTTTGCTGAACTCTCAATGAGATGCACTCGCGCGTTGGGCCGGCCTCTGAGCAAAATTCCGAGCACAAGGCCCGGAAATCCGGCTCCAGAGCCAATATCCGCCCAGACTTTCGCTCCTGGGGCGATCCACAACAATTGCGCGCTATCGACCACGTGGCGGGTCCAGAAATCGGCCAGGGTCGAATCGCCGACCAGATTAATATGTTCATTTGCCGCGCCGAGCAGCGCTCGAAGGTGGCGGAAAGCCTCCTCCGCGTCGTCGGTCCAACCCACGGTGTCATAAAAATCCGTCGGCAGCGCCGAACGTTCAAGCCGCGCGGCGATGGACATGGGCCAGAAGAGCCATAAGAGCGCCCGGCGTGACGCCTTCGATCCGGCCCGCCTGGCCCAGGGTCGTGGGTCGAACCGCCGCCAACTTCTCCCGGGCCTCATGAGAAAGGCCGCCTAAGGTGGCATAGTCGATGTCCACGGGCAGGGTCAGATCCTCGTCTCGGCGAAAACGTGTGATGTCCGCGTCCTGGCGCTCGACATAGCCGTGGTAGGCCGCGTCGATCTCGATCTGCTCGCGCGCAAATGCCGGCCATCCGCGAAGGGCTGGCCAGATCGTTTCAAGCTCTGACCACCCGCCGCCCTTCGTGCCCAGGAGCTGGGTCAATGACCTAGGCTGCCCATCCGCAGCGACCTGAAAGCCTAGCCGGATTGCGTCCGAAGATGACAATCGTAGTCCCGCCGCGGTCCGCCGCACGCCTTCAAGACACGCAGCTTTGGCGCTGTATGCGGCACGCCTGGCCTCGCCGACGAGGCCCCATGTCTGGCCTTGGGGCGTCAGCCTCTGGTCGGCGTTGTCGGCTCGGAGCCGAAGGCGATATTCGGCGCGACTGGTGAACATCCGATAAGGCTCGCTAACCCCATGGGTCACGAGGTCGTCCATGAGCACGCCGATATAGGCCTGGTCACGCCCAAGCACGGCAGGGGGCGCGCCGGAAACAAGCCGCGCCGCGTTCAAGCCCGCCATCAACCCCTGAGCGGCCGCCTCCTCATAACCCGTCGTGCCATTGATCTGACCGGCAAGAAATAGGCCCGGAAGTCGCTTCACAGCCAGATCCGCGCTCAGCTCTCGCGGATTGATATAGTCATATTCGATGGCGTAGCCGTAGCGCACCACCCGCACAGTCTCCAGACCGGGAATCGTACGTAAAAACCGGTCCTGCGTCCCTGAGCTGAGCGATGTGGAAATTCCATTTGGATAGATGGTGTGGTCGACCAGCCCCTCTGGCTCAAGAAATATTTGGTGACCATCGCGATCCCCGAAGCGCACGACTTTGTCCTCGATGGACGGGCAGTAGCGAGGGCCGCGGCCGGTCGCGCCGCCACCATAGGTCGCCGATTCTGAAAGATTGGCCGCTATGATGCGATGGGTTTCGGCGGTCGTTGTGGTGACGCCGCAAGAAATCTGGCGATTGGGAAGAGCGCTCGTCAGAAAGGAGAATGCCGTGGGACTGTCGTCGCCTGGTTGCCGCCCGACGGCCGCCCAGTTGATCGTACGGCCATCCAGACGCGCCGGCGTACCTGTCTTCAGCCGTCCCATCGCCAGCCCGAGAGCGTAAAGCCGGTTCGAAAGGGCCACTGAGGGCGCTTCGCCGACCCGGCCAGCCGGCGTCCGCTCCGAACCCCTGAAAATCATGCCCTTCAGGAACGTCCCGGCGGTAAGCACCACCGCTCCCGCCAGATAGTCGGCTCCGTCAGCCGTGCGAACACCGCCAACTCGACCCCGCGCCATCACCAGATCCTCCACGGCGCCGGTTGCGAGAGTCAGGTTAGCGGTCGCTTCCATCTCGCGCCTCATGGCTTGGCGGTAGAGAGCGCGGTCTATCTGAGCGCGGGGACCACGCACGGCGGCGCCGCGCGAGGCGTTCAACAGCCGAAATTGGATCCCCGCCGCATCGGCGACACGTCCCATGACTCCATCTAGAGCATCGATCTCGCGGACAAGGTGACCTTTCCCGACACCGCCAATAGCGGGGTTACAAGACATCTCGCCGATGGTCCCCAGATTGTGGGTGAGTAAAAGCGTGCGCGCGCCCGCCCGAGCCGACGCCGCGGCGGCCTCACACCCAGCGTGGCCTCCCCCCACAACAATGACATCCCAGCCCTGGGTCACCCCGTCTTCCTGCCTCTCGTCCTTAGCTTCCGCTTGGTCCGCGCCGCCTTCAGATAGCCGAGAGACGTCTTCAGGTCGAGGCGTCACCCGCCCCGTGTTTCACGTGAAACAGATCACTTTCCGATGCAAAAGGTGGCGAATACCTCATCAAGCACGTCCTCAGTCGCAATCCCGCCGGTCACGCTTGCCATCGCGCGCGCCGCGAGACGAAGATCTTCAGCCGCCAGTTCTGGCCAGGCGAGACCAGAAAGCGCGCGTCGCACCGCCGCCGCCGCCGAGGCAAGCGCGATCCCATGCCTGCGCCGCGTGGTCGCTGGAAAGTCGGCTCCGGCCATTGCGGCTATAACGTCGCGGGCGATCCACCCATGAACCGCGGCCACACCCTCGCCCCGCGTGGAGACGGACAAAGCCGAAAGGCCGCGGCACTCGGCTTCAGCCCCCACGAGACCTCCAGCCCTACCCTGTAGTCTGTCAGCCTTGTTGATCACACACAGATCGCCCGCGCGCCAAAACGCCACATCCTCCCGCCAGCCTTCGTCATCGGATGATCCGTCAAAGACCCAGACGCGGCGCGCCGCCTCCGAAGCCCACAGCCGCGCGCGACGCACGCCCTCCGCCTCTACGACACTATCCGTCGACCTGAGGCCCGCCGTATCCGCAAGCAGCACAACGTAACCCTCGATTTCCATTCTCGCTTCGATGACGTCGCGCGTCGTTCCGGGCGCATCCGCGACGATCGCCGCTTCGCGCATCACGAGCCGGTTGAAGAGGCTGCTTTTCCCCGCATTAGGCGGCCCGACAATCGCGACCCGATAACCCTCGCGCACGCGCTGGCCTCGAGACCCATCGCGGATCGCGACCTCTAAGGTCTCGGCAAGCTGCGCCAGCGAAGCGCCCAGGCCCGCGAGGGCGTCCCCAACGTCATCTTCCGGGAAGTCCACGAGAACCTCCAATCGCGCCAATCCTTGAACCAGTACATCGCGCCAAGCCGCATAGCGGCCGCCTAAGGCGCCCCCAAGCTGATCGAGGGCCTGGCGGGCCTGGACTTCACTTTCCGCATCAACGAGATCGGCGACGCCTTCCGCCTGGGTCAGGTCCATTTTCCCGTTCGCGAACGCCCGCCGGCTGAACTCGCCGGGTTGCGCCAGTCGAACACCGGCCGTCACCAGCGCGCCAAGGATCGCCTCCACCACGAATCTGCTCCCGTGTAGGTGCAACTCCGCGCTGTCTTCGCCGGTATAACTGTGTGGGGCGGGGAACCAGATCACGAGCGCCCGGTCTAGAACGGCGCCGTGAGAATCGCTCAGCGTTCGCAGACAAGCCCGGCGCGGCGCACCGGCTTTGACCCCGAGGCCCTCCAAGGCGAGACGCGTTCCTGAACCGGAAACCCTGACCACCGCCACAGCGGCCTTCCCCGGAGCCGTGGCTAAAGCGGCAATGGTGTCATTGAGCTCAGCCCCCAAGACCGCCTCGCCCATCATGATACGTCGGACCGACGCAGCCCAGAAAAGATCGTTAGGTGTTCATAGACTGGAAGAAATCAGCATTGTTCTTCGACGATCTAAGTTTATCCAGCAAGAATTCGATCGCATCTTGTGGCCCCATGGGATTCAGGATTCTCCGAAGCACAAAGGTCTTCTGGAGCTGGTCCTTCGGCGTGATCAGTTCCTCCTTCCGTGTCCCAGACTTCAGGACATCAATGGCAGGATAGATACGCTTATCCGCGACCTTGCGGTCGAGAATGATTTCGGAGTTGCCGGTGCCCTTAAATTCTTCGAAGATCACTTCGTCCATGCGGCTGCCTGTGTCGATCAAGGCCGTCGCGATGATCGTGAGCGATCCGCCCTCCTCTATATTCCGGGCAGCGCCGAAAAAGCGTTTTGGCTTCTGCAGTGCATTCGCGTCCACGCCGCCTGTAAGCACCTTGCCTGACGACGGCACGGTGGTGTTGTAAGCGCGGCCGAGCCGCGTCACGGAATCGAGCAAAATCACAACGTCACGCTTATGCTCCACAAGACGTTTGGCCTTTTCAATAACCATCTCCGCCACCTGCACGTGACGGATGGCCGGCTCATCAAATGTGGATGAAATCACTTCCCCACGCACCGTCCGCTGCATATCCGTGACTTCTTCGGGACGCTCATCGATGAGAAGGACGATAAGATATGAGTCAGGATAATTCGCCGCTATAGACTTGGCGATATTTTGCAACATCACTGTTTTGCCGACCCGCGGAGGGGCTACGATCAGACATCTTTGACCCTTGCCAAGCGGCGCGACAATATCAATGACCCGACCTGAGCGATCTTTAAGCGTCGGATCCTCCATCTCCATGGTCATCCGCTCCTCCGGATACAGAGGCGTTAAGTTATCGAAATGCACCTTGTGGCGGACGTTCTCGGGATTCTCGAAATTGACCTTATCCACCTTGGTTAGAGCAAAATAACGCTCTCCCTCTCGCGGCGCGCGAATGCCGCCATCCACCGTGTCGCCGGTGCGCAAACCAAAACGCCTGATCTGTGAGGGGCTCACATAGATGTCATCCGGGCCCGGCAGATAGTTCGCCTCCGGACTTCTCAGAAACCCGAAGCCATCCTGCACAACCTCCAGGGTTCCAGACCCGAAGACGTCCAATCCCTCTTCAGCGGACGCCTTCAGGATCGCGAACATCATATCCTGCTTACGCATGGCGTTCGCGTTTTCGATGTCGAATTGCTCGGCGAAAGCGAGGAGCTCCGCGGGGGACTTTTCCTTGAGCTCCTGGAGAGACATCCGGCTGACGCCAAGGCCGCTTTCCGCTCCGTTAAGCTCCCCGTCGTCGTCGCCGTCAGCGCCTAGCGCCAAATTATCCTCACCGGCTTCACCCGCCTGGATGTCGAGAATGTCTGACATAAATTATGAACTCTTAAGGGTTGGATTTCGACCCATCGCGCCCGGGGGCTGGATCAGCCCTTGGGTGTTCCACATTCGGTCAAGAATGCGACAACCCGAGAACGGGCCACAGGATTTTGCGAGATGGCGCGCTGGCCACGAGATATGGCGAGGCTTGAAAGAGGTGAGGAACGTCCAAAGCCCCACACCGAGCTTTGACACCCCACTATCCTAGAGCGCGGGGCCGTCCCGTCAAGAGTGCCAACGCCCGCCGCTTATCAAAGTACGAATTTGGTGGTTACCGACAACACAATGATGATGGCAGCGATGAACGGCGTCTCGTTCATCATGCGCCAGAATTTCTCTGTGTGGGGCCGCCGACCTTGAACGAAGGCCAGCCGGGCTCGCATCAGGTAGGCGTGCCAGCCGAGAAGAAACGCCACGCCCGCAAGCTTGAGCATCATCCAGGGGGCGCCGAGAATCGCGACGCCCTCCAACGAGACCAAGGTTCCGCCCAAGAAAACGACAAGGATCGCCGCGGGAGTCATGATAACATTCAAGAGCCCTCGCTCCATCTTTTTGAACATCGCATCCATCTCGGATCCGGCCGTCGCCTTTGAATGATAGGCATAAAGACGCGGCAGATAGAGCAGGCCCGCCATCCAGGCGATCACAGCCAGAATATGAAGCCCTTTCACAATACCGATCAGCATCATGTCTTCCGTACATCTCGCTGAGCACAACGGCCAAATGATCCCGGGCACGCGGCGCCGTCGGGTGCGATCAACCCACGCGTCAGGGCGCCCAGCACGACGCCCGCTAATCCTCCGATAAAATCCGGGGCCACGCCGACGACCGGAGCCCGCAGATAAACAGGCACTCCAAGTTGATGCGCCATCTCCGCATATTCCCGGTCAAGCTCAACAAGGGTTTCAATATGGTCTGACACAAAAGCGATCGGGTCTACAATCACGCCCACGCCGTCTGACGCCGCGGCGGCGATGGCTTCGGGCGTCGACGGCCCAAGCCACTTAAGTGGTCCAACCCGGCTCTGGTAGCAAACTTGCCAATCCCAGTCGGAACCCAAGCGTTCACCGACTTTCTGGCAAGTCTGCTCAATTTGCCACTGATAAGGGTCGCCTTGCTCAACAATGCGTTCGGGAAGACCATGTGCGGAAAAAAGCAGTCGAACCTTCGGCCGACCGGCGGCGTCCCACACATCGAGGATTCTGGCGGCGTGAGCATCAACAAGACCAGCATTATCGTGCCAACAACATACGGTCCGCACCTGGCCGCGACCGCGATAGGTCTCCCGCCAGGCCTTCAGGGATGAGCCCGTCGTTGTCGTTGAAAACTGGGGGTAAAGTGGGGTGAGGATGATCTCATCCGGATCGAATCTAGCGACCTCATCGGCGGTTTGCTGTGTCATCGGCCGCCAATACCGCATGGCGATGAACACCCTGATTTCGCGATTGGGCGCGAGTTCAGCCAAGGCCGCCTGTAACGCGGCCGCCTGAGCCTGGGTCTCCGCCAAAAGCGGCGAGGCGCCACCCATGATGGCATAGTTCGCCGTGGCGGACTTTCGGCGCAACCTGGCGATCAGAGCAGCCAAGGGTTTGCGCGCTATCCAAGGCAGCGAAATAATGGCCGGATCGGAGAACAGATTCTCAAGAAAAGGTCGGACAGCCGCGGGCCCGTCAGGACCCCCTAGGTTGAACAGCACGACGGCGACCTTCGACACCTCGGTTCGCACAGTCGTGACAAGTCCTTTCGCGCGCAACCACGGGAGAGCCGGGAGGCTGAACACGTCATTCGCGCCAAGCCTCATGGCGTCAAGCGTGTTGATGACCGCGCCAAGCCTTTAGCGCGCTCATCTCGGGTCCAGTCTATCTCTCATTAAGAAGATCTTAAGGAATTTTGGAGATGGTAGTGAGCGTTCGGCTAACGAGGACAAAGCGGTCTTCTCTCCGGCGATGAACGATGCGGGCCTCGCGTGGCTAACGGGGGATCGTCGCTTCGCAAACCATCCACAACTGGTTCTAGGACACGCTAGACGCTGATCAAAAAGGGCTTTTCAACCTATAATGCGGGGATTACCCGGGAACTCTTTTACCATTCCCCTTACTGTGGACGGTAATCGGACAACTCATAAACAAGGGGACTTCAGGGCGGCGAAGGCGCGGGAAAGTGGCGGGGAATGTCCACCGCACCCGTTTCGCGGAAGGCGCCACCTTAAACGGTCCCCAGCACTTTCGCCTTATCCACGGACCCGCTAATCAATCGCGCACAGGCTTCCCCCGAAACCCGGAGCGACGTCAAAAGTTCCCATGCCCTCCGACGCACGCCTCGCTACCTACTTCCATCTCCACTTGGTGTCGGATTCTACCGGGGAGACGCTCTATGCCATGAGCCGCGCTGTCTGCGCCCGTTTCAACAATGTCCTTGAGATTGAGCATATCTATTCACTTATCCGATCCCGGGCTCAGATTGATCGCGTGCTGGTGGAGATCGCCGATGCCCCCGGCGTAATCGTTCACACCATTGTCGATGAAGAGTTACGCGGCGCGCTTGAGGCAGGATGCCAGAAGCTCGATATGCCCTGTTTCGGGGCGCTTGATCCCTTGGTGTCCGCGCTCTCTTGGTATTTGGGCGCTCCGCTTTCGACCCGGGTGGGCGCGCAGTACGCCCTGGACACCGATTATTTCAACCGCATGGACGCTCTCTCCTATGCCCTTGGACATGACGATGGTCAGGGGGGCCAGGATTTGCAGGCGGCTGATGTTGTCTTGGTCGGAGTGTCGCGAACATCCAAGACGCCCACCTGTATTTATCTCGCGCACCGCGGCGTGCGAGCGGCCAACGTCCCCCTGATCTCTCCCTCGGAACCTCCGGCCGCGCTTTCCAACATCGAGGGAATACCCATCGTGGGACTGACGATATCGCCAGACCGCCTGATTCAGATTCGCCGCAATCGCCTGCGCAGTCTCAACGAGCGGCGGGATAGCGCCTATGTGGATACCGACGTTGTGCGGAGCGAGGTGGTTGCCGCGCGGCGGCTATTCGAACGCCAAGGTTGGCCGGTCATCGACGTGACTCGTCGGTCCGTTGAGGAAACCGCGGCGGCGGTCATCAATATTCTCTCCGGCGGTCACGCCCAGGTGGAAGTCCTGGGGTGAAGGCGATTGTTCTCGCCTCTTCGAGCCATGCTCGGGCGGCCCTCCTGCGCGGCGCCGGCCTCACCTTTCGCGTTGACCCCCCGGCCGTCGATGAAACCGTGCTGAAGGAGGGATACCTCGCCGATGGCGTCAGTGCCGCCATGGTCGCGGAGCGTCTCGCAGCAGCCAAGGCGCTTGATCGCGCGCGCGAGCCCGAGACGCTCGTCATTGGCGCCGATCAGACCCTAGAGATCGATGGGCGGCTGCTCGACAAAACCACGAGCCTGAAGGAGACTCGCGCCCGGCTTCTAGGGCTGCGCGGCGTCGCCTTCAGCCTGCATTGCGCCGTGGCGGGAGCTGACGGCGGGCGGGTCGTATGGTCTCACAATGAGACGGCGCACCTCACATTTCGTGATTTCAGTGAGAGCTATCTCGACGATTATCTTTCGCGGAACGCGGACACTCTTTGCGCAAGCCTCGGCGGCTTTGAGTTCGAGGGGGAGGGCGTCCAGCTCTTTGAGCAGGTTGACGGTGATTATTTCGCCATCCTTGGACTACCCCTATTGCCGCTTCTCGCGTGGTTGCGGCGGTCGGGTGGCGCGTGGCTGTGACGACGGCCACCACAGCCATGATAACGGGATCAACCCGACTGGCGGGTGTGGTTGGCTGGCCGATCAGTCATTCCCTGAGCCCTAGGCTGCAAAACTGCTGGATCGTGGCGGCGCAGATTAACGCGGCTTATGTCCCGTTCGCTGTTCCGCCGGACCGGTTCGCCGCATTCGTCGCGGGACTGAGGGGCGGGGCCGTCGTGGGGCTGAACGTGACCGCGCCCCATAAGGAGCCGGCCCTTGCGCTGGCTGATCGGGCCAGCCCCCGGGCGCTTGCGGCTGGCGCGGCCAATCTCCTTGTATTTGACGCGGACGGTTCGCTTGGTGCGGACAATACCGACGGCGAAGGCCTTCTGCGGGCGTTCGCGGTCCAGGCGCCAAGCTTCGACCCCTCCGCCGCGCCGATCCTGATCCTCGGGGCCGGCGGTGCAGCGCGCGGCGCCGCCAGCGCACTTTTGGAGGCGGGTACGCCGCGGATATATCTCCTCAACAGAAACCCTGAACGCGCTTCAGCTCTCGCTCGGGCCCTAGGGCCGCAAGTCGAGGTGCTCTCGGCTTCTCCCGCTAAGCATCTTGCGCGGTCCTGGGGGGCGCTCATCAATGCCACGCCAGCTGGTCTTGAGGCGGCTTCGGTGCTTGGCCTTGATCTCTCCGCGCTCTCTCCCGGCGCTGTTGTGATGGATATGGTCTACCGACCCCTTCTCACGCCGCTCCTCATTGCCGCTGCGCAGCGTGGACTTCAGACCGTCGACGGCCTGGAGATGCTGATTGGCCAGGCGCGACCCAGCTTCACCATACTTTTCGGTATCGAGCCGCCGCCGCTGGATATTCGCGCTGTGGCCCTCGGCGCATGATCGTCCTTGGCCTCACCGGATCAATTGGGATGGGCAAATCCACCACGGCAGGCTTTTTCGCCGAGGCCGGGGTCCCGGTGTACGACGCCGACGCTGAGGTCCGTCGGCTCTACGCCTCGGGCGGAGCGGCCGTCGCGCCCGTGGCGGCTGCCTTTCCGGGCGTTGTCGAAGCCGGCGCCGTCGATCGTGATCGTCTTGGCGCGCGCGTCCTGGGAGATCCGGAGGCCCTCAACCAACTCAATGCCATCGTCTGGCCCCTTATGAGCGCCGCGCGCGCTGCGTTCCTTGCGGACGCCGCCGCGGCCAAGGCGCCCTTGGTCGTCCTTGATATCCCACTTCTCTTCGAGACGGGCGGAGAGAGGCATGTGGATGTCACGGTGGTGGTGAGCGCGCCGGCTGACGTCCAGCGCGAACGAGTCTTGGCGCGCCACGGCATGACCGAAGCCAAGTTCGTCGCCATCCTGCAGGCCCAGATGCCCGATGCCGACAAGCGCCAAAGGGCGGATTTTGTCATTGATACGTCCAGGGGCCTGGATGACGCCCGCGCTCAAGTGCGCGCTATCATCACAGCCTTGCGAGCGCGAGCGAAGCAGGGGAATTGAAGAGCCATGGCGCGTGAAATTGTCCTCGACACGGAAACAACGGGACTGAACCCCCGCAGTGGCCACCGTGTGATCGAGATCGCCTGTGTCGAGCTTCAGGATTTCATTCCCACGGGCCAGGAATTTCACTGCTACATTAATCCTGAGCGCGATATCGACCCGGATGCTGAGCGAATCCACGGGCTTTCCCGCGCTTTCCTTGCCGACAAGCCGACATTCTCCCACCCCAGTGTCGCCGAGGCGTTTCTGGCCTTTCTGGGCGAGGCCGATCTTGTCGCCCACAACGCCGGTTTTGATCGCGGTTTCATCAACCATGAGCTGGAGCGCGCGGGGCGCCCGATCATTCCCGAGCATCGATGGGTGGATACCCTGGCCATGGCGCAGAAGCGTTTTCCAGGCATGTTCAACTCGCTGGACGCCCTCTGCAAACGCTACAAGATCTCTCTCGCCGAGCGCGAAAAACACGGGGCGCTCATCGACACCCAGCTATTGGCCCAGGTCTATCTGGAGCTGAGAGGGGGCCGCGAGGCAAGCCTTGACCTAACGCAAGTCACCCTGACTCGCGCCACGATGGCAAGGGCCGAGGTCTATGGGCCCCGCCCCAGGATTCTGCCGCCCCGCCTCACCCACACCGAGGCCCAGAGGCATGAGGCCTTTATCGCCTCTGAACTTAAATCCCTGTCGCTATGGGTTCCAAGCCCTTCGGCCGTAACCGCTGAGGCGTGAAGCCTCGTCAGGCGTTCCCCACTATAGCCCCTTCTGATTGGGCCCTCCGCGCCATGTAGATGGCCGCGAAATCGATCGGCTCAAGCATTAGGGGGGGAAACCCGCCGTCGGCTGAAAGATCGGCGATTAAGCGCCGAGCGAAGGGGAACAGATAGCGGGGGGCTTCAATGAGCAGAACCTGTTCGAGCTCGTCCCCCTCCACGCCGACGATCTGAAAGAGACCCGCATAAACCAGTTCGATCTGGAAGACGGGTTCAGCTTCACGCTTGGCGGAGGCGGAAAGCTTTAGCTCCACCTCAAAGAGGCCTCCGTCCCGCGCCCCGGCGTTCAATTCCACGCCAAGCTCAATCTGAGGCTGGGAGGTTGTGGCCCGGAGCGACTCGGGCGCGCGCGGATTCTCGAAGGAGAGGTCGCGAATATATTGCGCGAGGATGCGGATGCCTGGCGCGGCGGGAGCGTCCGATGGAGGGGCGCCGAATGGGGGCGCCGGGCTTGAGGTGTCCGTCATAAGGAGTCCAATGGCTAGGTTGTGGGCGCCAGCCTAAGACCAGCCGAGCCTTGATGGGATCGTCAAAATTCTAAAATCGGCGCCCTTGCGAGAGAGAGCTCGTGATCCAGGTGTTTCAACGAAACGCCATCAAGCTCAACCGGCCGAACATGCGCCTTTCATACGGGCGCTTGGCTATCATGCGGCCTTTCCGGCCGCAACTTCGTGGCAAAGAGACCGCCGCCGCCGCTTGCATACTGACGAAGGTCGCTGGCTCCCCTATATAGCGCTTGGCGGCATGAAAGGCGCGGTGTTTCCTTGCGAGCTCTCGAACTGATCATTCTCGCGGCTCTGGCGGCCGTGGTCCTCTTTCAGCTCTATGCGGTGCTGGGTCGCCGCGTGGGCCGTGGGTCGGACGAGACACCCCGGGCGACGCCTCTCACGCCCCTGGACGCGCCGCGACCTTCCCCGTCTCGACCCGGGCCGCCCGCGCTTGGCAGCGGCTTGGCGTCGTTGCAGGCGCGCGATCCGACTTTTGATGTGGACCATTTCACGCAAGGCGCTCGCGCCGCCTATCAGATGATCGTCAAAGCCTTCGCCACCGGGGACGTTGCGGCCCTGCGCCCGCTTCTTTCGCCGCCGGTCCTCGACAGCTTCTCCGCGGCGATCGAAGACCGCGAAAAGGCGGGTCGTAGCGAAACCGTCGAGTTCCTGCAAACCCCGCGCGCTGACTTCGAGGGCGTGGTGATCAAGGACGACATGGTGCGAGCCTCCGTGCGGTTCCTGGCGGAATTCCGCAATCGCGCCAAGGGTCCCGAAGGCGAATCCGTGGATGATCGCCGGACCGCCGAGGTCTGGACGTTTGAACGTAATCTGAAGAGCCGCGACCCGAACTGGACTCTGATTCACGTGGACGCCGCGGAGGCCTGATGCGGCCCTGTGTTTGGGTGTGCGCCACGGCGGCGTTGACCCTGGCGGCCTGTGCGACCCGCTCTCTTGCTCCCCCCTCGCCGACCCATCCGCGCGTGCCGCCTGCGGCGACTCCCGAAGCCTCAGCGCCGAGGCTCGGCTTAGCGCCAGCCCCGCCGCGTACGCCGGAACAGCCCCTGGCAACGCCTCAAGCCTTTGCCGCATTGCCTGGTTGGGCCGCCGATGATCACGTCGCCGCGTTTGGCGCCTTCGTCGCCGCCTGTTCGGTTCAACGCGAGCCTGCGCTCATCCGTGTCTGTGGGCGCGCCCAGACCCTCGCGGACCCTGATGACGCGCAAGCTCGGCGATTTTTCGAGACCTATTTTCGGCCGCTCCCAGCGTCCGAGCCGGGTCTCCTAACTGGCTATTTCACACCCATCTACCAGGCGCGCCTGCAGCGAGGTGGCGATTTCACCGCCGCAGTCAGACCGAGGCCCGCCTTAGCCGCAACTGCCCGGGAGGATCGCGCCGTCATTGACGGAACGCCGGCCCCGAACGCCTTGGCCTGGCTGAGGCCGGAGGATCTGTTTTTCCTCCAGATCCAAGGGTCGGGCGTACTGGTTTTCGACGACGGGACGCGCTGGCGCGCGGTCTATGATGGGGCCAATGGCGCGCCATTCGTGGCCATCGCTGGCCCCATGCTTCGCCGCGGACTTCTGGAGGGCGGGCAAGCGTCAGCCGCGGCGATTCATGATTGGCTCGCGCGCCATCGCGGCGCGGAGGCCGCGAGGATCATGGATCTTGACCGCCGCTATGTCTTCTTCCGTCTGGAGCCCGATGACGGCCAGACCCCCGTGGGCGCTGCCGGGGTGCGCCTCACGCCTGGGCGCGCGGCGGCTGTGGATCCGGCCTTTCACGGCATGGGCGAACTTCTCTGGATCGACGCGGAGGCCCCAACCCTGGAGGGCGCCTTCCCGCGATATCAGCGACTCGCCATGGCGCTCGACACGGGGATCGCCATCAAGGGCGAGAGTCGCGCCGACCTTTATGTCGGGGAAGGACCGGATGCGGGCACAGAGGCTGGGCGCGTGCGGCATATCCTTCGCCTCTACCGCCTTGTTCCTCTGGACTCGGCGCCCCCGTGAAGGGGTCCGGGGGCGGTGATGATGCGCGGCTCTGGGCTGTGGTTGCGGCCACGGTTCGACCGTTTCCCGGCCGCACCGCTCCTGCCCTCGTCCCGCAACCCAAGGCGAAGCTGGTTTCAATAACGCCGTCGCGCCGCGTGGGGATTGCGACCCCAAAGGTGCAGACGCCGACAAAGGCGATCACGCCCGGCCCCCTCCAACCTATCGAACCCAATCGCCGGCGACGCCTGGACCTCGGTCGCGAGCCGATGGCCGCCAGTCTTGACCTGCATGGCCTGAGCCGGGAGGCCGCTCACGTGCGGCTCATCGGGTTTGTCCAAAGCCGGTGGGCGGCGGGCGCGCGGGCGATCCTGGTGATTACCGGCAAGGGACCTCGCGGGGACGGCGTCCTGCGCCGCGAGGTTCCGGACTGGCTGGCGCAGTCACCCTTGAGAGACATCGTGGCCGGAATTTCCGAAGCCCATCCCAAGCGGGGCGGCGGCGGCGCGCTCTATGTGGTGCTGCGCCGACAATCCCGCCGAGGTCAACCCTGACGGGACGCCTTCTCCGCCACGCCTGAGCGTGTCTCCCGGCGCGTGAGTTCCTCCGCCACCTCATCGAGGGATATGCCGGTCGCCGCGAGCAAGGCCAGGAAATGGTAGATCACGTCGGCGCTCTCGCCGACGATCGCGGGGCGGTCGGATTGCACGGCGGCCAGCGCCAGCTCCAGGGCTTCTTCACCCAGTTTCCTCGCGGCGAGGCCGGGCTCGGCAATAAGACGCGCCGACCAGGACGCGGCGACGTCGCCGCCCGCGCGCGACGCTATAACCTCCGAAAGGCGATCAACAACCTCGGCGAAGCGACTCATGGCGCCTCCTCATAGACGGGGCGGACCGGGATCCCCGCCTCTCGCATTACGTCCTTAACGCCCTGTATCGTGACCTCTCCGAAGTGAAAGATCGAGGCCGCAAGGACGGCGTCCGCACCGCCGATTTGAATGGCATGCACCATATCCATGGCGCAGCCCGCGCCGCCACTGGCGATGACCGGGACACTGACGGCCTGCGTCACGGCGGAGAGCAACTCAAGATCATAGCCCGTCTTCGCGCCGTCGGCGTCCATGGATGTCAGCAGGATCTCTCCCGCCCCCTTTTCAGCGGCGAGCCGGGCGAAGGCGACGGCGTCCAGGCCCGTCGCGCGGCGCCCGCCGTGGGTGAAGACCTCCCAGCCGCCGGCGGGGCTTCGCCGCGCATCGATGGCCGCGACCACGGCCTGGGAGCCGAAGGCGTCCGCGCAGGCGCTCAACCGATCCGGCGATTCCACGGCGGCGGTGTTCATGGCCACCTTGTCCGCGCCGGCCCGCAAAAGACGCCGCGCGCTGGGGACATCGCTGACGCCGCCGCCGACGGAGAGGGGCATGAAGCACACCTCCGCGGTCTCAGCGATCACGTCCAGGATCGCGCCGCGCCCCTCGTGGCTGGCGGTAATATCGAGGAACATCAATTCATCGGCGCCGGCGGCGTCATAAGCGCGGGCTTGAACGACGGGATCGCCCGCGTCCCGTAGGCTGACGAACTGGACGCCTTTCACGACGCGGCCGTCCTTAACGTCAAGGCAGGGAATGACGCGCGCCTTTAGCATCAGGCCGCCGCGGCCAGGGCTTCGGCGGGCGTGATCGTGCCGGCATAGAGCGCCTTACCCAACACCGCGCCGGATATGGGCGCTCCCTCCCAGGCGGCCAGACGCTCGATGTCGCGCACCGAGGCGAGGCCGCCAGCGGCGATCACGGGAATGCGCACCGCGTCCGCCAGGGCGCCGAAGACCTCCACGTTAAAACCAAGGAGGGCGCCATCCCGGTCAATATCGGTGACAATCAGCGAGCAGACGCCCACATCCTCGAAGCGCTTCGCCACGGTCACGGCGTCAAGGCCGGAGTCCTCGGTCCAGCCTTCCACCGCCACTCGGCCGCCGCGCACATCCACGCTGACCGCGATCTGCTCCGGCCAGAGCCGCGCGGCTGTTTTGACAAGGGCGGGATCGCGGACGGCCGCCGTTCCCAGAATGACGCGACTGACCCCATGCTTGATCCACTGCTCAATGTTCGCCAGGCTGCGAATGCCGCCGCCAAGCTGCACCGGTATGCTCACCGCCTTCAGGATGGCTTCCACGGCGTCGCCATTCACCACGTGGCCGGCCACCGACCCGTTCAGATCCACCACATGAAGCCAGCGAAAGCCCGCCTTCATCCAGACCTCGGCCTGGTCCGCGGGGCTCGAATTGAAAATCGTGGCGGTCGACAGATCGCCTCTCAGGACCCGGACGCATTGGCCGTCCTTCAGATCGATCGCGGGATAGAGGATCACGGCCGCCACTCCAGAAAATTACTGAGGAGTCGCCCGCCCGCATCCTGCGACTTTTCGGGGTGAAACTGCACCCCGGCGACATTGCCTTGCGTGACCGCGGACACGAACGCCCCGCCATGGTCGGTGGTCGCGGCGACGCACGCGCGGTCCGTTGGATAGAGGGCCAGGGAGTGGGTGAAGTACATGTGAACGCCCGGCTCGAACCCCGCCATGAGGGGCCCCGTAAGGGAGCCATCGAGGCTATTCCAGCCCATGTGGGGGATCTTCCGCGTCCGGTCCGTGGGCGAAAGCTGGCGCACTTCGCCCCCTATCCAGCCCAGACCCCGGGACAGGCCGAATTCATGTCCCTGCTCGGCGAGGAGTTGCATCCCCACGCAAATTCCCAAAAAGGGGACCCCACGTCCGTGAACGGCCTGGTTCATGGCCTCCACAAGACCGGGGCGCGACCCCAGCGCGGCCATGGAGGCGGCGAAGGCGCCGACGCCCGGCAGCACGACCGCGTCGGCGCGCGCGATCTCGTCCGGATCGGCGGTCGCCGTCACCTCGGCGCCGCCCAAAGCGGCGGCCGCCTTCTTCAAGGCCTTTTCAGCGGACGGTAAGTTGCCCGATCCATAGTCGACGAGCGCCACGCGCCTCATGACGTCACACAGGTCCCTAGAGCACGCCCTTGGTGGAGGGCGCCGCGCCGCCGGTCTTCGGGTCCAATTCCACGGCCGTGCGCAGGGCGCGGGCCAGGGCCTTGAAACCGCTCTCGGCGATATGGTGCGTGTTGTCGCCATACAGGGTCTCGATGTGCACGCAGGCGCCGCTGTTCATGGCGAAGGCCTGGTGGAACTCCTTGAACAGCTCGGTGTCCATCTCCCCAACCTTGGGGCGCGTGAAGTCGACCCGCCAGATCAGATAGGGGCGATTTGAGAGATCGACGGCGCAGCGCGTCAGGGTCTCGTCCATGGGGATATAGGCGACGCCGAACCGGCGAATACCCTTGAAGCCGTCCAGCGCGTCATGGAAGGCCCGGCCGATGGCGATGCCCGTGTCCTCCACGGTGTGGTGCATGTCGATATGCAGGTCNNCCCGTCGTCCGGACGTCCAGGTCGAAGCCCCCATGCCGGGCGAAGCTGTCCAGCATGTGATCAAAGAAGCCGATCCCGGTGGAAATGTTCGACCGACCCAAGCCATCCAGATTCAGCTTCACCAGGATCTGGGTCTCCTTGGTGTCGCGCTTGACGTCGGCGGTGCGGCTCATGCCGCCAGCCCCTGGGCGAGGGCCCGCCCCGCCAAGGCCTCCGCCGGACGCGGACCATAGTGTGAAATCACCTCGGCCGCGGCAAGGGACCCAAGCGCGCCGCAGTCGGCGAGGCCTCGGCCGCGGGCCAAGCCGAAGAGGAAACCGGCCGCATATTGGTCTCCCGCGCCGGTCGTGTCGACCACATGGGCCACGGGACCCGCCGGAACGGCGAAGACCTCCTCGGCGGTGAGCACCACGGAGCCTTCCGCTCCGCGCGTGATCGCGGCGATATCGACCCGGCCGCGGATGGCGCTCTGGGCGGCTTCGACATCGTCCGTTTCGAAGAGGGCGCGGATCTCGTCGGCATTGGCGAACAGCACGTCGACCTGGGTCTCGATGAAGCCCAAGAGCGCGCCGCGATGGCGATCCACGACGAATCCATCGGAGAGGCTGAGGGCTATTTTCCGCCCGGAAGCGCGGGCGAGGCCGGCGGCCTTGGCGAAGGCTTCCCGGGCGGCGGCAGGATCAAACAGATAACCCTCCAGATAGACGATCTTTGCGCCCTCGATCAGGGCGGGGTCCACATCGTCGGGGGTCAGCTCCACGCAGGCGCCCAGAAAGGTGCTCATGGTTCGCTGCCCGTCGGGCGTGACATTGACCAAACACCGCGCCGTCGCCGGTCCGCCCGTGAGAGAAGGCGTTTCAAAACGCGCGCCGATGGCGCGGATGTCGTGCGCGAATATGGCGCCCAGTTCGTCACCGGCCACCTTGCCGATGAAGGCCGCCTGGCCGCCAAAGCTGGCGACGCCGGCGACGGTGTTGGCCGCCGAACCGCCGGAGGCCTCGAGACCCGGCGCCATGCGGGCATAAAGCGCGGCCGCCGTCGGCTCGTCGATCAGTGTCATCGACCCCGGCGCCAGGCCTTCGGCCTCAAGGAACGCGGGCGCGGCGGGCGAGATAACATCGACGATGGCGTTGCCGATAGCCGTGACGTCGAGAAGCGAAGACATGAGACCCGCGAACACCTTTTCAAAACGCGCCGTCGACCTACACCAAGGCGCCGCCCGTGACGAGCCCCAGGGGCCAGGGGTGGGGGAGACGGGCGCCTTACACGCCTGCGAACAGCGCGCGCGATGGGCAGAGATCGGCGACGAGACATTCCCCGCAGCGGGGTTTGCGGGCCAGACAGACATAGCGCCCGTGAAGGATCAGCCAGTGATGAGCCCGGGTCAGGCGGTCCTTGGGGGTCACGGCCATGAGGTCCGCCTCCACCTTCTCCGGCGTGGCGCCGTTGCTGAGGCCAAGCCGGCGTGAAACGCGGAAGACGTGGGTGTCCACCGCGATAGCGGGGGATATCTCCAGTTCGTTGAGCACCACACCGGCGGTTTTTCGCCCGACCCCCGGCAGGGCTTCGAGGGCCTCCCGCGTTCGCGGAACCTCGCCGGCGTGGCGTTCCATGATGAGCTTCGAGAGGGAGATGACGTTCTTGGCCTTTGTGTTGAAGAGGCCAATAGAGGAAATGTGGCGGGCGAGGGCGGCCTCCCCCAGATCGATCATCTTTTGCGGCGTGTCCGCGACCGCGAAGAGGGGACCGGTCGCCTTGTTCACGGACACATCCGTGGCCTGGGCCGACAGGACCACGGCCACCAGCAGGGTATAGGGCGAGGCATAAATGAGTTCGGTCCGAGGGTCCGGCGTCGCCGCGGCGAAGCGGTCGAAGATGGCGAAGATGCGGGCTTTCGTCTGGGCTTTGGACGGAGGCTTGACCATCCTCCGACCATGACGGCACGTGGCCTGTCCGCCAAGTCGCGAACAGGACCATTGAACCGCCCCCATGGCCGAAACGCTCTTCATGGATTCGATCATCCGGCCGAATCGCTCCCTCAGCGAGGACGGAAGGCGCAAGGTGATCCTCGCCTTCGCGGGCCTCAGCCTGATCCCCGCTGTCATCTTCATGCGCGTGGGCGCGGCCCCGGTGCTCATCTATATCGCCCTGGTGGTCGGCGCCGTGATCGCCGCGCTCGCTCTCAGCGCCCGGCGGGGCGAGACCCATGAGCGCGTCCGCGTCAGCGCGCGGCGGATCGCGGTGAGCCGACACGCACCCGGCGGGGAGACCCTGGTCTGGGAGTCGGCCACGGCCTTTACGCGTGTGGCCGTGATTGATGAAGAGTTCGGCCCCGGGGTTCTCAAGCTCCAACTCTCGGGACGCGAAATCCAGATCGCCCGGGACCTGAGCCGGCCCGAACGCCTCGCCTTCGCCCACCGGCTGAAGCTGGCCATCTCGCGCGCGACGGCGCCCGGCGCGTGACGTTCTCGAACGCCGAGGTTGAGCGCTATGCCCGGCACCTTGTTCTCCGCGAGATTGGCGGTCCCGGGCAACAGGCGCTCTCCCGCGCCCGGGTCCTGATTATTGGGGTCGGCGGGCTCGGATCTCCGGCGGCTCTGTATCTGGCGGCCGCGGGCGTGGGGACCCTGGGTCTCGCCGATCCGGACACGGTCAGCCTGTCGAACCTGCAGCGGCAGGTTCTCTTCAGCGCCAGCGATGTCGGCTCCGCCAAGGTCCAGTCCGGCAAGGCGCGGCTTCAGGCCCTCAATCCGCATATCGCCATCGAGGCTCATCCGGCGCCCGTGGATGGCGCCAATGCCCGGGCGCTGATTGGCGCTTATGACCTTGTGCTGGATGGGGTGGATGATTTCGCGACGCGGTTTGTGATCAATGACGCCTGCGTCGGCACGGGCCGGGCCCTGGTGAGCGGGGCGCTGGGGCGTTGGACAGGACAGGTGGGCGTCTTTAGTGGCCGGCCCTGCTATCGCTGTCTGGTGCCGGAGATTCCGCCAGACGCGGAGACGTGCGCGGCGGTGGGGGTGATCGGCGCCTTGGCGGGCGTCGTCGGAAGCCTGATGGCGCTGGAGGCGGTGAAGCTGATCACCGNNTGCGGCTAGAGCATGCTGGGAATGACCCGGTCCGGCGGCTTGTGACCGTCCATCCAGGTGCGGATATTGATGATGACCTTCTCGCCCATGTCCATGCGGCCTTCCAGCGTCGCCGAGCTCATATGCGGCAGGAGGACGACATTGTTGAGCTTCAGGAGCTTTGGATTGACCGTCGGCTCGTGCTCGTAGACATCGAGGCCCGCGCCGGCCAGCTCGCCCCGCTGCAACATGCCCGCCAGCGCCGCCTCGTCGATGATTTCGCCCCGGGCGGTGTTCACGATCAGGGCGTGGGGCGGCATAAGTTTCAGCCGGCGGGCCGAGAGAAGATGATAGGTCGCGGGGGTATGGGGGCAATTGACCGAGACCACATCCATGCGGGCCAGCATCTGGTCGAGGCTCTCCCAATAAGTAGCCTCCAGATCCTCCGCGATCCG
>PLFA01000109.1 GCA_003136615.1 Caulobacteraceae bacterium | reverse complement strand
CCTGCTGCCATTTGTTGCCATTTAGCTGCCATTTGCGGCCATGGCGTTCACCGCGACCAAAGACACCCGAGGAGCGAAGGCATTGATTTTATGAGAAAAAAATTTTGGCCTTAGAGTTGCTGACCAAAAACACCTCATTTTTTAGGACCCCCCAAACCCCCGATGACGGCTCCTCCCACCCCATTTGATCTTGCCGCGGCCCTGATGGTCCTGCCGGGCGCGCGGGTCGGTCTCGCCGACGGGGCGGGGGGCCGCTCAGGATCGGCCAGCGAGGCGCGGCGGCTGGTGGAAAGCGAGCCGGTGCTGGTGGCCCATGCCTCGCTGACCGCCCGGCGCTTGGGGCTCGCGCCGCCGCCGCGATCACCGCGCTTATTCGATGTGCTGGAGCTGTTCGCCTTTGTGCGGCCCGCCGCGCTCTGCGCCCCNNGAGCTTGGCGCCGCGCCAACGCCCAGTCGCGAGGAGGCCCTGGCCCAGGCCGAGACCCTGGGTCGCGCCGGCTGGCCCTGGGCGGCGCCGGTGTTAAGCGCCTTGCGCCTGGGCGGGTCCATCGGCCGTCCCTGGCGCGGCGATGGCCTTGACGCCTGGAGCCGCTTGAAGGAATGGGAGGATCAAGCGCCGCCCGGGGAGCCGGGTTCGGCGCCCGTGGACCCGGACGCCGCCCGCGCCCGCCTGGCCCAACTCCTGCAACGGGCCGGCCTTCTGGAGCCCCGACCTCTCCAGGCTGATTTCGCCGCTGAGGCGGCCCATGCCTTCCAGCCCCGCGCCCGGGGTGGCGAGCCCCAGATGATGCTGGCCGAGGCGGGAACGGGGACGGGCAAGACGCTGGCCTATCTGGCCCCGGCCTCGCTCTGGGCCGAGGCCAATGGCCCCGGCGTCTGGGTCTCCACCTATACCCGCGCCCTGCAGCGTCAGATCGAGCGCGAGAGCCAAACCCTGTTCCCCGATGCGGCGGCGCGGGCCGCGCGGGTGGTGGTGCGCAAGGGGCGGGAAAACTATCTCTGCCTTCTGAACCTCCAGGACAGCGTCAACGCCGCGCGCCTGGGGACCAGCGATCTGGTGGGCATGATGCTGGCCGCCCGGTGGGCCCGCGCCACCCGCGATGGCGACATGACCGGCGGGGATTTCCCGCCTTGGCTGCCGACCCTCTTCGCCGTTCCTCCCGCAGCCCAGGCCAGTCCCGCCAATCTGGTGGATCGTCGGGGGGAGTGCGTCCATTCCGCCTGCGCTCATTACCGCGTCTGCTTTGTGGAAAGCGCCATTCGGGCCTCGCGTCGGGCCGACCTCGTTATCGCCAATCACGCGCTGGTCATGACCCAGGCCGCCTATGACCGGGGCCGCGCCGCCCGGGGCCGGCCTCAGGATGGCGAGACGGCCAGCCTCAAGCGCATCGTCTTTGACGAGGGCCACCACCTTTTCGACGCCGCCGACAGCGCCTTCGCCGCCGCCCTTTCAGGCGCGGAGGCGGCCGAGATGCGCCGCTGGATTCGCGGACCCGAGGGGCGTGGCCGGCGGGGCCGGGGCCTGGAGGCGCGCCTCACCGAAATTCTGGGTGATCGGGAGGAGGCGCGGGCCGCGCTCGATGCAGCCGTGCGGGCCGCCGGAGCTCTTCCGGGGGAAGGCTGGTCGGGGCGGATCGCGCCGGCGGTGGGGGAGGCCAACCCCTCCGGCCCGGTGGAGACCTTCCTCGCCGCCGTCCTGGAGCAACTCCGCGCCCGCGCCGCGCCGTCCGAGGTGGGAATGGAATGCGCCGCCCGGCCCGCCCTGCCGGCGGTGCGCGAGGGCGCCCGGGCCGCGGCGGCGGCTCTCGCCGATATCGTCACGCCCCTCATGGCCCTTTCCCGTCAGCTGGAGGACCTCTTGGATGAGAAAGCCGCCGATCTACCCGAGAGCGAGCGGGCCCGCATCGACGGCGCCCTCAGGGGCCTTGATCGTCGCGCCCGGTCCGTTCTTCCCGCGTGGCGCGCCATGCTCGCGGCCATTGATGAGGATGCCGAGGATGACCCGGACTTTGTCGACTGGTTCGACGTCACCATCCTCTATGGCCGGGTTGTGGACGCCGCCGCCCGCCGCCACTGGGTCGATCCCACCGAACCCCTGCATGCGGCTGTCATCGCTCCCGCCCACGGCGTGCTGGTGACCAGCGCCACCCTGGCCGACCCCAATCATCCCGACCCCTTCGCCGTGGCGGAGATGCGGACCGGCGCGGCCCGCCTTTCCGAGCGCCCCAAGACCCTGCGTCTGGCGTCGCCCTTCGACTATGCCGCCCAGGCCCTGGCCCTGGTGGTCACCGATGTGGGCAAGGACGACCCCCGCCAGGTCGCCGCGGCCATGCGCGAGCTNNGAGCGCATCGCCGGACCCCTGGCCGACCAGGGCCTCGCGCTCTTCGCCCAGCATGTGGATCCTCTGGAGGTGGGCGCTCTGGTGGACATGTTCCGAGCCGAAGAGGATTCCTGCCTGCTTGGCACCGACGCGGTGCGGGATGGGGTGGATGTGCCGGGAAGGGCGCTTCGGCTGCTGGTCTTTGACCGCGTGCCCTGGCCCCGGCCCGATATTCTGCACAAGGCCCGGCGCGGCCGTTTCGGCGGCGGCGCTTATGATGACGCCCAGACCCGGGCGCGGATCGCCCAGGCCTTCGGGCGCCTGATCCGCCGGGAGGATGACCGGGGCGTCTTTGTGATGCTCGACGCCGCCGCGCCGAGCCGCCTGTTCACCGGCCTGCCGCCGGGGGTGGAACTTAAGCGTGTGTCGCTGGTTGAGGCTATCGAGACCACCAAGGCTCATCTGGCTGATTAGAGATTGATGGCGCGACCCGCCTTCGTTAGGCCCCGTTGATGGGCGCCATCACGCGTCCAGTTCGTGGCCCTGTGCGTATGAGGCCTTGTCAGTCCTCCTCAGCGCCTCCATCCCAACGGTCGCGCGACGAGCCTTGGAGCGTTAGGTCCGCGATGAAAGTGCGATCATTCCTCGCGATGGCCCTGGCCCTCTTGGCGTCGCCCGCGCTCCTGGCCTGGTCCGTGCCGGACTCAGCCGCCGGCGAACTTCGGGCAGGCAAGGCATTTTCGGAAGTCACCGCGGCGCCCAATGGCGCCGTTCTCATCCATGGCGCGGTGGATATTCCCGCCTCAGCCAAGGTGGTCTGGAACGTGATGCGCGACTGCGGCCACGCCGCCAGGCTGATCGCGACGGTGACGAGCTGCACCATCACGCAGAGCGACCCCGCTCACAATGCGGAAGTCCGCGAGACCGTCACGCGAGGGAACCTCTTCATCCCGACAATCCATAATGTGGTGCGGGAGGACTTCGACCCCTATCGCGTCATCCGGTTCCAGAAGGCGGGCGGCAATCTCAAGGAGGAAAAAGGGGAGTGGCAGCTCATTCCGCTCAATGGCGGGAACGTGACCCGCGTCCTCTACGAAAATCAGGTCGGCGTCGATATTCTGGCTCCGGCGTCGCTGGTGCGCGACGCGGTAAAGCATGACACGGCCAAGGTGCTGATGAACCTTCGCCGCGAATGCCTGACGGCGACGAACTAACCCGGGGCGGTCTCAAGCTTGCGCCGCTGACTGGCGCGAAGCTTCTCGCTCTCGGACCGAAGCTGGCCACAGGCGGCGAGGATATCCCGCCCGCGCGGGGTGCGGATGGGCGAGGCGTAACCGGCCCTGTTGACGATATCCGCGAAGGTCTTGATCGTCGCGTTGGAGGAGCACTCATAGGGCGCGCCCGGCCAGGGATTGAAGGGGATGAGGTTGATCTTTGCGGGAATGCCCGCCAGCAGCCGCACCAGGGCCCGCGCCTCGGCCGGGCTGTCATTCACCCCCTTCAACATCACATACTCAAAGGTAACCCGCCGCGCGTTTGAGAGGCCTGGATAGGCCCGGATCGCCTTCAGCAATTCGGCGATGGGATAAGCCCGGTTGATGGGCACCAGCACGTCGCGCAGCTCATCGCTGACGGCGTGCAGCGAGATGGCCAGCATGGCGCTGGTTCGTGTTCCGAGCTCCGTCATCTTGGGGACCACGCCCGAGGTGGAGACGGTGATCCGCCGGCGCGAGATGCCCACCCCCTGATCGTCGGAGATAATGTCCATCGCGTCGGCCACGCCATCGAGATTATAGAGCGGCTCGCCCATGCCCATGAAGACGATATTGGTCAGCCGCCGCTCGCCGGGCGCGGCGGTCCAGTCGTTCAGGTCATCCCGTGCCACCTGCACCTGCGCGAAGATCTCTCCCGCTGTAAGGTTGCGGACCAGGGCCTGTGTGCCGGTATGGCAGAAGGTGCAGTTAAGCGTGCAGCCCACCTGGCTGGAGACGCACAGGGCGCCGGACCGGCCCACATCGGGGATGAACACGGTCTCCGCGGCGACACCGGGCCCAAAGCCGATAAGCCACTTGATGACGCCGTCAGTGCTAAGCTGGCGGTCCAGAATCTGCGGCCGATCCAGGGTGAAGGCTTCGGCGAGGGCGGCGCGGGTCTCCTTGGCGACATTGGTCATGACATCGAAGCTTGTGGCGCCGCGCTTGTGCGCCCAGCCCCAGATCTGATCGGCCCGCATCCGCGCCGCCGATGGCGCGGCCACCTCCGCCGCGACGAGCGCATCAATGAGCGCGCCCCGCGTCATCCGCGAAAGGTTAGGCCTTTCGGCCACGGCGCTGACGCGCGAGGGGGCGAGAACGAGAGTCACGATGGCAGGCAAGATGGGCCGCTAGGACCTCCGAGGCAATGTCTTCAGGCTCGCAGCCGCTCGGCGTGCCAGAGGAGATGGTCGGCGATGACGCCCTGGATGAACCAGTAGCCGTGATCATAGCCTGCGTGACGTCGCAGGGTTAACGGCACGCCGGCTTTCGCGCAGGCGGCCTCCAGCAATTCGGGTTTCAACTGCTCGACGAGATACGGATCAGACTCGCCCTGATCGACAAGGATCTCGGCCACTCGCGCCCCGTCTTCCAGCAGGGCGCAGGCGTCATAGGGTCGCCAGGCGGCGCGGTCGGGTCCCAGGTAGCCGGTCAGGGCCTTATGACCCCAGGGGCAGTTCAGCGGCGAGACGATGGGGGCGAAGGCTGAGACCGACTTGAAACGGTCCGGCTCGCGCAGGGCGAAGGTGAGGGCGCCGTGGCCGCCCATGGAATGGCCTGTGATGGATTGGCGCGTCATATCGGCGGGGAAGTTCGCGTCGATGATCTGCGGCAGCTCCCTCTCCAGCCAGGTTCGCATGTGGAAATGCGCCGCCCAGGGCGCCTCCGTGGCGTTGAGGTAAAACCCCGCCGCCTGGCCCATGTCATAGGCCGGATCATCGGCGACGCCTTCGCCGCGCGGGCTGGTGTCGGGCGTGACCAGCATCAGCCCAAGCTCGCCTGCCACGCGCTGGGCGCCGGCCTTGATGGCGAAGGTTTCCTCGGTGCAGGTCAGGCCCGCCAGGCACCAGAGAACGGGAAAGGGCCCCGCGCCGGGCGGCGTGAAGACCCCGAAACGCATGGGCGTCGCCGTCGCCGTGCTGTCGTGGACATGGAAGCTCTGGACGCCGCCGTAGCAACCATGGGAGCTCAGGGTCTTGAGGGTCATGCTGCGGTGATTGACCGCGCCGCCCCCTATGGTCAAGCCGGGGACGGCCCCCTATCTCACCGCCCAAGCTGGTTTGGAGCTGACCATGACCGATCTCTTCGCGCCCATGACCCTGATCCGGGGTCCCGCCTGGAAGAACCGCTTCATGCTGGCGCCCCTGACTAATTCCCAGAGCCATGCCGATGGGCGACTGTCGGACGACGAGTTCAATTGGCTGACCTACCGCGCCGTCGGCGGCTTCGGTCTGGTGATGACCTGCGCGGCCCATGTTCAGGCTGTGGGCCAGGGATTTCCCGGCCAGCTCGGCATCTTCTGCGATGACCACCTGCCAGGCCTCACGCGTCTGGCCGCGGCGATCCGGGCGGGCGGCGCCGTCTCGTCCGTCCAGCTTCACCACGCCGGCATCCGCGCCCCTGCCGAGCTGATCGGCGAAGCGCCCCGCGGCCCCTCGGAGAATGCGGAGTTTGCCGCTCGAGCCCTGACCCTCGCCGAGGTGGAACAACTGCGCGACGACTTCGTCGCCGCCGCGGTGCGCGCCGAGCGGGCCGGCTTCGATGGCGTCGAACTCCACGGCGCCCATGGCTACATCCTCTGCGCCTTCCTCAGCCCCGAGACCAATGTGCGCACGGATCGCTATGGTGGCTCCCTGGCGGGTCGCGCACGCCTGCTCTTCGAGATCATCGCCGGGGTGAGGGCGCGGACGCGGCCGGACTTCCAGGTCGGCCTTCGCCTGTCGCCTGAGCGGTTTGGCCTCAAGTTCTCCGAACAGGTGGAGATCGCCCGTCAGGTCCTGGCCTCCGGCGACCTCGACTATCTGGATATGTCCCTCTGGGATGTCTTCAAGGCTCCCATGGAGGCGCCGGAGTCAGGCCCGCTAATCCATCATTTCGCGCCTCTTCCCCGAGGCGAGACACGCCTCGGCGTCGCCGGCAAGCTGATGAGCGCCGATCTCTGCCGCAAGGTTCTGGAGCACGGCGCCGACTTCCCGATCCTCGGCCGCGCCGCCATCCTGCATCACGATTTTCCGCTCAAGGTCGGCGCTGATCCTAAGTTCGAGGCGATCGCCCTGCCGGTGAGCCGGGCTCATCTTCGGGCCGAACGCCTAGGTCCTGTCTTCGTCGACTATATGGCCAGCTGGAAAGGCTTCGTAGCCGACGAGCCGACGGAAGCTGCAGCTTAGGTCCGCTTCAAGCCGCGCCTTCGGTGATCGTCTCCAGTGAGAGTTGGCCGGTCTCCGGCACCAGAATTTGGGTGAACAAGGCTCCCGCTAAAGCCAAGCCCGCAATGACGAAATAGGCGCCCATCTGGCCGATCCCGGCGAAGAGCAGGGGAAAGGCGAAGGCGCTGGTGGCGGCCCCGATCCGTCCTCCGGCCACAGTGATGCTCTGCGCGACGGTGCGGATGCGAGTGGGGGCCAACTCCGCTCCGAGAATTCCCGCACCTGAAACGAGGCCCGGGCCCGTCTCGGCCACATTGAACAGACCAAAGACGATAAGGGCCAGGATAGGCATGGCCAGGAGCTGATGCTGCATCAGGGCGAAGATGCCGATAAGCACCGCCCCGATCAGAAATCCCCAGACCTGAAGCGGCTTTCGACCGAATCTGTCGATCAGGAAGATCGAGAACAGAATGGAGGGCGGAAGGACGAAGACGGTCTGGATGATGAGTGTGAAAGACACCGCGCTGAGGCTCAGGCTGTGGGCGATAAGCGAGGGCCCAAAGAGAATGCCGGCATAAACCACCAGATCGTAGATCATCCAAAGCAGGGCGGCCGAGAGGATGGGCCGAGCATGTCGAGCAAAGACCTCCGCGAACGTGCGCGTGTCGAGCGTGGGGGCGCGCACCTGATGACCGCTGATTTCGCTCATCACGCGCGAGGCCTCGTCGCTGTCACCCTTCAGCTTGGCCAGAAAGCGCGCGGTTTCCGGCATTGTGCGCCTCAGCCAGATCACCGAAATTGCTGGGATCGCCCCGGCGCCAAGCACGACGCGCCATCTGAGGTCGTCCGGGACCTTGAACGCCTCCAACAGAAGCGCGAGGAGCGCGGCCACGAGGGCGCCTAGGGGCCACATGGTTCCAAACCCCAAGCCAATGGCCCGACCCCGATTAGCGCGGTTGGAATGCTCGGCCATGATCACGGGCGAGAGCACGTAATCGGCCCCCACGCCCAATCCCAGAACGAAGCGGATAGCGATCAGCCACGCCACATCTGGGGCGAAGGCCTGGGCGACAGCCGCCCCGCCCAGGATCACCATATCCAGGCCATAGAACCGCATCCGACCTCGCTGACCGAGGACGCCAAAGATGAGGGCGCCCACCGTGGCCCCGATCAGCGCCGAGGCCGCCAGAGTGGCGCTCTGGAGACCGCTGAGCTTAACGTGACCGAAGGAGGCCAGAATTAGGGGAAGAACAATGCCGACCGAGGAGAGGTCGTAGCCGTCGCAAAAGACCCCCAGGCCGGTGGTCAGCGTGGCCTTCCAGTGGAAGCCCCTAAATCTCTGCTCATCGATCGCCTTGAAGTCGCTCGCGCCCATGGCCCCGCCCGTCAACTATCTGCTGGTTTCGCTTCTAGCGGCCCCTCTGCTCTCCGGCCACGAACTTTCTGTGACATTTGACCGCGTCGCCAATCCCCATCACGGTCGCGCTCATGCCGCCGTCGCCCCGCCGCAAGCTTGCGCTAATTACCGGCGCCTCGGCCGGGATCGGCGCCGCCTTCGCGAGGGCCTATGCGGGGCGGGGGTTCGATCTCGCCCTTGTGGCGCGGCGCGCCGACCGCCTGCAGACCCTGGCCGCCGAGATGCGCACCGCTCATGGTATCGAGGCCTTCGCGATCCCTGCCGACCTTGCTCTGCCCGAAGCCCAGGCGCCCGTCATGTCCGCGCTGGCCGAACGTGGGCGCGAGGTTGATGTCCTGGTGAACAATGCCGGCTTTGGCATTCCGCGCCTCTTCACCGACGTCGATTGGGCTGAGCAGCGTGACTTCCTCATGACCATGGGTGTCGCGCCCTGCGCCCTGGCCTATGCGGTCCTGCCCGGCATGGTCGCGCGGGGCTGGGGGCGAATCATCAACGTCGCATCCATGGCCGGTTTCGCCCCAGGCGTGGCGGGCAATACCCTCTATCCGGGTGTGAAGGGTCTGATGATTAGCTTCAGCCAGGCCCTGGACTGTGAATGCCGTGCTCAGGGGATCAAAGTCACCGCGGTTTGCCCAGGCGCCACGGAGTCGGACTTCGCCAAGCAAGCCGGTTACGACCACCTTGTGGGTTCAGCCTCCCGGCTGTTCAGTCAGACCGCCGAACATGTGGCGAACGTGGCGATCAAGGCGAATGAGGCCGGTCGCGTTGTCGTCATACCCGGTTGGCATAACAGCTTGGCCGTGATGCTGATGCGTGCGCTACCTCAGCCTTTGGTGCGCGCCGCGATCAATGCCGGGGCCAAGAAATATCGCCTAGGAGCCAAGGCATGACCAGACACTTCGACATCGTCATCGTGGGTTCCGGCGCGGGGGGCGGGACCCTCGCCCAGCGGCTCGCGCCAACGGGAAAGTCGATCCTGATACTGGAGCGGGGCGAGCACCTACCGCGCGAGGCGGAGAACTGGGACCCAAAGGCCGTCTTCATCGACAATCGCTACCGCGCCAAGGAGTCTTGGTACGACCGGCACGGCCACCCTTTCCATCCGAACACGCACTACTGGGTGGGGGGCAACACCACCTTCTATGGGGCGGCTCTCCTGCGCCTGCGCGAGGATGATTTTCACGAGGTGCGACACAAGGGCGGTATCTCCCCGGCCTGGCCCATCGACCATTCCGACCTCGCGCCCTTTTACGACGAGGCGGAGACGCTTTGGAGAGTGCACGGAACCCGGGGAATAGATCCCAGCGAACCTGCCGGACTTGGTCCTTACGTCTATCCGGCCATTCCCCATGATCCCGGCATCGTGAAACTTAAAGGCCACTTCGAGGAGCAGGGTTGGCGGCCCTTTCCCTTGCCGCTCGGCGTCAATCGCGACGAAGACGCGCCGATCACCTCGGCCTGCATCAAGTGCAAGACCTGCGGCGGCTATCCCTGTCTGCTGAAAGCCAAGAGCGATGCGCGCACCTGCGCCGTCGAGCCAATCCTGAACATGCCCAATGTCACCCTGATGACGGGGCGCAAGGCGGTGCGGCTTGAGACCGACGCCTCCGGCAAGACGGTCACCGCGGTGGTCACTGAGGGTGTAAATGGCGAGGAGCGCTGGACTGGCGATATCGTCGCCGTCGCCGCCGGGGCGGCCAACACCGCGGCCCTGCTTCTAGCCTCGGCCAATGGCGCTCATCCCGAAGGGCTCGCCAACGGCTCTGGACAGGTGGGGCGTAACTACATGTTCCATACCCTGACGGCGACGGTGTCCCTGACCATCGCGCCCATCGAGAGCACCTTCCCCAAGACCCTGGCGGTCAATGACTTCTATTGGCGCGACCCGCAAGGCGGGTTCGACTGGCCCATGGGGCATATCCAGCTTCTGGAATATATGTCGGGTCAGACCCTGGAGGGGCAGCTCTCGAACATGCTGCCGCCGGCCCTCGCGCCACGTTTCCTGTTCGACCAGGTGGCCAAGCGCCTGTTGAGCTTCCTCGTGATCTCCGAGGACCTTCCGGATCCGGATAACCGCGTGCGCTTGGGGTCGGACGGGCGCATCTTCGTGGACTACAAGCACAATAATCTCGAGGGACATGAGCGGCTGGTTCACACCTTGGGCAAGGCCCTGGACGGCTTTGTCGATCACAGCCATCCCCTCAGCCAGCATCACCTGGAACTCTCATCCCTCCTGCCGCTCTACGGAACAGCCCACCAATTGGGGACGGCGCGCATGGGAGCCGATGCGGGGTCCTCGGTGGTGAATCCCTGGTGCAAGGCCCATGAGCTCGACAACCTCTACATCGTCGACACCAGTGTCTTCGTGACCTCGGCGGCGGTGAACCCAACGCTCACCCTGGTGGCCAACGCCATGCGGGTGGGGGATCACCTGAAGGAGCGCCTGGCGGCTTGAGGGCATTGCCACGGGTGACGCGCCAGGACGGAGGGCCTAATCAGGCGCCATGACCTATTGCCTGGGAATCGTTCTCAAAGCCGGCCTCGTCATGGCCTCGGACTCCCGCTCAAATGCCGGGGTCGATCAGGTGGCCAATGTTCGCAAACAGACCCTTATCGCCACGCCGGGCGAGCGGGTCATTTCAATCCTCACCGCTGGCAATCTGGCCACCTCACAGGCGGTGGTCACGCGCCTGACCCAGGCCGTCGGCTCAGGTCAGCCGGGAGAAGACATCGCGCTTGCGTCCAACCTGTTCGACGTGGCCCGGATGGTGGGCGAGCGCCTGCGCGAGGTGATGGACAAGGACGGGAAGTTCGTGAAGCCCTACGGTGACGCCACGTCCAGTTTTCTGGTGGGCGGCCAAATCCGGGGTGAGCCGCCGCGTCTCTTCCAGGTCTATCCCGCGGGCAATGTCATCGAGGCTACGGACCGCTCCTGCTTTCTGCAGATCGGCGAAACCAAATATGGAAAGCCGATTCTCGACCGCACACTCACGCCCGACAGCCCTCTCGACGAGGCCGCCAAGGTCGCCTTGCTCTCCTTCGACGCCACCCTGCGCAGCAATCTTTCGGTCGGTCCGCCTATCGATCTGTTCATCTATGCCACTGAGAGCTTCACCGCCGCTGGTCTTCAGACGCTGGAGGAGGCCAACCCCTACTGGCGGGCGCTGCGCACGGCTTATGGCGAGGGGCTGATGGCCCTGGTGGAGAGCCTGCCGCGCCCTCCGCCGAACCCTTGAGCGCCAGCCGATGACCGCCAGTGTCTTCGATCTCTTCAAGCCCGGTGTGGGCCCCTCCAGCTCTCACACCATGGGCCCCATGGACGCGGCTGCCGCCTTCGCCGCGCTTGCGGCGCCCCTTGCGCCGGCACGGGTGCGGGTGAAGCTCTACGCCTCCCTGGCGCTTACCGGACGCGGCCACGGCACGGACCGCGCGGTCATGCTGGGCCTCTTGGGCTTCACCGCCGCTGGCTACGATCCAGATCTTGCCGAGGCGAGGCTCGCCGAGGCGCGGACCGCCGGAATCATCCGTCTTGCTGGAACAGGCGGCGTCCCGTTCGATGAAGCCCAGGATATCGAATGGGCCGGGCGGGAACGTCTGGCCTATCATCCCAATGCCCTGACCTTCTTCGCGTATGATGCGCAGGGCGCCGAGATCGCCCGGCGGACCTGGTACTCTGTGGGCGGCGGTTTCATCCTCGACCAGGACGCTATCCTGGGCAACGATCCCGGCGCGGCCGAACTTGATCTTGCCTTCGCTTTCACGTCCGCCGCCGAGCTCCTCGAGATGGCCGATGGCGCGGGCCTGACCATCGCGGAACTGATGATGTGCAACGAGGAGGGTCGGATCGGCCGGGCGGAGGTGGACGCCGGGCTCGACCGCATCTTCACCGCCATGGAGGCCTGTATTGATCGCGGCATGTCGCAGGGGGGCGAGCTTCCGGGCGGCCTGAAGGTCAAACGCCGCGCGCGGCAGGTTATGGACACCATCCGGGCCCGCGCCGAGCAGTCTATCACCGACCCCCTTGCGGCCATCGACTTCGTCAATCTCTGGGCCCTGGCGGTGAATGAGGAAAACGCCGCCGGCGGGCGCGTGGTCACGGCTCCCACCAATGGCGCCGCCGGTATCATCCCCGCGGTCCTGCGGTTCTATGTTCGCTTCCATCACGGCACGGCCGAGGGCCGCCGCGCCTTCCTCCTTACGGCGGGCGCCATCGGCGCTCTCTACAAGCGCAACGCCTCCATTTCCGGCGCTGAGGTGGGATGTCAGGGCGAGGTTGGGGTCGCCTGCTCCATGGCCGCCGCGGGCCTTGCCGCCGCGCTCGGCGCCACCAACGCCCAGATCGAGAACGCCGCTGAGATCGGCATGGAGCACAATCTGGGCCTCACCTGCGATCCCATCGGGGGGCTGGTGCAGATCCCCTGTATCGAGCGCAACGCCATGGGGGCGGTGAAGGCCATCGACGCCGCCCGCCTCGCCTTGTTGGGCGATGGCCAGCACTCGGTGAGCCTCGACAAGGTTATCGCCACCATGAAGCGCACGGGCGCCGACATGAGCGAAATCTATAAGGAGACTTCCCTCGGCGGCCTTGCGGTCAACCAGGTGGCCTGCTGAACTCTTTACATCAGCCGCAGCTTTGAGGAGCGAGCCGCACAATGGCCTTGGACTATGGCGCCCGGCGAAAGCCCCGCCGGGGCGTCTTAATCATTTCGGGTGCGGCCCTTGCCGTTCTCGCGGTCAGCGCTCTCATCCTCATCGTGGTCCATGATCGCCAGGCCAAGATAGCCGAGGCCAAGGCATGGACCGTCAGGGGTCCTCCCTGCGCGCGTGGCGCGGGTGTCGCCTGGGATCAGTCCGACGCGCCCCCGCAGATCGTCGATTTCGGCAAGGCGCGTTTCGCCCGGGCGCACGGCGCCACGCGTTGCGCGGAGCTTGGCTATAACGGCGGCAGAAGTGACGATGTCTTCCCGGTTTGCCAATTCGATCATCCGGGGCGCCTGCAAATCACCACCGATCATGGCGCTTCGCTCTTTGAGTTGGGCCCTCTCGACTCCGCCACCGTGTCGGTGGAACGTGGCGTGGCGCGCTGCGTGCTAGGCCGCAGCCAAGACGTGGATTAGGGTTAGATCAAGGGACCCTTAAGGGCGTCAAAGTGGGGGGAAATCCGCATCATGGCCTTCGTCAGCGCCACGCGCCTGCGGATAAGATCTCTCCGCTTCATGCCCCACTTTTGTCTGCTGCTTCTTGGCACACGCCGGCAAGTCAAGGCCGCGGCAGGGTTCCAGCGAGGCTCGCTTCTGGCTGACCGCCAGCTGGTGTTCTGGACCCTGACCGTATGGGACAGCGCCGGAGCAATGCGTGACTATATGCTCGCCGGGGCCCATCGCGCCGCCATGCCCCGCCTGGTGAACTGGTGTGACGAGGCCTCCGTGGTCCACTGGGAAATCGAGGGTGACGCAACCCCCACTTGGCCCGAGGCCGACCAAAGAATGCGCGAGAAAGGCCGCGCCTCCAAGGTCCGACATCCGAGCCCGCGCCATGCCGATTTGAACTATCTGCCGCCGCGCTTCGCCGCGGCGCTTCCCATCGCGCCATCCATCAACACGCAATGATCGCCTGGCGCCGGGACACGCTCGCACTTGGCTGCGGCCTCCTGGCGTTTGGCCTGCATGCGCTGTGCGCCGCCCGCTATGACCTGTTCCGCGACGAACTCTATTTCATCGTCTGCGGGCGTCATCCCGCNNTACGCCCTGGGGCACAGCACTTGGCTGGTGAGGCTGCCTGCGACCCTCGCCGCGGGCGCCTTGGCGTGGTTGTCCGTGCGCTTCGCCCGCTTCGTGGGCGGCGATAGCGTGGCGGCGGCCGGCGCGGCGCTGTGCGTCACCGTCGCCCCGATGCTGATGGGTATTGTCGCCACCTTGAACACGACGTCGCTCGACCCCGTGGCCTGGACGGCCATCGCTGGCTGCCTCGTCTACGCCGTTAAGATCGGCGACCGCCGCGCCCTTTTCGTTTGCGGCGTCATCGCGGGCATCGACCTGGAGATCAAATATGCGCTGGTTCTCTGGTGCGTCAGCCTGGCTGTGGGCCTCGCCCTCACGCCGGAGCGGAAGCTTCTCGCCCGCAAGGACCTGTGGCTCGGCATCGCCGCAGCCGCGCTCATCGCCGCTCCATCCCTGATCTGGCAAGCCTTGCATGGCTTCCCATTTCTCGAGCTGGCAGCCGCGGCGCGGGAAAAAAACACCGACACGCCGCCACCAGCCTTTTTGCTGAACCAGGTGCTCGTGATGAACCCCGTGCTCGCGCCGGTGTGGCTTTCCGGCGTGGTCGGCCCCTTCGCTATCCCGCGTTTGCGGCCGCTGCGATTTCTGCCGCTCGCTTTCATGATCTGCGCGGCCCTGGTGATCCTAAGCCATGGCAAGGACTACTACCTCGCGGCGTGCTATCCGGTGATGTTCATCATCGGCGCGGTGGCGATCGCACACTGGGTCAAGGCCGCCGCGGGCCGGGCCGCACTGGCCGCCTGGGCGGCCATGGCCGTGGCCGTCTCTGTGTTGTTCTCTCCCCTCGCTTTGCCGGTCCTGTCGGCGCCGGAGCTGAAAACCTACATGCTGCGGCTCCCACTGAAGCCGCAACAGCAGGAGAAAAGCTTCAAGGGCACCTTATTGCCCCAGGTCTTCGCCGATCAGATGGGCTGGCATGACTTCACCGCCGAGGCCGGCGCCGCCTGGACCCTGATCCCGGCCTCCGAGCGTGGGCGTACCGCGATCAAGGTCGACAACTATGGCGAGGCCGCGGCGCTCGATGTCTATGGTCACGCCTACGGCTTCCCGCCCGTGCTCAGCGGGCACAACCAGTATTATCTGTGGGGCCTCAGGGGCCAGAACCCCGTCAATCTGCTGGTGGTGCAGAACCATCCGGAACGCCTAGCCCCCTATTGCGAGGAGGCCACGGTTCTCGCCACGACCTTTTCGCCAGACGCCATGGCCTACGAAAACGGCAAGGTCATCGCCTATTGCCGGGGGCTGAAAATGGACCTGAAGTCCATCTGGCCGCAGGTTAAGGATTACAACTAGACAAGCCGAAGGAGCGCGCATGGACTTCATCACCGTTAAGAACGGCGAGATCAGTTTGAATGTCGCGGTGAAGGGGGAGGGCCCACTGATCGTCTGCGTCCATGGCTGGCCGGAGCTCTGGTATTCCTGGCGCTGGCAAATGGACCATTTCGCCGCCCTGGGGTTCAAGGTCGCGGCGCTGGACGTGAGAGGATATGGCGGCAGTTCCAAGCCGCCCGAGGTCGCCGCCTATAGCCTTTGTCAGCTTGCGTCGGACGTCATTGCCGTGGTCGATCACTTTGGCGCGGCGCCCGCCATTCTCTTTGGTCATGACTGGGGCGCGCCTATCGTCTGGAACACCACGCTTCTGTATCCGGAGAAGATCCGCGCCGTGGCGGGCTTGAGCGTTCCCTATATGCCGCGCGGGGAGATGTCCTTCATCGAGCTTGCGAAGATTCTCTATAAGGACCGCTTCTTCTATCAACTCTATTTCCAGAAGGAGGGCCCGCCGGAGGCGGAGTTCGAGGCCGACATTCCGGCCGCCCTGCGCAAAATCTACTACTCCGCCTCTGGCGACTCCCCGCGAGATGGCCTGATGATAGATAAGGGTCCCGACTCCACGATGCTGGATGGGATGCCTGACCCCGATCCTTTCCCCGCCTGGATGAGCCCCGCCGATCTGAAGGTCTATGTGGACGCCTTCACCGCGGGCGGCTTTCGCGGACCCTTTAATCGCTACCGCGCCCAGAACATCGACTTCGCGGAGCTAGCCGCCTATGCGGGCGCCAAGATCGCTCAACCTACCTTTTTCGTGGCGGGCGAGCGGGATCCCGTGCGGAATTTCGTGGGCGGTATGGATCTGTACGCCAATGCCGGCGCGGCCCTGGAAGACTTCCGGGGCGCCGTGATCATCCCGGGGGTAGGTCACTGGGTTCAGCAGGAGGCGCCGGACGCCGTAAATTTGGCGCTGGAAGGCTTCGTCGAGGGGCTTTCGCGTTCAGGCTGAGCGGGCAATCAGCCAAGCTCGACGCTTGCCGGGGCCTCTGCGGCTTCCTAAATTTGACTCTCCCGCCGCCCCTGCTGACTAAGAGAGATGATCCATGGCCGATGATGCCCCCGTTCTGCAAGCCTATGGAGAGGTGTCGCCGGTGCGGGTGGGCCTTGGCGAAAACGCCCGCACGCGCGGTGTCGAGATGCTGAACCATGTCCTGGCCCAGACCATGGCGCTACGGGACCTCTATAAGAAGCACCACTGGCAAACCTCAGGCGAGAACTTCTACGAACTGCATCTGCTCTTCGATAAGCACTATACCGAGCAGGTGGACGTCACCGACGCCCTCGCCGAGCGCATTCAATCCCTGGGAGGCGTCGCGGTGGCCGCCGGCCACGATGTGATCGAGCTCAGCAAGATTCCCCGGCCGCCCAAGGGCCGCGAGGGCGCCGTAGCCCAGATCGAACGCCTGCTGGACGCCCACGAGATTGTGCTCGAAGAAACGCGCCCTCTGGCTCGGGAAGCCTCCGAGCTCGGCGATGACGGCACCAATGACCTTCTGGTGAGCCAGGTGATCCGCACCGGCGAGGCCCAGGCCTGGTTCATCGGCGAGCACCTGCGTAAGCAGATCGCGAAGTAGCCTTCGGCGCGGGGGCGTCGCGCGCCCTTGCGAACTCCCAGCCTCTGCGCCAAGGCCTCGCTTTATGATTGATCTGGCGCGCTATCGCCCCCAGGGGCCGGCCGAAATTCAACTGCCCTGCGCGGATCTCGCCCCCGCCCTCGACTATTTCGTCGGCCATCTGGGCTTCCGTATCGAGACGATATTTCCCGCCGATGATCCGACAACGGCGAGCCTATCCGGCCACGGCCTGCGCTTGAGGCTTGCGCCGGGCGACGGCGACCCGGGCCTAATTCGTCTGCCCTGTGAGATACTGCCGCGAGACGGGGAGAGCATGCTGACGGCGCCCAATGGCACGCGCATTGTGCTCGTCGCCGCCGACCCGCCCATCGCGATGCCGGGTCTGGCGCCAGAATTCGTGCTCAGCCGCGCTGCTGACGCGGTGTCTGGGCCGGGGCGGGCAGGGATGCGGTACCGAGACCTGATCCCGAGCCGTCTCGGCGGACGCTATATCGCCTCGCATATCACCCTGCCTGACGGGGGCCCCGTTGCCGACTGGGTGCACTTTCATAAGGTGCATGCGCAGATGATCTTCTGCCGACGCGGCTGGGCGCGCCTCGTTTATGAGGATCAGGGCGAGCCTTTCCTGTTCGCCGCCGGGGATTGTGTGCTGCAGCCGCCCCTGATCCGCCATCGCGTCCTGGAAACCTCGCCGGGCTTTGAGGTGGTGGAGGTGTCGACCCCCGCCCTGCACGAAACTCTGGCCGATCACGAAATGGCCTTGCCCACCGGCAGGCTAGATACTGCCCGGGATTTCGGCGGACAGGTGTTCCACCATGGCCGCGCCGCGGAGATACCGTGGGTTGCTGTCGACGACACGGGTTTCCAGGTCCGTGACACCGGCCTCTCCGGGGCGAGCGCGGGCCGGATCAGCGCGGTCGTGCTGCGCCCCGCCGCCGACCGGCGTCTGGTCATGGCTGCGAGCCAGGCCGAGCTCATCCTGGGCTTCGTCCTCGCGGGCGCGGCGGGGCTCACCTATTGCGGGGATCACGTTCTGAATGCCACCGACGCTTTCGTCGTACCGCCGGGTGAGATCTGGACGCTTGAGGCGGCCTCGGCGGACCTCGAACTGCTGCTGGTAACAGCGCCCGCTTAACCCTCGGTCATCGCCGCCATCGTAGGGCTAAAACGCCAGCGCTTGCGGACCAGATAGGCCAGGGTGAGGAGGCCGAGCCAGGGGACACCCACGATCCAGGAAATTCGCCAGTCGGGGCTGACGCCCATGGTGATCAAAAGCGCGCCCAGCAGGGTGAGGCCCATGATCTGTATCCACGGGAATAGGGCGGTGCGGAGGGGTATCTCGGTCCCCCGTTTTCGGCGGAAGTTCAGATGGCTGACGAGAATGGTCATCCAGACGATTATCGCCCCGAAGAGGGACACCCCGATCAGATAATTGAAGGCCAGGGGCGTCAGTTTGGAAAGCGCCGCCGTCGCCGTCATGCACAGGCCTGACAGGATCAGGGCGGCGACGGGGGATCCCTGGGGGTTGAGCTTGCCCAGCGCCTTTGGCGCATAGCCGCCACGCGAGAGTGAAAACAGCATCCGCCCGCAGAGATAGAGATTAGCGTTCATGCTGGAGAGGGCGGCGGTGAGCACGACGAAGTTCATCACACCCGCGGCGTTGCGCACGCCGACATGGCTGAACACGGTCACAAAGGGGCTCTGCGTCACCACCTTGCCGGCCATGGAGGCCCAGGGCGCCACGGTCACGATGATCGCCAGCGAGAGCACATAGAAGAGGAAAAGCCGCAGGGCCATGGTGCGCAAGGCGGCGGGGATCGCCCGCCCCGGGTCCTTGGTCTCGCCGGAGGTCACCGCGATAACCTCAATCCCATTATAGGAGAACACCGCCACGATTACCGCCAGCCATACCCCGCCAAAGCCATGCGGAAACAGGCCGCCGGTGGAATGGGTTAGATTGCTAACGCCAATGGGCTGACTTCCCACGCCAAAGATAGCGCAGACGCCGAGCACGATGAAGATCACGATGGCGCAGACCTTGATCAGGGAGAAGGCGTATTCCACAGACCCGAAGTTCTTCACCGACCGGGAATTGATCAGGATGAGGGCCGCGCCAAAACCGAGAGACCAGATCCAGACTGGCGTGCCCGGAAACCAGTAGGTCATATAGATTCCGGCGGCGACCATCTCGCCCCCCGTCGCGATGATCTCGGCGGCCAGATAGGTGTAACGCACCACAAAGCCGGCCCAGGGATTGAGGTACATCTCGGCATAGACGCCGAAGGAGCCTGCGGAGGGATGGGCCACGGCCATTTCCGACAGGCTGAACACCATGGCCACGGCAATGAAGGCGGCAATCACATAGCTGACCACCACACCCGGGCCCGCATAGCCGATGGCGATTGTGCTGCCGGCGAAGAGTCCGGTGCCGATGGCGCCGCCGAGGCCGATCATCACCACCTGGGCCTTGCTCAGACCCTGGTGAAGCCCCGCCTCGCTCGCTGGAAGAGAGGCTTCGCTCAACCGCTCATGGCCAGGAGGAAGGCTGCGAACCGCTCCACCTCTTCAGCGGTGTTGTAGTGGCAGATCGAGGCCCGCACCGCGCCGCTGCTCATCGCCAGGCCCAGGCGTTTCATCAGGCGCGGGGCGTACATGTGGCCGTCGCGGATNNTTCATGCGAGCCGGGTCGGAGAGGCCATAGATCACCGCCCCCGCGGCCTTGAGGCCCTGCAGCATCCGCCCCGCGAGGGTCTGCTCGTAGGCGGCGATACCGTCCATGGCCGCGGCTATGCGCGCCTTCGCTGAGCCAGCGCCACCAATCTGGCTACCAAGCTCTTCGAGGTGGTCGATCACCACACTCATGGCGGCGACATTTTCATAGATGAAGGTGCCCGCCTCGATCTTGTGCGGCGGCTCATTGGGGATGAAGTCCTCCCGGAAGGTGGGAAGCGCGCTAAGGGCCGAGAACTTGCCCCACAGAAAACCCATATGCGGGGCGAAGATCTTGTAGCCCGAGCAGACCAGATAGTCGCAGTCCCACGCTTTGACGTCGACGCGGGCGTGCGGGGCGTAATGCACCGCATCAAGGAAGATCTCGGCGCCCGCCGCGTGGGCGAGCTTCGCGGCGCTGGCCACATCCGTGATCGAGCCCAGGGCGTTGGAAGCGACATTGCAGGCCACCATGCGTGTGCGGGGGGTCAGGAGTTCGGCCAGATCCTCCACATGCAGGACGCCATCCTCGCGCATCTTCCACCAGCGGAACTTGGCCCCCATCGGCTCCAGGGCGAGCCATGTGGCGATATTGGCCTCATGATCGAGGTCGGTGAGGATGATCTCGTCGCGTCCCGCGCCAAGGGTCTGACCCACGGCCAGGCTGACCAGCCGGATGAAGCTGGTCGCATTCATCCCAAGACACACTTCCCGGGGATCGTCGGCGTTCAGGAAATCGGCGATTCGGGCGCGGGCCCTGTCGACCACCCGGTCCACCTCCTGGCTTTTGCCATAGCGCCCCCCGCGCTGGACATTGTGACCCAGCAGATGCCGGTTGACCTCATCAATGGCGACCTGGGGAACCTGGGCGCCCGCAGCATTGTCGAAGAATATGAAAGGCTCGGCGCGCGTGACGGCGGGAAAGGCGGCGCGGACGGCGGCGATGGGGAAGGCCGCTGGGGCAGGGCGGGTTTCGGCGCGGGCGGGTGAGAGCGTGGTCAAGGCGATGTTTGCTTCCTGGGGCTGGTCCCACCACGCATGGCGGGGTTGGCCCTGTATGGCAAGCTTTCGGCGCTCTAGGATTGCCGTCCTCCCGCTTCACGGCCGTTCGGCGGGCGTTTCTGAAATCCTCGTGAAGACTAACGCGCATAAACAACCTTGATTTTGGCGCCTGGACCCTCGCCGCGCTGGCGGCCGATGGTCTAAAGGGACCGCCGCCCTCTGGCCCCACCGATGAGGAAATTTCCATGTCCATGACGCAGGTTTCGATCCCCACGCCCGATGGCGCGGCGCGCGCCTTTAGCTTCACCCCGGAGGGGGCTGGACCATGGCCGGCTGTGATCTTCTACATGGACGCTCCAGCGGTGCGACCGGCCCTTTATGGAATGTGCGAACGCCTGGCTGCTCACGGCTATTTCGTTCTGCTGCCCGACATGTTCTGGCGGGTCGGGCCCTATGAGCCCATGGTCCCTTCCGAAATCTTCTCCAGCGAGGAAAAGCGGGCCGAACTGTTCGGAAAATATATGGGATCCACCGACCCCGTTCGCTCGACCCGCGATACGGGCGCGTTCCTCGAATGGCTCTCAGCGCAGCCTGAGGTCAAAGGCGATAAGGTGGGCGCCACCGGGTACTGCATGGGCGCGGCCCTGGCCCTGCGCGCGGCCGGCGCCTATCCGGACCGGATCGTTGCGGCGGCGGGTTTTCATGGCGCGCGCCTCACTACAGACGCTCCCGATAGCCCCCATCTGCTGGCGCCGAAGATCAAGGCCAAGGTTTATATCGCCGGGGCCGACAAGGACGCGCACTTTCCGCCGGAAGAAGTTGATCGCCTGCGCGAGGCGCTAACCGCCGGGGGGGTGGACAACAAGGTCGAGGTCTATGCCGGCGCCCTGCACGGCTACGCGCCGCCGGACATGCCCGTTTATAATGAGGCCGCGGCCGAACGGCACTGGGGCGAGCTCTTCGCCCTGCTGGATGAGACGCTGAAGACGCCCGTCCCGGCCTAAGGGCGGCTAGTCCTTGGCGCGTTCCACGAAGGAGCCATCCGCGGTCATGACCACGATCCGCGTGCCGACAGTGATATAGGCCGGAACCATGGTCCGCACGCCGTTTGAAAGTATGGCGGGCTTATAGGAGCCTGACGCCGTCTGTCCTTTCACGGAGGGTTCGGTCTCCACGATCTCCAGGGTGGCGCGGGCCGGCAGGTCGATGGCGATGGCGAGCTCATTGTGGATGGAAAGGGTCACGGTCATGCCCTCCTGCAGATAGGCCGCCGCCTCGCCCACCATGTCCGGGTGAACCGCGACCTGATCATAGGTGACCGGGTTCATGAAGTGATAGCCGTCGCCGTCCTGATAGAGGAAGTTGAAATCCCGCTCGTCCACGAAGGCGCGCTCCACCTGCTCGGTGGTGCGATAGCGCTCGGACACCTTCACCCCGTCGGCGATCCGGCGCATGTCGAGCTGGGTGACGGGCGTTCCCTTCCCCGGATGGATGTTTTCCATGCTGAGAACGACATAGAGTTTGCCCTCCATATCGACCACCGACCCCTTGCGGAGCGAACTGGCTGCAACCTTGACCACATTGACCTCAAGACGTGTGCGGGCGCGACTCCCGCGCCGGACGAAGACTGATTTGCACGCGCACTACACCGCCGCACCGCGCGATGACCAGAGGTTTGGCTGTGAGAGATAAGGGGGCAGCGCCCTGGTGGCGTCCTGAACGGCACGGCGGACGGCGCGCCCGGCTGATCACGCGCAATGCCCTGACCCGGGCGGCCCGTGACTGGTTTGAGGGTGAGGACTTCATCGAGGTGGAGACCGCCGCGCTGCAGATTTCGCCGGGCAATGAGGCCCATCTCCACGCCTTCGGGACCGAGATGATCGGGCCGGACGGGGCGCGGGCGCCGCTTTATCTGCGCACCTCCCCAGAATTCGCCTGCAAGAGGCTGCTGGCTGCGGGAGAGACGCGCATCTTCGATCTCGCCCGGGTCTGGCGCAACCGCGAGCGCGGCGCTTTGCATGCTCCGGAGTTCACCATGCTGGAATGGTACCGGGCTGGAGAGCCTTACGAGGCGCTGATGGACGATTGCGCCGCGCTTCTGGCCCTGGCGGCGCGGGTGGGTGGTCGTGAGCGGTTCGTCTTCCGCGGCCTGGACTGCGATCCCTTTGCGCCGCCTGAGCGCCTCACCGTGGCGGACGCTTTTGCGCGGTTCGCGGGGATCGATCTCTTGGCCAGCTTAAGGGATGGCGGCCAGACCGACCGGGAGGCCTTGGCCCGCGCGGCGCGGGGGGCGGGCGAGCGCGTGGCGGATGACGACACCTGGTCGGATATCTTTAGCCGGATCCTGGTGGCCCATGTGGAGCCTCGTCTCGGTATCGGCCACGCCACGATCCTTTGCGAATACCCGCTTGCAGAGGCTGCCCTGGCCCGGGCCAAGCCATCCGATCCCCGCGTGGCCGAACGCTTCGAGCTCTATGCCTGCGGCGTGGAGCTGGCCAACGCCTTCGCTGAACTCACCGACCCGGCTGAACAGGCGCGTCGCTTGGCCTCGGAGATGGATGAGAAGGCGCGCATCTATGGCGAACGCTATCCCATCGATGAAGATTTCCTGGCCGCTCTGGGCCACATGCCGCCCGCCTGCGGCGCGGCTCTAGGCTTCGACCGGTTCGTCATGCTGGCTACGGGCGCCGAGCATATCGATCAGGTGCAGTGGACGCCGATGGCGGGAGGGGACTAATCGGGGTCATGCTTCTGGAAAAGACCCTCCGCTCCGCCGCCGATCTGGCCGAAGCAGGCCTCATCGCGCCCGCCCGCGGGGCCGATTTGGATAAGGTCGCCGCCCGCTACGCGATCGCTATCACCCCGACGAGCGCGGGCCTGATCGACCCCGCCGACCCCGCCGACCCCATCGCCCGCCAGTTCCTGCCTGATTTGGCCGAGTTGGCTGAGGGCGCGGACGACTTGGCCGATCCCATTGGCGATGGGCCTCACAGCCCCGTCCCCGGGATCATCCACCGCTATCCGGACCGCGTGCTTCTTATGCTGACCCACACCTGCGCCACCTATTGCCGGTTTTGCTTTCGGCGCGAGACGGTGGGTCCCAGCGGGGGCGGCAATCTCTCGCCCGCCAAATTGAAGGGCGCCCTGGCCTACATTGAATCGGACGTAGGCATCTGGGAGGTGATCCTGTCGGGTGGCGATCCTCTCATCCTCTCGCCCCGGCGACTCGGCGCGGTGATGGCTGCGCTCGGCGCCATCGATCATGTGAAGGTCGTCCGTCTCCACTCCCGCGTTCCGGCCGTGGAGCCGGATCTGATCACGCCCGGGATGGTGAGAACCCTCAAGCGCTCGGGCAAGGCGGTCTATGTGGCCCTCCACGCCAACCACCCCCGCGAGCTAACGCCCGCCGTTCGGGCCGCTTGCGCCCGCCTGATCGACGCCGGCATTCCCATGCTTAGCCAGAGCGTGCTCCTGCGCGGGGTCAATGATGATCCGGAGGTTCTCGGCGATCTCATGCGCGCCTTCGTTGAGACCCGCATCAAACCCTATTATCTGCATCAGGCGGATCTCGCCCCTGGCACCGCCCATCTGCGCAAGAGCCTTGAGGACGGTCAGGCGGTCGTGAAGGCCATCCGCGGCCACATCTCGGGTCTCTGCCAGCCCACATATGTGCTCGATATCCCGGGCGGGTACGGCAAAGTCCCGGTCGGGCCGACCTACTTGATGACAGGCGCGGACGGGCAGTCAGTCGTGGTCGATCCGTGGGGTCAGCCTCACAGGTTACCGCGGAGCAGAAATCGCCCGCATCTCACGAGAAAATCTGCATCGCCTGAGCGCGTCCCTAATGGCTAGGGTGGAGCTGAAACCAAGGTCGCTCGAATGCCCGGGACCGCGCCCCTGAGACTCTTCTGGTTCCTGCCGACGGCGGGCGACGGTCCCTATTTGGGGACGCAGGAGGGCTGGCGGCCCGCCGAATTTGACTACATGCAGCAGATCGCCCAGGCGGCGGACCGACTGGGCTACGAAGGTGTGCTGCTCCCCACCGGACCTTCCTGCTTCGATGGCTGGACTCTCAGCTCGGCCCTCGCGCCCCTGACCCAACGGCTGAAATTCCTTGTGGCCCTGCGGCCCGGGATCATCGCGCCGGCCTATGCGGCGCGCCAGGCTGGCGCCCTCGATCGGATTCTGGGCGGACGGCTGCTGCTCAATATCGTCACCGGCGGCAACCGCTCGGAGCTGGCTCAGGATGGCGTCCATTTGGACCATACGGCGCGCTACGCCCAGACCGACGAGTTCCTTAAGGTCTGGCGCGCCGTCGCCTCCGGCCAGCCGATCAGCTTTCACGGCAAGCACTACCATGTGGAGAGCGAGGGCAAGCTCGCCTTTCCCTCTCTTCAGAAGCCCTACCCACCGCTCTATTTCGGGGGCTCATCTGATACGGGGGTGGAGGTCGCGGCCAATCACGTGGACTATTACCTGACCTGGGGCGAGCCCCCGGAAGCGGTGGCGGAAAAGTTCGATGCGGTGCGCGCCGCCGCGGCGGTGCGTGGGCGCACCGTGCGCTTTGGCCTTCGCATTCACCTGATCGTCCGGGAAACGGAAGCCGAAGCCTGGGACGCCGCCGACCGGCTGATCAGCCGCATCACCGACGAAGCCATCGAAGCCGCGCGCGACCGCCGCTCGCTCCGCTATGAATCCGAGGGCCAACGCCGCATGACCGCCCTGCACGGCTTCCGCCGTGACGCTCTGGAGGTTGCGCCCAACCTCTGGGCGGGCGTAGGCCTCATCCGCGAAGGCGCCGGCACCGCCCTGGTTGGTGATCCCGAGACCGTCGCGGCGCGGCTTCGGGCCTATCAGGCGATCGGCGTCGACACGATAATCGCCTCCGGCTATCCGCATCTGGAGGAGGCCTACAAGGTCGCCGAACTGCTCTTCCCCGCCCTTGGCGTTCACCCCAAGCCCCGCGACACCGACATCGTCGGCCGCGATTTCGCGGAGAGCCGGCTGGTCCGGGCGAGTTAGGGCGGGTAGCGCCTTACGGCGACGTCTTCGCCCCGGCTACCGCCTTCACCTCGGCCTCCGTCACCGGCTTTGGGTAATTATTCCCAAAATGGGTGCGCACATAGGTTGCCACGTCCGCGATTTGGGTCGGCGCCAGGATGTCGTCGAACCAGGGCATGGCGCCGCGGCCCTTGGCCACCGTGATGATGATATAGTCGGCATTGGCGAGATGCGGGTTGCCGGCCAGGGCCGGGATCGTTGCGGCGCCCTTTCCGCCCATGCCATTGGCCATGTGGCAGGACTGACAGATCTGTTGATAGACCTCTTCACCCGTGACGGGGGGCTTGTGCAGGGTCGTGACGCTTCCGGGCTCGTCCGCCCAGGCGGCGAACGGCGCGAGGATAAGTAAGGCGGCGGCGATCAGGTGGGGTTTCATGCCGCTCAGGCCTCCAGGGCGCGTTTGTGAAGGCGGGTGATGGCGTCGATGGAAGAGAGCAGGGCGCCTTCCATCCAGCAGCCCACGTAGGACGCGTGCTCGCCGGCCAGGACCACCCGGTCGTCCACGGCCACCAGGGTCTGATAATAATCCTTGCGGGTCTCCTCGTTCCATCGCGCGCAACAGCCGAGCGTCCAGGGCACCCGGCTCCAGGCCACGGAGGCGCCGTTGGAGAACTCCCTGCGGTAGTTATCAGGGTGGAAGACGGAGCCCTGGGTCAGGGCAGTCTCGATTCGCTCCTCCGGCGTCATGCCGGTGAGCCGATAGGCGCCCATGCCGCTGGCGAAGGCGCCCAGCACCACGGCCGGCCCGTCCTGGAAAAGGTGATTATTGGGATAGGAGATCAGGCCGATATCCTGATCGGTGAAGCTGTGGCCGCCATAGAGGTAATTGTCCTCCTCCCAGAAGCGGCGCTTGAACTCGAGGCCGATCTTAACGGAATTCGAATAGGGCACCGCGCCGATGGCGGTCTGGAGCGCTGGCGAGAGGTTGTTGTCGATCTGGTTCAGCACGCCCAGCGGAATGGTGCAGACACAGAAATCCGCCTTGGAGACACTGGCCGTGCCGCTCTGGGTGTCGGTCCAGGCGACCGTGACGCCCGCCTTGTCCTGCCGGATCTGGGTGACCTTGGCGTTGTGGGTGATCAGCGGCTGAACCTGGCGGGCGAAGGCCTTGCCGATCATGCCCATGCCGCCCACCGGCTGGAACATGGTGGTCTGCATCTCATGGTTCATGAAGAAGGCCATGTTGTTCCAGACCTTGGAGTCCAGCACGCCGCTAAAATCCAGGACCGTGGAGGGGATCGGCGCGCCATCCACCCCGCCGCCCGGCGGACGGTCGTAGCCGCGGTGGCTTGAGGACTGCAGGCCCGAGACGTAGCGCATGTCCTTATCCAGCACGCCCCAATTGCGCAGCGCCTCCAGAAGCTTTTCCTTGTCCTCAGCTGACAGGTCCGCGTCCAAGGCCTTCTGGTTGACCGCCTTGCCGAGCAGCTCGGCGACATTGCCCTCGAAGTCGGCCGCCACTTCGCGAAAATGCTTGGGCTGCCCCCCAAACGCCTTGGTCGAGTGCACATAGGCGTTGTGGTTGAATTGGATGAAGGGCTCGAGCTGCACCCCGAACACCTTGCAGTAATGGAGCAAGGTTCGGTGATGGTGCGGAATGCGCCAGGGGCCGGGATTGAGATAGTTGCCGGGCGCGAAGCCCACCTTCTGAGTGGCGCCGCCGAGCTCGGTATAGGTGTCACCGCCATAGAGCGACCAGTTCCGTCCGCCCGCGCGGGGCTGATATTCCAGAACCTTGACCTGATAACCGGCCTTCGAGAGCTCAAAAGCGGCCAGCATGCCCGCGAGGCCTGACCCCAGGACCAGCACCGAGGCGCCCGGTTTCGCGCCATCCAGTTTGGGCGGTCCGTGGAATTGCGTCTCGGCGGCATGGCCCATGGTGGTCATGGCTTGGTAAAGCGCCGCAGCGCCCCCGACCAGGCCGATCGCCGTCAGGAGCTGACGCCGCGTGGTTCCAGAGTTGACCGCCTGCATCCGCCCCGCCTTCTCTTGCTCGTGAAACCATGGGGCGAGCGCCCGATCCCCGATGCAACCCTGGGCCTGGCGTTGCCCCCGAGTGGCCCTTCCACGCGCCTTTTTGCGGCGCCGGTGGCGGCGCATTGAGCGCCGGTTGATCAGCGCCCGCGCCGCCTCTCGCGAACAATGGTCTCGTCGAGGGCCTGGAGAAAACGCGACCGGTCGGCGGCGCCGAAGGGCTTGGGGCCGCCCGTGATCGCCCCCGTGGCGCGGATCTGTTCCATGATCGCCCGCTGGGCCATGGCGGAGCCGATGGAGTCGCGCGTAAAGGGCCGCCCGTTGGGCGCCAAAGCGTAAGCGTCCTTCGCCAGGGCGCGCTCGGCCAGGGGGATATCCTGGGTGACAACCACGTCCCCGGGCAACGCCCGATCAGCGATCCAGTCATCCGCCACGTCCGACCCCGCCTCGACCACCACCCGTTCGATAAGGGGGTGTTTCGGGACCGTCATGAAGCTGTTGGAGACCACATACACCTTCAGCCCATAGCGCTGGGCCACCCGATAGGCCTCATCCTTTACCGGACAGGCGTCAGCGTCGAGATAGATGATCACGGGAGGAGATGACGGTTTGGCTGCTGCCGCCTAGCTTTCGGGCTTGAACGAGCTGGTCGCCAGCCACTGCGGCGCGGCGGGCGTATCGGCCACCTTAAGCGCAATCCCGGCGACATAGTCATCCAGCTTGATCGCCTCATTCTTGAGAATGCCAGGCTGTGTCAAATCGTCGGATGGTGCGTGATATCGCGTCGCCCGCCAGTCATGCTCGATCTGGAACTCCTTGGTCCCCTTAGCGAAGCCGAACTTGAAGGCCAGGGAGGGAATCCCCTCCTTCACGAAACTGAACTGATCCGTGCGGATGAAGCTGTTGCGATCTGGCAGGGGATCTGGCGCCACACTCAGACCCTGAGCCGCGGCGACCTGCCGCGCGACATCCCCGAGCGTGCTCTCTCCGTCGCCCTGGGCGATGACGCTCCTCAGGGGCCAAAGCGGCAGGGGCATGTCGAAATTGAGATCAGCGACGATGGAGCCCTTCGGCACGATGGGGTTGGCCGCGAAAAAGTGCGAGCCCAGCAGTCCCTTTTCCTCGCCCGTGACGATGACGAACAGAATCGAACGCTTGGGCCTCGGCCCAAGGCGGAGGTGATCGGCGATATCCAGCACGCTGGCGACCCCGGAGGCGTCGTCCATGGCCCCATTATAGATCGCATCGCCATTGATCGGCGCGCCAACGCCAAGATGATCGAGATGGGCGGAGACAACCACATACTGGTCCCTGAAACGGGGGTCCGAACCCTCCAGTTTGGCGACAAGGTTGGGCGATTTCACCATCCCATGAGCGGCGACCACGGTCGCCCTGAGGCGCAGAGGCAGGTCAAACCCTTCGATGGGCGCCGAAGCGTCTGACTCGGCGGCTAGCTCAGCGAAGCTGGAGGGGGCGCCTTCGAAAAGGGCCTGGGCCTGCTCCGGGTCGACGCTGGCGAGATACATGCCGTCAGGCGTCTCGCGAAGGGTCTTGTCCGCCAGATACATCCCGGTCTGGCCCGCCAGCAGCTTCTGGCGCGCCCAGGGAATCTCAACTTGCTTGGGAGCGGTCAGGCTGATCAGTCCCACCGCCCCAGCCCGCCCGAGGAACTTGATCCGTTCGGCCCGCGCCGCGGCCTTCAGGGGGCCGGGAAGATTGGCCGGACCCCCCGATATGACGACCACGATCTTCCCCTTGACGTCGATCCCACTAAAGTCGTCGTAACCCGCCTTGGGAAGGTGCAGGCCGTAGCCCGCGAAGACGAGCGGCGCGGTGATCTGCGCCGGCCGGGGGGCGCCGCCGGCGGATACCAGGATATCCTCACCGGCCTTCAGCGCCCGTGCCTTGCCGTCCGTGGGGAGGAGATCGGCGGAAGAAGCCGTCTGGTTGATCGTCTGGGTTTCGAAATCCACCGGCTGTTCAAACCCGTGAATGTGACCGGCGGGGGTCAGCCCCTCGGCATGGAAGCGCTCAATGACAAACTCCGCCGCCCGCATGTAACCCGTCGAGCCCGTCTGACGCCCCTGCATGGAGTCGTCGGCCATGACCTTGATGTCGTCCCACCATCGGTGGGCTCGGGCGGTGAGAGTTTCGGCGGAGGCCGCTGTCGCGACCAGGGCCGTCAAGGCAAGAGTCAAGAAGGTCTTCATCAGCAAAACCTAGCGTCGCCGTGCGGATTTGGGAACGCCGGGCGCGATGGTGGAACGCGACCTGCCCTAACGCTTTATTGTCTTCACCGCTGGCGGTTTCCCGCGTCGGCGGCGCACGCGCGCCCCGTCTGGCGTAAGCGACGGTCCGTCTGCCATGGGTAAGGGGGCGCCGATGTCATCATTTCATCGCGGCGATGCCCATCGGTCGTATCTTTGAGCCGCGCGAAACTCGCGGCGACCCTGATGCTTGCGCCCCTTACAGGGTGCGTCGGGGTGCTGGGCCCCCAAGGCCCGGTTGGCGCTGCGGAAAAGCTAATCCTCATCGATTCCGTGGCGATCATGTTAGCGATCGTCGCGCCGACGATCATCGCCATCCTCGCCTTCGGCTGGTGGTTCCGGGCCGGGAATAGGCGGGCGACCTACCGGCCGGATTGGGCCTTTTCGGGACAGCTCGAGCTTCTGGTCTGGGCGGTCCCGCTGCTCGTCGTCACATTCCTTGGCGGCATTGCCTGGTTCGGATCTCACGCCCTGGATCCCTACAAAGCGCTCCCCTCGCCTCTGAAACCCGTCGAGGTGCAGGTGGTGTCCCTCGATTGGAAATGGCTGTTTCTTTACCCCGACGCCGGGATCGCCACGGTCAACGAATTGGTTATCCCGGTCGGCGTTCCGGTGCACTTCCGGCTCACCTCGTCCGGGGTGATGAACAGCTTTTTCGTGCCCCAGCTCGGCAGCCAAATCTACACCATGGCGGGCATGACCACCCAGCTCAGCCTCAAGGCTGATCGGGCGGGCCTCTATCCGGGGCTTTCAGCACAGTTCAGCGGCGATGGATTCGCCGACATGCATTTCCAGGTCCGCGCCCTGGACCCCGGCGCCTACGCCCAGTGGGTGGCCCGGACAAAGCAAGCGGGACCCACGCTGGACAAGGCGGCCTATGGGGTCCTCGCCCGACCGACTCTCAATGTCAGGCCGGGGACCTATCGGGCTGTCCAGCCGGGCCTCTTCGAGACCATCGCCAGCGGCGGCGTCTCCGCCACCCCGCGGAAGGGGATCTGATGTTCGGCAAGCTCACCTGGTCGGCCATTCCTCTTGATCAGCCCCTCGCCATGGCCGCGTCCTTGGTCATGATCCTCGCCATGGGCGGCCTGCTGACCTGGGTCACCGTGAAAGGCCATTGGACCTATCTCTGGCGGGAATGGATCACCTCGGTCGACCATAAGCGCATCGGGGTTATGTACTGTCTCTTGGCCCTGGTGATGCTGCTGCGCGGCTTTTCCGACGCCACCCTCATGCGCAGCCAGCAGGCCCTGGCCTTCCACTCCCAGGGCTATCTGCCGCCGGCGCACTATGACCAGATCTTCTCGGCCCACGGCACGATCATGATNNATCTTCTTCGTGGCCATGCCCTTCATGATCGGCCTGATGAATTTCGTGCTGCCGCTGCAGCTCGGCGCCCGCGATGTCGCTTTTCCCACGTTCAATTCCGTGAGCTTCTGGCTCACCGCCTCGGGTGTACTGCTGGTCAACATGTCGCTGGTCATCGGCGAGTTCGCCAAGACGGGCTGGCTGCTATACCCCCCGCTGTCCGAGCTGGCTTACTCGCCGGGGGTCGGGGTCGATTACGACCTCTGGGCGCTGCAGATCGCTGGCGTCGGCACACTTCTGACCGGCATCAACTTCGTCACAACCATCCTGAAAATGCGCGCGCCGGGCATGAGCTATATGCGCATGCCGATGTTCTGCTGGACGGCTCTCGCGTCAAACCTCCTGATCGTCGCCGCCTTCCCGATCCTCACGGCGACGTTGGCGATGTTGCTGCTTGATCGCTATCTGGGCTTCCATTTCTTCACCGTTGGTCTCGGCGGGAACCCGATGATGTTCATCAACCTCATCTGGGCCTGGGGGCATCCGGAGGTCTACATCCTCATATTGCCGGCCTTCGGCGTCTTCTCCGAAGTGATCTCGACCTTTTCGGGCAAGCCGCTCTTTGGCTACCGGTCGATGGTCATCGCCACCCTGGCGATCTGCGTCCTGTCCTTCATGGTCTGGCTGCACCA
>PLFA01000101.1 GCA_003136615.1 Caulobacteraceae bacterium | reverse complement strand
CGCGGGCGGTTTGGCGCGCGCGTCTGGGCCAGAATTCGGCGGACGGGTCGCCCGCGACCAGAGCGGCGAGATAGTCGTCGAACCTGGCCTCAAGCGCCACGATGAGGCGCAAATTGCGGCACACGCGGTTGAAGGCTTCGGCCAGATCGCGGGCCGTTGGCGGGGGTGATGGGGCTTTCGCCGCCGCGCGGGCCTGGTCGGCCAGCGCGTTCATGAGCTCCGCCGCACGATCCGACGCTTCCTCCAGCTTGCAAAGCCTCCGCTCCGTGCGGGCGACGCGCGGATCAGGTTGGCCGGGTATGTTGGCGTCGTAATACATTAACTAGATTATTGCATAATGCGATCGCCGAGTCAAGGCGCTTCTCCTCCCCCGCTCCGGCGGGGGAGGAGAGTGGCTGCGGGTAACCTTAGAGACTATCTTGCTGCAATGTCCCCCTCCACCCCGTTCTGGGCTCCCCCTCCCCCGCCGAAACGGGGGACGGGGAGTTCAGGTGTTATCGGTTTGTCACTTTCTTCCGCCTTTACCTTGGGCGGGGGACGTGGGAAGTCCCTATCCTTTAAGCGGAGAGCCTCAAATGACGGACAGGATCTATCTCATCCGCCATGGCAAGCCGGCCTCGGTCTGGGGGGAGGCGGATCCGGATCCGGGGCTGGACGAGACGGGGCGGGATCAGGCCCGGAGAGTGGCGGAGACGCTGATGGCCCTGGCGCCGGGAGAGCGGCCGAGATTCGTGGTGAGTTCGCCCCTGCGGCGATGCCGGGAAACCGCCCAACCCCTGGCGGACGCCCTGGGCGTGACCGTGGAGATCGATCCGGCGGTGGGGGAGATTCCGACACCCGCTGGCCTCAGCCTTGAGGAAAGACCCGTCTGGCTGCGGGAGGTTATGGCGGGGACGTGGGCGGGGATCGTCGGGGATATCGACTATGAGGCCTGGCGGCGGAATGTGGCGCGGGCCTTGATGAGCCGGGCTGGCGGGGCGGTGTTCAGCCATTTCATCGCCATCAATGGGGTCATGTCGCTCATCCAAGGCCAGGACGCGGTGATCGTTTTCCGGCCTGACCACGTCTCCTGCTCCGAATTTGAGATCGCCCAGGGGGAGCTGCGTCTGACGCGGCTTGGCGCTGAGGCCGTGACGCGCGTTAATTAGGCCATGACTGCGAACGAGATCTTGACCGTGGCGGAGATGCGGGCCGCCGACGCCGCCGCCGTGGCCGGCGGGACAGCCAGCCTCGCCCTGATGGAGCGGGCGGGCGCGGCCGCCGCCGAGGCCATCATCGCCCGCTTTCCGATGCAGCCCGCGCGCGTCCTTTGCGGGCCGGGCAACAATGGCGGCGACGGCTATGTGGTCGCTAGGCGCCTGGCCGAGGCCGGGTGGCCGGTCAGCGTGGAGGCGCTGGGGACCCCCAAGACCCCCGACGCACAGGCGATGCGGGAGGCGTGGACGGGCGACGTGGCGCCCCTGGCTCAGACGGCGGGCGAGGCGCGCCTGGTGGTGGACGCCCTCTTCGGCGCTGGCCTTGACCGGCCCCTGGCGCCGCAACTGGGGCGCCTCGCCCATGCCCTGGAGCGGTCGCGGCCCAGCGTCGTCGCCCTGGATACGCCCACGGGTCTCGCGGGCGATACGGGCCAGCCCCTCGGCCCGGCCTGCTTCCGCGCTGATCTGACGGTGACCTTTCACGCCAAGAAGCCGGCCCATGTGCTGCAGCCCGGCCGAAGCCTCTGCGGCGAAGTGGTCGTCGCCGATATCGGATTGGGCCGGACCAAGTCTCACCTCTTCGAGAACGGGCCGGACCTCTGGCTCGCCAAGTTCCCCTGGCCGGCGATCGCCACCCATAAGCACGCGCGGGGGCGTTTGGGCGTGGTGAGCGGGGAGGCCTGGAGCACGGGGGCGGCGCGTCTGGCGGCCCGGGCGGGGCTTCGCGTGGGGGCGGGCCTCGTGACCCTCCTCTCGCCGCCGGAATCCCTTACCGTCAACGCCGCCCATCTGGAGGCGATCATGCTGGAGCCCTTCGAGACCGATCTGGAGCTGGAGGCCGCCGGCTCCCGGCTCGAAGCCGCCGTGATCGGCCCCGCCGCGGGCGTCTCCGAGGCGACCCTCGCCAATGTCCTGGCCCTGGCCCGCACGGGCGCGGCGCTGGTGATCGACGCGGACGGCCTCACCGTCTTTCGCGAGGAGCCCGAGGAGCTGTTCTCGGTTCTGGACCGCGATGATGTGCTCACCCCCCATCAGGGGGAATTCGAGCGGGTGTTTCCAGGGTTTCTCAAGAACGCCCCCGAGCGGATCTCGGCGACGCGGGCGGCGGCGGCCAGCGCCCAGGCGGTGGTCCTGCTCAAAGGGCCAGACACCGTGATCGCCGCGCCGGACGGGCGGGCGGCGGTCAATACCAACGGATCGCCCTGGCTGGCGACGGCCGGCTCGGGGGACGTCCTCACCGGGCTGATCGGCGGCCTGATGGCGCAAGGGATGGAGAGTTTCCTCGCCGCCTGCGCGGGCGCCTGGATCCACAGCGCCTGCGCGAACGCTTTTGGGCCCGGCCTGATCAGCGAGGACTTGCCGGACCTCGTCCCCATGGTGTTGAAACGGCTTCGCGAGGGCGCGTGATGGCGCCCGGGATCCATTCCAAGGGGACGCTTTTAAAGTGAACGAGTTGAAGACTTCGCGCGCCGGATTGGCCCTGGCGTTCCTCCTCATCATCGCCGGGGCGGCGCCGGCGGGGGCCGTGACGCGGGCTGCCGTGAAGCCTCATCATAAGGCCGCGACGCATCACGCGGCCAAGAGCCACGTCGGCAAGGGGGCGGGGAAAGCCAAGGCCGGATCCCGCCACGCCGCCAAGGGCCACGCCCGCCATCACGCCAAGGCCGCCGTCGTGGAGGCCGGGCCTCCCCGTCGCCACGCCTCGCTCTGCCGGACGGTGACGGTTCACCACCACGAAGTGGAGAAGTGCCGGTAGCTTCTCCTCCCCGAGGAGGGTCGAAGCGGGGGAGGAGGTTAGCCCACCGCCTCTCGCGTCTTAAGCTCCGCGTGAAAGCGCAGGGCGGCGGCGCGCACTGCGTTGGCGTCGCCGGCGTGGAGGATGGCGCGGGAGACGGAGACGATAAGGCCGGAGCCGTCGGCTCTCGCGCCACGACGGACCACCTCCTCGGCTGAGCCGCCCTGTTCGCCGACGCCGGGAACGAGGAAGGGGAGGCTCGGCGCGGCGGCGCGGACCGTGGCCAGATCCTCCGGCGCCGTGGCGCCCACGACAAGCATGACATTGCCGTCCCGGTTCCACACCGTTTCGGCGCGCCGGGCGAGGGCGGCGAAGAGGGGCTCGCCGCTACTGTTCAGGCCCTGAACGCGGGCCGCGTCGGGGTTGCTGGTGCGGCAGAGCACCACCGCCCCGCGATCCGGCCGCGTGAGGAAGGGCAGCACCGCGTCATCGCCCATGAAGGGGTTCACTGTCACGGCGTCGGCGTCGTAGCGATCAAAGGCTTCCCGGGCATACATCTCCGCCGTCGAGCCGATATCGCCGCGCTTGGCGTCCAGGATGATCAGGACACCCGGCCGGGTCTTGCGGATATAGGCGATGGTCTCGGCCAGATCGCTCTCCGCGGCCTCGGCGGCGTGATGGGCGAATTGCGGCTTGAAGGCGCAGACCAGATCGCCCACGGCGTCGATGATGAACCTGTTGAAGGCCAGGACCGGGCGCGGCGCAATTCGGATCTCGGGCGGCATGCGAGCGATGACCGGATCCAGGCCCACGCAGAGCGAGGTCCCGGAAACGGCCCAGGCCCGATCCAGCTTCTGCGAGAACCTCAGCATGGGATGGCCTTAGGGGCAGAACGCCGGGTGAAAGGACCTTGAGTATTATCGTCATCCCGCACGCAGCGAAGCGGAGATGCGGGACCCAGGAGACCGGTTGAAGCGCCGCGGTTCGCCGTTGCGACGTGCGATCCAGTCCCCTGGGTCCCGGATAAGTCGCTGCGCGCCTTTCCGGGATGACGGTGGTGGATAGGGGTCATGGTTCGCAATGACCTCTCGCGCGTTCAGCTTGACAGGAGTGATGGCGACTCCGTGAAGCTGTCCAGTGTAGCGAGATACAGGAGCAGCGTCGATGGATTGGGCGAGGATCATGGTCCCCTTGACCGGCGGCGAGGGCGACGCGCGGGCCTTGAGCGCCGGCGCCAAGGTGGCGGAGGCCTTCGGCGCCGAGCTGGCGGCGGTCTATGCGCCGGCGGACGTGGCCGACCTGATGCCCTGGATGGGGGACGGCTATATGGGAGGGGTGCAGCCCTCGGCCTTGGACAGCCTGCGCGACGCGGCCATTGCTGGCGAAACCGCGGCCAAGACCCATGCGAAGGCCTGCGGCTATGGGAAAACGAGCTTTTTGGCCCTCACCTCGCCGGTCTGGGCGGCGCTGGCCATGGAGGGACGGCTGTCGGATGTGGTGGTCTTCGACGATGGTCCGGCGCGGGGGAAGGGGGCCCTCGCCCAGGCCTTTCAGCAGATTGTCGCCGATGAGCAGCGTCCGACCCTGGTGGCGCGGGAGGGATTGAAGGTCGGGGGCGTCACGGCCGTCGCCTGGGATGGTGGCAAGGAGGCCAGTCGGGCCCTGCGCACCGCCTTGCCCCTGCTCCAGAAGGCCAGCGCGGTCGTGATCCTCACCGCGCCGGAAGCCTCTGTGCGCAAGTCAGATCCCCGGGCCCTGCAGCATTTTTTGAAAACGCGGGGCGTCACCTCCTCGGTGGAGATCCTGCCCGGCTCCGGCGATCCCGCCGCGCAGCTTCTGGCGGCGACGAAGGCGGCCAGCGCGGAGATCCTCGTCGCCGGCGCCTTTGGTCACCCGCGCCTGCAAGAGTTCATCTTCGGCGGCACCACCCGCAGCCTCCTCCAGGCCAAGGGCCCGAGCCTGTTTATCTCGCATTAGGGGGAGGAGAGGGGCTAGCTCTCCTTTTCACGTCATCCCGCACGTAGCGAAGCGGAGATGCGGGACCCAGGGGACCGGTTGCGATGCTTGGGTTCGCGAACCGCCGCGCCCCATCCCGTCTCCTGGGTCCCGCATAAGCCGCTGCGCGCCTTTGCGGGATGACGGATAGGGGAGACGCAGCGGGGACGAGACATCACGCCTCGATCTTCGTGATCTCGTGGGTCGAGCCGGCGGGGAGAACGCCCCCGTTGGGGCGGGGGCCGACTGTAACCGGGGGGCCGGGGGCGGCGTCGCGGTCAAGGATGCTGAGGAAGGGTTTGATGATGTCGATGGGCATGGGGAAGACAACGGTCGAGTTCTGCTCGGCGCCGATTTCCGTGAGGGTCTGGAGGTAGCGGAGCTGCATGGCCGCCGGGATGCTGGAGAGGATCTGGGCGGCGTCGACCAGGGTCTGGGAGGCCTGGAATTCCGCCTGGGCGTGGATGATCTTGGCGCGGCGGTCCCGTTCGGCCTCGGCCTGTTTGGCGATGGCGCGCACCATATTTTCGGTCAGCTCGATGGTGCGGATTTCCACATTGCTGACCTTGATCCCCCAGGCCTCGGTCTGGGCGTCAAGGATGCTCTGGACGTCCTCGCTGAGCTTCTTGCGCTCCGACAGCATCTCATCGAGGTCGTGCTTGCCGAGGACCGCGCGCAGGGTGGTCTGGGCCAGCATATTGGTGGCGGGCAGATAATCCTGCACCTCGATGATCGCCCGTTCCGGGTCTACCACGCGGAAATAGAGCACCGCNNTTGTCCTTGGAGATCACATCCTGGGTCGGAATTTCGATCACCTGGATGCGCAGATCGACGCGGACCATTTCCTGGATCAGGGGGACGAGGATCACCAGACCCGGCCCCTTCGCCCCGGTGAATTTGCCGAGCGTAAAGACCACGGCGCGCTGATATTGCCGCAGGATCTTCACCGCCGAGATCCCGCATAGGACGAGGAGGAAGATGATCAGGGGGATGGCGTAGGTGAAAAGCATGGCCATGACGTGAGTCTTTCTTCGGCGCGGCGGTTAGTAGCAGTAATCGCCGTTGCGATAATAACGGCGGTCATAGTAACCGCGGCCATAGACCAAAGGGGGTGCGCAATAAGGCGAGCCAAAGATCAGGGCGTCACCAGGGTAATAGCCGCCGCCCCAGCCATAGCCGCCACCGCGATAACCCCCGCCGCCATGATAGCCGCCGCCGTGACCGCCGCCGCCATGGCCGCCGCCGCCTGCATGCCCGCCACCGCCACCGCCATGGCCGCCGCCGCCGCCATGGCCGCCACCGCCATGTTGGGCGATGGCTGATCCGGCAAAGGCGCTTAAGGCCAGACAGGAGGCGAGGGCGAGGCCGACGCCAAGTTTGGATGAGGTCGAACTCTTAGATGAATGGGCGCAGGTCATGACGACCTCCTAAAAAGCGTTGGGCTAAATGACACGAGTTGATGTGGGGCGAGTGCGGGGCCGATCAGGCGGCGGCGCGCAGACTGCCTCGGTTGAACTTATGGAAAACGCTGTCGGCCAGAATCCTCTGGTCCATGGGCATGGCCGCATAGAGGGTTTCGAAGGAGGAGATGAGATCCTTCAACCCGTCCACGTGGGCCTGATTGAACTTTTGGTAGGTCTTCAGATCATCCACGGCGCTGCTGACCATACCTGGCTGCATCGCCGCCTTGTTATCGGCGACCATTTTCTGCATGGCCATGTCGTTCGCACGCATGGTGTCGGCCACGGCGCGCCAGTTCGTTTCCTCATCGGGCGTGATCATCAACTCGGCGTGAAGGGTGGCGATGCGCTCGTCGATCGTCTCAGCCTTCATCTGGGCGTAGCTGGAAACGTGATGATGGTGGTGCATGGTCGTCGTCCCCGTCGCGGCGAGCGCCGAACCGGCGAGGCCGAGGGCCCCCAGAGCAGCCATGATGGCGAGGGGGTTTTTGATGGCGCGCGACATAAGGGTCAGCTTTCTTGGGGAAGGTGGACAGCCCCAACCTATGCGCGCCGGGGTTCTTCCCGTCAGGCCTCGGAATGTACCTAGGATTTTCTCTTCCCCCGCGAGCGCCCCCAACCTCGTCATCCCGCACGAAGCGGAGCGAAGATGCGGGACCCAAGGGACCGGCTACAATTTCAAAGTTCGCGAACCGTGGCGTCGCATCCCGTCACCTGGGTCCCGCATAAGCCGCTGCGCGTCTTTGCGGGATGACGGAGAGAGGAGGAGAAGCGGGGGAGGAAACCTTAGGCCGCGGTGTCCTGCCTGTAGGGGGAGGCGGCGATGGCGAGGCGGGCGAGGGCGGGGAGGGATCTGGCGCCGGTCTTGTGCATGATGACGGCCCGGTGGTTTTCCACGGTGCGTTGGCTGATCCCCAGGTGATAGGCGATGGTTTTGCTGGCGTGTCCGGCCAGAACGAGCCCCAGGACCTGGCGTTGCCGGGCGGTGAGCTCGGAGAGGTGTTCGACGGCGACTTCCTTGAGGTGCGAGGCCGAATCAAGGAGCTTTGAGCGTCTCAGCGCCGCGCGAACGCTCTCCAGCAGCGTCGCTTCGCGCACGGGCTTCTCAATGAAATCGGTGGCCCCAATCTTCATCGAGGTCACGGCTTCGGAAATCGCGCTATCGCCGCTGATGACGACCGTGGGCGGGGCGGCGTCGCGGCTCATCTGGCGAAGCAGGTCGATCCCGCCCATGCCGGGGAGGTGCAGGTCGAGGACGAGACAGCATTCGGCGCGTGGCTGATAGGCCGCGAGGAAAGCCTCGCAGGTTTCGAATTCCTGGACCTGCAAATCCGCATCCTCCAGCATGATGCGAACGGCGGTGCGCGCGAAATAGTCGTCATCCACCACGAAGACGACGGGGCGTTCCTCGTGGCCATCACGGTCCATGACCGGCGCCCGGGGAAACACCGGCGCCTCCGCGAAGCCCACGGCGCTGAAGCGGCCGGCTTTATCCCATTTCATCGGAGACGCGCTCCTCTAAACGCTTGCACTGCCCGCCGCGCGCCGGTGATCGTCGAGGCGTCAGGGCGGATCGCCCGAGACCTAAGCGTCTCCAGCCCTAAGATAATCCCCCGCGCCGCCCGTCGTTCCCTAAGCGGAAGGCGCCTGGGCGCGGATTTCCCTCAAGAAGGGCGGGGAAGAATGGACTTAAGGAAGAATGGACCGGGACGGGGGCCTGGGGCATAGAGCCCGCGCGACCGGGCCTCGCGGCCTCTCAACTCTTTAGGGCCCCTGCATGCGCGTGGTGATGATCGGGACCGGCTATGTCGGTCTGGTGTCCGGGGCGTGCTTCGCCGACTTCGGCCATATCGTCACCTGCCTCGACAAGGATCAGGCCAAGATCGCGGGCCTGAAGGCCGGGGTCATGCCGATCTATGAGCCGGGCCTCGAGGATCTCGTAAAGCGCAACGTGGAAGCGGGTCGGCTGTTCTTCGGCACGGAGGACAAACAGGCCCTGGCGCAGGCGGACGCCGTTTTCATCGCGGTCGGAACGCCGTCGCGGCGCGGCGATGGCTATGCGGATCTTTCCTACGTCCACGCGGCGGCGGAGGAGATCGCGCCGGCGCTCCAGGGCTTCACCGTCGTCGTCACCAAATCGACCGTGCCGGTGGGGACGGGCGACGAGATCGAGGAGATCCTGCGCCGGGCGGCGCCGGAGGCGGATCTGGCCGTGGTCTCCAACCCGGAGTTCCTGCGCGAGGGCGCGGCCATCGATGATTTCAAGCGGCCCGACCGGGTGGTTGTGGGGCTGGAGGATGAGCGGGCCCGGCCGGTGATGACCGAGCTTTATCGGCCGCTGTTTCTCAACGAGACGCCGATCCTCTTCACCGACCGGCGCAC
>PLFA01000153.1:72052-101810 GCA_003136615.1 Caulobacteraceae bacterium | reverse complement strand
TACGGCGCGCTCAGCCTCTATCTGGATTTCATCAACCTCTTCCGCTTCCTGCTCTTCTTCATGGGCGGTTCGCGGCGCTAAGATCTGATCCGGAATTTCGGATCTCTCAAGGAAGCCCCGGCCTCACGGTCGGGGCTTTTTTCTATGGCGAGACCACCGCGAACCGCGAGCGGTCGAAGACGCGGAGGACTTGGGCCAGCTCGTGGCCGCGCCGCAGGATCAGCCCGCCCTGGGCCACAACCGTCCAGGCGCCCTGGCGCGCCGCAAGGGACGGCCGCTTTTCGATTCGATAGATGGGCGCCTCGGAGGCCCGTCTGAAAACGGAGAACACGGCCGCCTCCGTGAGGCCGTCGAAGGCGTAGTCCCGCCAATGGCCCGCCGCCACCATGCGCCCATAGAGCTGCATCAGCTGGTTGATCTCGAGGCGGTTGAAAAACACGCTCTTTACCGGGGCGTGGGGGCGCGGATGCGGAACGGCGTCCAAAGTCATGAGGGGAGCTTAAGGCGTCCCTTCCGTGGCGCAATGGTCATCTGGGGCGGATCGTGTCTCGAAATGACCTTAGTTCCGTCCGCTCCCCGCCGGAAACCCTCGCCATAACATCCTTGTCGGCTGATCGGCGCACACGGCTCCGGTTACTGAACAGCCCCCCCAGCCCTCGGACTCGCGGGCGTGCGATCAGCCGACACCTTCCCCTCTTTCAGAATCCGTCTTGAACGGAAGGCCTCAGGCCTGGGGCCCGGGCAGAACCCGCGCGGCGATGATCTTGCCGCCATGGGCGCCTTGCACGAGAATTAGGGTCCTCGTTCCCTCGGTGTCGGCGGCAGGGATCTTGAACGCCGCCTCATGACCGGTCCAGGCGCCGAGCCGCACAAGCTGACGCACCACATGGCGATAGGTCACCACAGCGCCGTGATTGTCCCCGCCCTTCACCTGAACATCGTGCGACGTGGGGTCATATCGCATCAGCCAGACCTCCGCGCCGCCTTTGGGACGCGGGCCCACGCCGATGGAGAGCCGCCCGTCCCGCCGCACCTTGATGAGGGGGCCGTGGTCCAGATCGTGGCGCGCCTCGGCGATCAGGCCCGTGACGGCGGCGGCGTCGTCACCACTCGCCTGGGCCGCCCCGTTCACCACAAGCTGGGGCGTATAGACATCGCGCAGGCCGAAATGCCGCTCATAGGCCTTCTGCCGCGCGGTGAAATCCGCCATGGCGAAGGTGTCGCGCCACCCCAGATAATCCCAATAGTCCACCGGCAGGGTGAGGGCGATCACATCCGGCCGGTCCGCCAGATCGGCGAAGGGCCCGCTCGCCTTATCGCAGGAGACGCAGCCCTGGGCCGTGAACAGCTCCGCCACCACCAGATGACGGCGCGCCAACGCCAAGGCGGACCCCGGCGCCAGCCCAAGCGGGACCAGAGCCAGGGCGCCGAGCGCCAGCAGAACCGCCGTGCGTTTCATGCCCTCGGGCATAGACGTAACTGCGGGGCAAATCGGTTCACGAAGTTGTGAGCCTTCAGGCCGCCGGACGCGCGAGATTGCGCAGCACGAAGTTCAGCACGCCGCCATTCTGGAAATAGTCCAGCTCGGTGGCTGTATCGATGCGGCAGCGCACGGGGAAGCGGGCGATCTTGCCGTCCGTGGGGCGATAGAGCTCCACCATCAATTGGCGGCGCGGGGCGATGCCATCCAGGTCGCGGATGGTGACGATCTCGTCGCCGTTAAGGTTCAGCCTCTGCCAGCCGTCGGCCATGAACTGCAGCGGAAGCACCCCCATGCCCACCAGATTGGAGCGATGGATGCGCTCGAAGCTCTCGGCGATCACCGCCCGCACGCCCAGGAGCTTGGCGCCCTTGGCCGCCCAGTCCCGCGAGGAGCCGGTGCCATATTCCTTGCCGGCGAAGACCACGCAGCCCCGGCCTTCGGCCTTGTAGCGCATGGCCGCCTCATAGATCGACATCACCTCCCCCGAGGGGAAGTGGCGGGTGACGCCGCCCTCGATCTGGGGCGTGATCTTGTTGCGGATGCGGATATTGGCGAAGGTGCCGCGCATCATNNGATGTGGTCGGTGGTGATGGAATCGCCGAAGATGCCGAGGATCCGAGCCTCGATCACATCCTTGACCGGCTCGGGCTCCATGGTCAGGCCCTCGAAATAGGGCGGGTTCTGAACATAGGTCGAGCCCATCTCCCAGCCATAGGTTTCCCCGCCAGACACGGCGATGGCCTGCCAGTTCTTGTCGCCCTTGAAGACATCGCCATACCGCTCTTCGAACATGGCCTGGGTGACCACGCCGCGCTGGGTCTCCGCGACTTCCTCATTGGTGGGCCAGATGTCTTTCAGGAACACATCCGCCCCGTCCGAACCTTGGCCGAGCGGCTGGGTGTCCAGGTCCGTGAGCATGGAGCCGGCCAGGGCGTAGGCGACCACCAGGGGCGGTGAGGCCAGATAATTGGCCCTGACGTCGGGGTTCACCCGACCCTCGAAATTGCGATTGCCGGAAAGGACCGACACAGCCACCAGATCGCCATCCTGCACCGCCTTGGAAATCGGCTCCGCCAGGGGCCCCGAATTGCCGATGCAGGTGGTNNGTGGTGCAGCCATAGCCCACCAGATTGAAGCCCAGCTGGTTCAGCGGCGCGGTGAGGCCCGCCTTGTCCAGATAGTCGGTCACCACCTGCGATCCGGGCGCCAGGGATGTCTTCACCCAGGGCTTGACGCTCAGACCCTTGGCCACGGCGTTGCGGGCCAAAAGGCCGGCGGCGATCAGGACGCTGGGATTGGACGTATTGGTGCAGGAGGTGATGGCGGCGATCACCACATCGCCATTGCCCACATCGTGGCCCGCCCCCTCGACCCCGACGCGCACCGGCGCCGTCTCTTCGGTCTTGCCGAACTCGCTTGAGAGGGCGTGGCTGAAGCTCGCCGCCGCATCGCTGAGAAGCACCCGGTCCTGCGGCCGCTTGGGGCCAGCCAGGGAGGGAAGGACGGTGGAGAGATCGAGCTCCAGGGTGTCGGTGAAAACGGGCGGCGCCATGCCGGGCTCGACCCACAGGCCCTGTTCCTTGGCATAGGCCTCCACCAGAGCCACCCGTTCGGGCGCCCGGCCCGTCGCCGCCAGATAGTCGATGGTGGCGCGGGTCACCGGGAAGAAGCCGCAGGTGGCGCCATATTCAGGGGCCATATTGGCGATGGTCGCCTGATCTTCCACCGTGAGGCTATCTAGCCCTTCGCCGAAATATTCCACGAACTTGCCCACGACGCCGCGCTTGCGCAGCAATTGGGTGACGGTCAGGACAAGATCGGTGGCCGTGGCGCCTTCGGGCAGGGCGCCGGTGAGATGGAAGCCGATGACCTCCGGCAGCAGCATGGGGATCGGCTGACCCAGCATGGCCGCCTCCGCCTCGATGCCCCCCACGCCCCATCCCAGGACTGAAAGGCCATTGACCATGGTGGTGTGGCTGTCGGTGCCGACGACAGTGTCCGGGTAAGCCAGGGTGTTTTCGCCTTCGGCGGCCTGGGTCCAGACGGTCTGGGCCAGATGCTCCAGATTGACCTGGTGGCAGATGCCGGTGCCGGGCGGCACGACACGGAAATTATTGAAGGCCGACGAGCCCCAGCGCAGGAAGCGATAGCGCTCGATATTGCGCTCATATTCCCGGGCCACATTTTCCGCGAAGCTCTCGGGCGTGCCGAAATAGTCCACCATGACGGAGTGATCGATCACCAGATCCACGGGGTTCAGCGGATTGATCTTCTGCGGATCGCCGCCGAGCTTGGCGAGCGCGTCGCGCATGGCGGCCAGATCGACCACCGCGGGCACACCCGTGAAATCCTGCATCAGGACCCGCGCCGGGCGAAAGCTGATCTCGTGCTGGGCCGCGCCCTTGTTTTCGAGCCAGGCGGCGAAGGCCTCGATGTCCGCCTTGCGCACCGCCTTGCCGTCTTCGTGGCGCAGCAGATTCTCCAGCAGCACCTTCATGGAGACGGGAAGGGCGCCGATGCCGGACAGCCCGGCGTCTTCAGCTGCGCGCAGGCTGTAATAGTCATAGGTCGTTTCGCCGACCGCGAGGGCGCGGCGGGTTTGGTAGCTGTCTAGCGATGGCATGATGGGAAGTCCTTTTCTTCACGGTCCAGGCCGTCCGAAAATCGGTTCGGAGGATCGCGCGCATGCCGATCAGGACCCACAGCGTCCTCATCGCGCGGCGTCGTCCCCGTGCGGCCGCGCTTCTCTTAGCTCCAGGGCCCCGGCGCGTCCACTTGGCGCAGCCGGAAGCCTCCCTGGGCCATCCGCTTGCCGCCTTCTCCTGTCCCCTCTAACCACGCGGCATGCCTCAGGCTTCGCCGGACCCGCGCGTGATCAGAGCTGTCGACATGGACGACCTCGCCGTGCAGCGGGGCGAGCGCATCCTTTTTTCGAAGCTGAGCGCCCGCGTTGTCGCGGGAGAGGCCGTGGCCCTCACCGGGGCCAATGGGGCGGGGAAGACGACCTTACTGCGCGTGGTGGCGGGCCTCACCGCGCCCCTGGCCGGGACAGTGCGGTTCGAGGGCGTGCGTGGAGATCTGCCAAACGACGACGCCCGACGTGAGGCCTGCCATCTGGTCGGCCACCAGGATGGGCTCAAGGGCGCGCGCGCCGCGGGGGCGGAGCTGGAGTTTCAGGTGCTCTGGACCGGTGGCGACCGTGCGAGCGCTGAGCACGCGGCGGCGCGGATGGGTCTCACCCGCCTCTTGAATCTCCCTGTTCGCGTCCTCTCCGCAGGCCAGAGGCGCCGCCTCGCCCTGGCGCGACTGATCGCCAGCCCACGGGCCCTCTGGCTTCTCGATGAGCCCCTCTCGCCCCTGGATGCGGAGTCCCGTAGGCTTTTCGGCCAGATCATGGGGGAGCATCTGGCTCGCGGCGGCCTGATCCTCGCCGCTGTCCATGATCCCCTGCCGATCCCGGCGCGACAGATCAGGGTCGGCGCGTGAGGCTCCTCATGGTCCTCCTACGACGGGAGCTGGCCCTGGCCTGGGCGCGGGGCGGCGGTCCGCTCCTGGCCCTCGGCTTCTTCGCCGCGGCCGTGGTCATGCTGCCCCTGTCCCTCGGGCCGGAGCCCGCCCGCCTGGCGCGGGTGGCGGCGGGCGCGGCCTGGGTGCTTCTGGCCCTGGCGAGCCTCCTCTCCCTCGACCGGATGTTCGAGCCTGATTTCGAGGACGGCGCGCTGGATCTGCTGAGTCTGGGGCCCCTCCCTCTGGAAGCGGTGGCGGCGGTGAAGTGCCTGGCCCAATGGCTTGTCACCGGGGCGCCCCTGGCTCTCGCCGCGCCGATCGGGGCCATCGCGCTGGGCGCGAAGCCGGCCGCGGCGCCGATCATCGCCGCCGCCGCCGCGCTTGGCGGGCTTGCCTTCGCCTTTCTGGGCGGAGCCGGCGCCGCCTTGGCCCTGGCCAGCCGACGTGGCGGCCTGCTCATCGCCGTCATCGTCCTGCCATTGCTCACCCCGCCGGTAATCTTCGGCGGCGCGGCCATCGACAACTTTCAGAATGGCCTTCCCTGGCTGACGCCCTTCAGCCTTCTCGCCGCCTACGCCCTGGCCGCCGCCGCCCTCACGCCTTTCGCCATGGCCGGCGCCTGCCGAAACGCGGCGTCCTAAAGAAGCGCCCGCATGAGACGCTTTGTCGCGGAAAGGCGTTAGTCTATTCTGAGGGTGGGGACGGCTGAGTGGAGAGTCTTTAATCTATGACCAAAATCCCCCATCGCCTGGCCATCGCCGGCCTCGGCCTTTCGTTCTGTCTCGCCGGCGCCGCGCTCGCCCAGGGTTATGGGCCCCAGGGTTATGGGCAAAGCGGTCCGCCGTCATATGGGCCGCCGCCACAGTCCGATGACTATGGCCCGCCGCCCACGCCTTCGCCCAGCGACATGGCCCGCCAGCTCCGACAGCGGCTCCGGCTGCGTCCCGACCAGGACGTCGCGCTTAACAGCTTCGTTCAGGCTGTCGCTCCGCCGCCCGGCATGGAGCAGAAGATGCGCCATGATCAGGAGGCCGCGCGCGCCATGACGACGCCGGAGCGCATGGACATGATGATGAGCCAGATGGACGAAATGCGCCGGATCATGCTCAGCCGCGTCCAGGCTACCAAGGCCTTCTACGCTCAGCTCAGTCCCGACCAGCAGCACGCCTTCGACGTCATGGGCGCGCAGGATGGCCAAGGCGGCCCGGGAGGCGGTCCGGGCGCCTACCAGGACCGCGCCGAGCCTCCCGGCGGGCCCAATGCGGCGACGGGAGCAGGCGGTTTCGGCCAGAACTGATCGGCGAGGGGATCGCGGCTTGCGCGGTCCCCTGTGACGGCATAGGGCAAACCCCATGTTCGCCGCCCTGGCCAATCCCCTCCGGTTCATGGCCTTCTCGCGTTGGGCCGCGCCGATCCTGGGTTTGGCGGCCCTCCTTCTGACCGGGGCGGGTCTCACCCTGGGCCTCTCCGCGCCGCCGGACTACCAGCAGGGCGATACGGTCTGGATCATGTTCGTCCATGTGCCCGCGGCTTGGGCGGCTATGCTGGCCTATGGGTGCCTCGGCGGGGCGAGTTTCATCTCCCTGGTCTTTCGCCACGCCCTGGCTGATCAGGCCGCCAAGGCCGCAGCCCCCCTGGGCGCCGCCTTCACAGGCCTTGCCCTGGTCACCGGCTCGCTCTGGGGCCGTCCCATGTGGGGCGCCTGGTGGGTCTGGGGCGATGCTCGCCTCGTTTCGGTGCTCGTGCTCTTCCTGCTGTTCCTGGCTTATCTGGCCCTCCGCGCCAGCATCGATGATGAGGCCAAGGCCGCCCGTGCGGGAGAGATCCTGGCCCTCATCGGCCTGATCAATCTGCCCATCATCCACTTCTCCGTGGAATGGTGGAACACCCTGCACCAGGGCGAATCCATCCTACGCCCCGGCGGCCCGGCCCTGGCGCCTGTCTATCTGCTGCCCCTCCTCCTCACCGGCGCTGGCTATAGCTTCGCCTTCGGGGCCCTGTGGCTCGCTCGCACCCGGGCGGAAGTCTGGCGCCGCCGCGCCACCGCCCTGGCCCTGCAGGCCGCGCTCCGGTGACTCCGCTTGTCCTGCCGGGGGGCAAATACGCGCTCTATATCTGGCCGGCCTATGGCGTTAGCGCCCTGGGCTTTGCCTGGATGATCCTCGACACGGTGCTCCGCGCCCGGCGATGGAAGCGGCGGGCGGAGCGTCTGGAGACCGAAAGATAAGGGACGCATCCTGTCAGCGGCGCCGATTTTTTAGGGGGTTAGATCTAAGTGCCACGAGAGATAAGGCTGACCGAACCGGGCGCGGGCCTCCAGTGCCGCCTGAGCTTGCTCGACGATAAGGCGCCGCGCGCGGCCGAGGCCATGTGGTCCCTGGCTGGGACCGGCGCGGCATTTGACGCGATCCACGCCATGTGGACGGGCCCGGAGATCTCCTGTCCCGTCCCCGCCACGGCCTTTCCGCCGGGCGCGCTCGCGGGAGGCGCCTTTGCGGAGAATGCCACCAGTTTTCCCGAGTCCGGGGAGATCGCCGTGGTCTTCGCCCCGGAAAACAGCTTCAAGGGCCAGCCTTTCGCCTTCTTCGATATCGGGCTCTTCTATGGCCCCGGCGCGCGCCTGTTCATGCCCATGGGCTGGGTCATGGCCTCGGTCTGCGCCATCGTCCACCCCGAGGATTTCGAGGCCTATCGCGCCGGCTGCATGACCATCCGCCGGGCGGGCGCCTGTCGCCTGACCTTCAGCCAGATCCTTTGAACGCCTTAGCCGCCCTGGGTCCCACCATGACTCCGGCCCCCGCCTGGGGGACCTCCCTCTGGATCGCGCGCAATCGGCCGCCCCCCGCCACCGCCCCGTTCCAGGGAACCCTCGATACCGACATCGCCATTGTGGGCGCGGGGGCGGCGGGCACATCCCTGGCCTTCCACCTCGCCGCCGCCGGCAGCGAGGCCGTGGTGCTTGAGGCCTCGCGCCAGCCCTTCGCCGCAACGGCCGCCAGCGCCGGCGTCATCGCCCCGCAGCTGGTGCGCAACACCCCGGCCAGCGTTATCGCGCGCCTCGGCGCAGAGGGGGGCGAGCGGTTCCTGAGGCTTGTCGCCGTGGCAGGTCAGCGCCTCTTTGATCTGGCGACGGGGGAGGGGATTGCGTGCGACGCCCAAGCGCACGGGTTCTTGAACCCCGTCGCGGGCGGGGAGGGCGAGGAGCGTCTGCGATCTCTTATCGCGGAGTGGGCCCCGTTTCGTCAGGATCTGGAGCTCGCTGACGCCGCGCGGACCCGGTCCCTGACCGGCGCTCTTGGCTACAGCGCCTGTCTGGTCGATCCGACGGGTGGCGGCGTCGATCCCGTGGCTTTCGTCCAGGGCCTGGCCGCCCGAACACCGTCCGAGAAGGTCGCTATGTTTCGGGATAGTCCCGTGGTCTCCCTGATGCGCCGAGGTGGCGGGTGGGAGGTGCGCACCGCCGGGGGCGTCGTCACCGCCCGGCGTGTGGTCCTTTGCGCGGGTGGCGGCAATGCGGGGCTGCATCCCGCGCTGAAAAAGACCCTTCTGCCCCTGGCGGTCTATCAGGTGGCGACCGCCCGCCTGCCGGCGGCGATGAGGCGCGGAATTCTGCCCTATGGCCAGGCCCTTACCGACACCTCCACCGATGTCTTCTCCATCCGTTTCGACGGCGAGGGACGGCTGATCACCGCTCTTCCAGCATCCCGCGATATGTCTCGGGAGGAGCTCGACCGGGCCATCAATGATCGCCTGATCGCCGTCTTGCTGGCCTATGAGCGAACGCCCCTAGAGTTCGGCTGGAGGGGGGTCGCGTGGCTTAACCCCAGCCTGCTGCCACGTCTCACCGCGGTTGAGGACGGACTGATCGCCATCCAGGCCTGCAATGGCCGGGGCCTGGCTTTAAACACCGCCCTTGGCGCCGATCTGGCCCTCTGGCTCCACGCCCCGGGCGCCCATCAGACCGCCCTTCCCTTGGAGCCGCCGCGCCCCATCGCCGGCTACGCCTTCGCCCGTCACATGCCGGGCCTGATGATGACCGCCGCCGGGATCGCGCGGGGTGTCGTCCGCTTCATGGCGCCCCAGAACTCACAGAGGAGCCCATGAACCTCATTCAGACTGTCATGCACCTCTCCGACAGCGTCCTCCTGCCCATAGCCCTCTGGGCGGTCATGTTCGCCATGGGGACCGGCCTCAGCCCCAGCGACTTCATAAAGGCGGTGAGCGGCCGGCGGGCGTTCCTGCTGGGGGGAGGCAGCATGCTCTTCCTGGTTCCGGCGGCGGGCTCGCTACTGGCTGTGCTGTTTGGCCCGACCCCGGCCCTCGTGGTGGGGCTGATCCTCTTGGCGACGACGCCCAGCGGCATTCTTTCGAACCTGCTCACCGATATCGCCGGGGGCGACGTGGCCCTCTCGGTCTCCATCAGCCTGAGCTTGAGCCTGATCTATGTCTTCACCCTGCCCTTCATCGCCCATCTGGCCCTGGTTCACGCCTTCGGCGCCGCCGCGCCCATCCAGATTCCGCTGTGGGATTCTCTGAGCCACATTCTCATGGTGACCCTGATCCCCATCGCCTGCGGCATGGTCTTCCGCCGCCTGGCGCCCGGATGGGCCGCCCGCGTGGCCCCCACCATCAAGACCGTGGCCACCGTTGTCCTCTGCATCGTCTTCGCCATGATCACGGTTCAGCAGTTCGGCGTGCTGAAAGCCTCGTTTGGCCGCCTCATGGCCATTGTGGTCGCCATGAACCTGTCCTCGATCGTCATCGCTCTGATTGTCTCGAAGCTTGGGCGCCTGACGCGAAAAGAAACCATCGCCGTCTCGGTGGAGCACATGATCCGTCAGGAGGGCACGGCGATCTTCGTGGCCGTCACCCTGCTGCACCGGGAGGACATGTCCATGCCCATGATCATCAACACCTTCCTCGGCATGGCCTGTTGCCTGACCTTCGTCACGATCGTCACCCGCCGCCGCGCCTCCGCCCAGGTCCTGGCGGAGAGCGTGATCAACACCTGATCTCTTCAGGGGGCGGCCAGCACCCCAGCGCCGCCCGCTTCGTCGCCCCAGGCGATCTGGCCATCCGAGAGAATAGCGAGGGCCGAAATGGGCGGGCCCGCTTTTGGCCTGGCGCGGATCTGGCGATCCGTGTCGAGATTGAGGGCCAGGATCTTTCCCGAATCGAGCCCCAGGATCAGATCGTCGCCCTTGGCGGCGGCGCGCGTGATCGCGCCCCGCTCGGCCAGGGACATTTCCAACGCCTGGCGTCCCATGGGCCCGTCCTTGCCGATGAAGGGCCAGAGCACGGCCTTCTCACTCCCAGAACTGGCCAGCCAGTCGCCGCCCTGGGCGAAGGCCAGGCTCTGGACCTTGGTCTGATAAGCGCCCTCCATCCGGCCTTCCTTTCCGTCCGCCACACGCCACACATGCAGAGCCGGCTCCTGCAAGGCCGACACCACGAACCGGCCGTCGGGGCTGAAGACCACCCGGGCATGGGGCCCCGCCCAGCGCAGCATCACCGGCTGCTGGTCGGCGATCCGGGCGTACCAGAGCGCGACGCCGCCATAGGTCGCCGCGGCGAGGCGCCGGCCCTTGGCGTCAAAGGCCAGATCGCTCACCGAAGCGGGATGCGCGAACCGCCGGGTGAAACCGGCCTCACTGGCCGACAAAACGGTCACGACTTTCCCGGAGCCAAAGGCGATCAGACCAGATTCGGGCGAGACCGCCAGGGCGTCGATCCACCCCATCTTGACCTCAGCCAGAACCACCGCGTCTTCCCGACGTGACCAGACCAGGCGCCCGTCATCCCCGCCGGTGATCACCCCGTGGCCCGAGGGATGAGCCGCCATGCGCAGGATGGCCCCGTCATGAGCTTCCGTCACGGCGCCATCGGTCCAGCGGACGGTCCCATCACCAAGTCCAAAGGCGGCCTGACCGCCATCCTCGGCAATGCCCGTCACGAAGGCGTCGAAGGTGAATTCCATGGCGCCCCGCTTAGCCGATGCGCCCCGCGCTTGGCGAGGCGTATGGCAAGCGCGTCTTGGGCTTTACATCGGCAAATATCCGCGCAATGCATCCCGGCGAATTCAGAATGGGAGCCTTGCATGGCGGCGAAGATCGGTCCGAGCGGCGGCGGCAAGTTCGACCTCGGTCAGAACAGCGAAATGAACGTCACGCCGTTCGTGGACGTCATGCTCGTGCTTCTGATCATCTTCATGGTGGTCGCGCCTATCGCCACCACCTCCATCAAGATCGACATTCCCCCGGCCACGCCGCCGAAGAACGACAACGCCAAGCCCCCGACCTTCATCTCCATCAATGACTCGGGCCAGATCTACGTCTCGTTCGGCAAGGGCGACATCCGCGCGTCGGCCATGGACCGGCTGGTTTACGATCTGCCCAAGGCGCTCGGCGTCTCCAACCCCACCAATGAGCGGGTATTTATTCGCGCCGACCGCCATGTGAAGTACGGCGAGTTCATGGCCGTCATCAACCAGCTCCAGCTGGATGGCTATTACAAGATCGGCCTGATCGCCGAGAACCTGAACTAAGACCTATCTTAAGCGGCGCAGGCCTCGAAGCCCGCGCGCAGAGCCGCCTCATCCAGGTTTCGGCCGATGAACACCATGCGGCTCTCGCGGGTCTCGCTGGGGGCCCAGGGGCGTTGAAGGTCGCCTTCCAGAATCATGTGCACCGCCTGGAACACCAGGCGCCTGGGTTCGCCCTTCACATCCACGATGCCCTTGGCACGCAGGATATCCGCGCCCTGAGCCTGAAGCAGGTCGTTGAGCCAGACTGAAATCTTGTTCCCGTCCACGGGCCGGTCCAGGCGCAGCGACACCCCCGCGACGTCATCGCCGTGGTCATGGCCTCCGACCTTTTGGTCATGCTCATGGCGATGATGCTCATGGCCGTGGTCATCATGGCCGCAATCGGGGCCGTGGACGTGCCCAGGCTCGCCATGCTCGGGGTTTAGAAACTCCGGCTCCAGGGCCACGATCCGGTCGAGATCAAACCCGCCCCGGCCCAGCACCTTCTCCAGATCGATCACGCCCCGCACCGTGCGATGAATCTCCGCCAAGGGGTTCATCCGCCGCAGGCGCGCCTCAATGCGGGTCAATTCAGCGGCCTCAACCAGATCGGTCTTGTTGAGCAGGATCTGGTCGGCGAAGGCGATCTGTTCGCGCGCCTCGCGGCTCTCATCCAGGGTCGCCAGAACATGCCGGGCGTCCACCAAGGTGGTCACGGAATCCAGCTTGGTGCGGGCGCGCACCTCGTCGTCCACGAAGAAGGTCTGGGCCACCGGGCCGGGATCAGCCAGGCCCGTGGTCTCGATGATAATGGCGTCAAAGCCCCGCGTGGCGCTGGCCTGTCGCTTCATCAGGCCCTGGACCACACGGATCAGGTCGCCGCGCACGGTGCAGCAGACGCAGCCATTGTTCATCTCGAACACTTCTTCGTCCGCGCCAACGACAAGGTCGCCGTCGATGCCGATCTCTCCAAACTCATTGACGATCACGGCGTAGCGACGCCCGTGGTCTTCGGTGAGAATGCGGTTGAGCAGGGTGGTCTTGCCGGCGCCTAGATAGCCGGTGAGGACAGTGACGGGGATCGGGATCATGGCGTCTATGTAAGCTCTGGCCGCGCGGGCGCAAAGGCGGGGCGCTGGGATGGCCGCGTCAACATCCAGAAGCGCACGCTCATGGCGGTGGCGGCCGTGGCCAGGCTCACAATAAAGCCGATCCAGATCCCCAGGCCCCGCATATGAAGGCTCAGAGCCAGGATCACACACAGGGGCGCGCCCACCAGCCAATAGGCGCCGCCGGCCAGGATCATGGGCATGCGGGCGTCCTTCAGGCCGCGCAGGGAGAAGGCGCCCACCACCTGGATCCCGTCAAACACCTGGAAGCCCGCGGCGCATTTCAGGAACAGGGCCGCCAGCGCGATGGCCGCCGCGTCGGCGGCGGATCCGCTGCGCAGATAAAGCGCGGCGATGGGCCGGCTCTCCAGGGCGATGAGCGTCCCCACGATCAGCATGAAACAGGTCGCCAGGCCAAACGCCGTGAGCCCCGATCGCCGCGCGCCGGCTATGTCCCCCGCTCCCGCCGCCATCCCGACCCGCACGGTTGCGGCCATGCCGATCCCTAGCGGGACCATGAAGGTTATGGAGCCGACATTCAGCGCGATCTGGTTTGCCGCGAGGCTGACGGTCCCGAAGGTTCCCATCAGCAGGGTCATGGCGTTGAACATCATGGCCTCGAAGGTCATGGTCATGCCGATCGGCAGGCCGAGGCGAAACACTTCAGCCAGCTTGGCCCGCGCGGGGCGGTGGAGACGCCGGGTGACGCGATAGGCGCGCAAGGTTGGATCAACATGGACGACCGCCAGCATGGCCAGGAAGCTGAACACGGCCGACGAGGCCGTCGCCAGCCCGGAGCCCACGATGCCCAGGCGCGGCGCGCCCAGATGGCCGAAGATGAGGATCCATCCCGCCACGGCGTTGAAGGCGATGGTGACGATCATGACCACCATAGCGGCGCGGGGCCGTCCCAGAGCCGTGGCGAAGTTGCGCAGCGCCTGATAGCCCACCGCAAAAGGCAGACCGAAGGCGAGAATGAAACAGAACTGGCCCGCCATGTGGGCGAGGGCTGGCGCCTGACCCAGAGCCCTCAGGATCGGCTCGGCCGACCACATGACCGGAATCATGATCGCCGAGGTTATGGCGACCGCCCACAGTCCCATGCGCAGGGAGGTTCGAACGCCGCCTCGAGCGCGGGGTCGCGCACCAAGATGTTGAGCGATCATCGGCGCGACGGCCGCGGCCGGGCCCCCGCCGGCCAGCCAGCCAAGATAAAAGATCGTATTGCCAATGGCCGCGGCGGCGAGCGCGCTTTGGCTGAAACGGCCCAGCAGGATGAGGTCGGTGGTCCCGATGGCCATCTGGGCGAGCTGGGTCAGGATCAGGGGCGTGGCGAGCACGACCATGGCGCGCGCTTCCGTAAGCCACGCCGGGCGGCGGGGGTGAGCGGCTTTCGCCGTAGCGAGAACGGTCTTGTCGATAACGTCGGACACGACGTGAACCTTGTTCAGGGCCGAGCCTTGAGAGCGTTTTTTGGGGGAAGAACGGGCATGAAAAACCCCTCCAAAGCGCCTTCAGGGCTCGGGAGGGGCGGAGGCTTAGTGGGGGCTGATTAGCTGACCCTTAAGCGGCGATCTCCTCGCGAGCGATGCGACGGCCCACCCCGCCGGACGGCGCGGCGGTGGCCGGCATTCCATGGGTAAGGGGTGAGAGACGCATCTTAAACCTCGCGAAAACGCATTCCTGGGTAGGCTCGGGGAGGCGGCGAGTCAATCCGCCGTCCGGCGCGCCCTAGAAATCCGCCTGGATCGTCGCGAAGGCCATCACCGGGGGCAGGGGATATACGTTGTAGGTCCCCGAGGCCGCGCCAACGACCACGGTGGAGACGCCCTTTTCGTCCCCGATGTTGGTCACATTGACCGACACCTTCGCCGCCTTCACATAATATCCCTGGGGCACGGGCAGGCTGAAGCTGGCCTCCAGACCGACGATGAAATAGCTCGGGACCGACAGGTCATTGGTATAGGTGGCGTAGCGCTTACCGATGAACTCGCCACTCACCTGGCCCTCAATAGGACCCCACGTCGTGCTGGCGATGAACTTGTTCGCCCACTGGGGATCGCCCGGCACGATCTTACCCGCCGTCGCCACCGTGCTTGAGCCGCTCACATAATCGCCTTGATAGATGGAGCTGTTGAAGGACAGGCCGTCATAGAAGGAGAAGTGCGGGCCGAAATGCAGGGTGCCGGCGATGTCCACCCCGTTGGTCTTCACGCTGCCCACATTGGCCAGGATCGACGGCCCCGAGACCAGCGATAGGATGACGGGCGTGGAGCTGATCTGCAGCAGGCGGTCATAGAAATCCACGTGGTAGAAATTGATCTGGCCCTCAATGGCGGTGAGGGGGCCGAAATCCACTTCCCGGTGTTCGCGCAGGCCGAGCTCATAGGTCCATGAGGTTTCCGGCTTGGTGTCGGCCTTGAAGAGGTTGAAGGCGGTCTGGGTGGGCAGGCTCCAGGGCGAGAGGCCCGAGGCGCCATAGGTGATGAACTGACGCACATTGTTCTGCACGTTGAAGAAGATCTGCTCGTCGCGGGTCGCGTCCCACACCACGCCGGCCTGGGGTAGAAACCACTTTAGCGTGTTGATCTCTCCCGAGGGGTAATGGACGTAGCTGTTGGACGCGGGTGTGACGCCCACCGGATTGACCTGGTTGATCGGGAAATAACCGTCCGCGAACTGAAGGCTGGACTTGAAGCCCGCCTGAACGAGCACCGAGGGGATGATCCGCCAGGAGTCCTGCAGGTGCAAGACCACCACATTGTTCTCGATAACGCTCTTATACTGTTCGAAATTATAGTGGGTGGGGATGTCATAGGGCGAGGTGTCGGTGGAATAGGCGTCGAAAGGGTACCAGACGCGGGTCGCGGTGGAATAGTTGTGCTCCCACCAGACGCCGCCCTCGATCTGATGGTCGCCCAGGTTCCAATCCAAGTTGTTGATAAGGCCGCCGCGGTCGATCAGATATTCCGTGGTCCGCACGGCATAGCCTTCGCCGCCGAAGACGCTGAGGAGCTGTGAGGCGGTGTCGGTTGGGTAGTAGGCGCTGAAAAGGCCAGGCAGACCCGCCTGGTTGATCGCCCCGGCGACGATCCCGCGTCCATAGTCGTAGTGGCCATAGATCTGGCTGGTCCAGGTGAGGTCCGGCGTGACCTTATATTCGTACTTGGCGTAGCCGAGCTCATCGAGGCGCTGTGCGGCGCTGAAGCAATTGCTGAAATTGTCCTTGGCCGCGGCCGGGGGGGTGCCTTTCGGCGCCACATAAGCCAGGCACGCGGCGAGGTTTGGATAGAGAAAGGGCCGCGTATAGGGCGGATCGGGATCGTTCGGCCCATAGACGATGGAGTCTTCGTTGGGTTCGACCTTGGTGTCGAAGTCATAGAACAGGGTGAGCTTTCCCTTGGCGTCCTCGTGCACAAACTTCAGGTTGACCTGATCGTCCTTCTGGAAGCCGTCGAAATCCCAGGCCCGGGCGCTCTGATGCAGATAGGAGATATAGAGGTCGCTGCCGGGGGCGAGGTCCCCCGTATTGGCGCGGATGAAGGTGCGCGTGGTGTCGTAACTCCCTGCGGTTTCCGCGATGTGGAGACCGGGCTCACGGGTGGGGTCGGCGGAGAAGGTGGCGATCGTGCCGCCCAGATTGCTGGTGGAGGCCGTCCCCAGATCGCCCGCGCCGGACTCCAGGGTGACCGCGCGGACATTCTCGCTGGTCACCGCGCGCGAGGGGCTGAGGCCATTGTAATTGCCATACTGCTGGTCGCCAAGCGGCACGCCGTCAAAGGTGAAGCCGAGCTGCTGAAGGCTAAATCCGTGAACGTACAAAGTCTCGTTCTGCTCGTTGTTGCCCCAGGGGTCCGCCGTCTCGAAGACCACGCCCGGCAGGGTCTGGATCGCCTTGAGAGGATTGATGCCGGGGAGGATCTTCTGGATTTCCCGGTTTGGGATTGAGACGGCCGACCGCGAGGTCTTGGTGGCCGTAACCACCAGCTCGTTCACGGCGGTCGCGTCGGTTGGGGGCGCGGTGGGCACGACATCCGCGGCGCGGGCGGCCAGACCTGTGAGGATCGCCGCCACACTTGACGCAACGAGCAAAGTCCCACGCGCGGCGCGGATGTTGAACGTGCTCATCAGAAGGTCCCCCAAACGCCCAGGCACGCCCCTTGTCGGTGTGCTTGACGACCAATCGGCGGTTTACGTCTGGTCCGTGATATTTCAGTGATGCTTTGGTTAAGCTTTTGCGACGCCGCAACAGGGCCGCTTGCCTTTCCCCTCCGTCCGGCTCATCTGATCGCCGTCAAGATCAATCGGGGAGGCTAAGATGGCCGACGGCGGGACCGTGCTTGTGAGCGGCGGCTCGGGCTATATCGGCGGCTGGTGCATCGTCACCCTGCTGCAGCGCGGCTACACGGTCCGCACGACCATCCGGGATCTGTCGCGAGAAGCCGCCGTTCGTGGCGCCATCGCGGGGGCCGTGGACCCTGAGGACCGTCTCACCTTCTACGCAGCCAATTTGACCTCGGACGCCGGCTGGGACGCGGCGGCCGACGGCGCGGACTATATGCTGCATGTGGCGTCCCCCCTGGGCGTACCTGAGCCTCGCGATCCCTATGACCTGATTATTCCGGCCCGGGACGGCGCCGTGCGCGCCCTGAAGGCGGCGGTGAAGGGCGGCGTGAAACATGTGGTCATGACCTCCTCCGTGGCCGCGGCCAGCCCGCCTGGCGGGACCTCCGATGGGAAGACCGATGAGACCGTGTGGACCAACCCCGACGAGCCGGGCGTCGGCGCCTATTCCCGCTCCAAGGTGATCGCCGAACGCGCGGCCTGGGATTTCGTGGCTGCGTCCGGCGGCGCCATCACGCTGGCGACCGTCAATCCGGCCCTGGTCCTGGGGCCTGTTCTCAGCGCTGATTTTTCCGATTCCGTGCAGGTCATCCAGCGCCTGCTCTCGGGCAAGGTGCCGGGCGTGCCGCGCCTGGGCTTCAACATCGTCGATGCGCGCGACGTGGCCGATCTGCATATCCGCGCCATGACAACGCCCGAGGCGGCGGGCGAGCGGTTCATCGCCGCCGGCGACTTCGCCTGGATGGCCGATATGGCGACCCTCCTGCGCGCCCGCCTGGGCGAAGCGGCGGCCAAGGTTCCCACCGGCAAGGCGCCCGATTTTCTCCTGCGCCTGGTGGCGCTTTTTGATCGCGACCTGAAATCGGTCACCCCCAGCCTCGGGCGCCGCCGCGAATTCAGCTCCGCCAAGGCCGCGCGGATTCTGGACTGGCGCCCCCGCCCCATCGACGAGACCATCCTCGACTGCGCCCGGAGCCTCATCGCGGCCAGAGTCGTCTAAAGCACCACCTCGATCAGCCGGGGTCCGGTCTGGTCCATGGCGGCGCTGAACTGGGCGTCGAAATCCTCTAGGGTTTCGGCGCGGCTGGCTTCGACGCCCATCCCCTCGGCGAGCTTGACGAAATCGAGGTCGGGGTTGCGCAGGTCGAGCATCGACAGCGCCTTGGGGCCGACATTCAGCGCGCCCACCCGCGAGAGCTCCACATTCAAGATGGCGTAGGCCCGGTTGGCGAAAATCACCGTGGTGACGTCGAGCTTCTCGCGCGCCTGGGTCCACAGGGCCTGGAGCGTGTACATGGCCCCCCCGTCGCCCTGGAGGCAGACAACCTTGCGCCCCGGCGAGCCCACCGCCGCGCCCGTGGCCAAAGGCACGCCCTGGCCGATGGAGCCGCCCGTGAGACTAAGCCAATCATGCGGCGGCCCGGTGATCGTGGCCGCGAGGGTCCCTCCGCCGGAGGTCGCGCCCTCATCCGAAACGATGGCGCCTTCGGGCAGCCGCCGGCCGATGATCTGGCCGATGCTGAAATGATTGAACCGTCCGCTGGGCGAGTCGGGTCTTTCGAGCGCTGTAGGGGTGAGGCCCGTTTTGGGCGCGTTCAACGCCTCGGCCAGGGCGGCGAGGGCCGAGGGAGCGTCCTCATGGGGATGGGCGAGATGCAGCACCCGGCAGCCCTCCGGCAGGCCCCAGCTCGGCTTGTCCGGATAGGCGAAAAAGGCGACCGGCGGCTTGGCGCCCACCAGGACCAGGACCTCAAGCGGCGCCAGAAATTCCACCATCTGTTCGGCGAAATAGGGGATCCGCTCGACGGCCACGCGACCCGCCCCCCGGGCCACGCGCGGCGCGAAGGTGTCGCACAACAAGCGCGCGCCCGTGGCGCCGGCGATCCGCCCGGCAAGGCTTAGGCCCTCCGGCTGCAAGGCGGCGCCGCGCATGAGGATCGCGGCGGTCTTGCCGGAGCGCAGGGCCTTCGCCGCCCGATCAACGGCGGCGTCGCTGACCGCCGCGGGCTGCGGCCGGGGCAGGGCAGGGGCGGGGCCCTCGGCGGGGTTCCAAGCGGTGTCGGCGGGCAGGATCAGGGTGGCGATCTGGCCAGGCGGCGCCAGGGCCGCCGCAACCGCCCGCGCCCCATCGGCGGCGACGTCTCTTGAGCTCATCGAGGCATGCACCCACCCCGAAACGGGCCTTGCGAAGCCCGCCACGTCCGACGCCAGGGGCGCGTCGTACTGAGCGTGATAGGTGGCGTGATCGCCGACGATATTGACAATGGGCGTGGCGGCGCGGCGGGCGTTGTGCAGATTTGCCAGGCCATTGGCGAGGCCGGGTCCCAGATGCAGCAGGGTCGCCGCCGGTTTTCCCGCCATGCGTCCATAGCCGTCCGCCATCCCCGTCACCGCGCCTTCGAAGAGGCCGAGGATCGGCCGGATGCCAGGCTCGCTGTCCAGGGCGGCGACAAAGTGCATCTCGGACGTGCCGGGATTTGCGAAGCAGGTATCGACCCCCGCCCCGCTGAGGGTGCGCACTAGGCTCTGGGCGCCGTTAAGGGGCGACGTCTCCGCGCCGTCCATGCCTGAGTTCAAGCCCTGCTCCTCCCTCAAGGGGCGCGTTGGAACACGGCCCCCAATATGACCTCCACCTCATCGCCCAGGAGGGGGACGCGAGTCGAGACGCCATAGTCGGTGCGATTAAGACGGCCCCGGGCCTCGAGGTTCAGGCTGCTGGGTGTGATCGCCTTGATGTGCGCGTGAAGGATGAGCGGGCGGGTGACGCCATGGAGAGTCAGGTCGCCGGTCACGTCCGCTGTGTCGGGTCCGGTGGGNNGGGCCCTTGATTGTACCATCCAGCGCATGACTGGGCGCGACCACCGTGGCCGTGGGCGCATGGATTTCCAGGCGGCTGGCCACCGGCTGCTCGCGGTCCAGCGTCAGTGTCCCGGTGACGTCGGAGAACGTTCCGTACTGGGTCGTCAGGCCGAGAAGCCGGACGCCAAAGCGGATCGTGGTGTGGCTGGTGTCGAGGCGATAAACGCCGCCGGGAGGCGCGGCGGGCGCCTGCGCGGAGGCTGGCGGAACAACGATCAGGGCCGCTATGAGCCCAAGTCCTCCGCTCTTCATCCCTGCTGACATGCCAGATCGCCTTCTCGCATTTCGTCGCCCTTAACCCGTGAGTCCTGGCGAACGCCAGGTAGGTAGGGGTCCTTGAACTTCTCGTGAACACGCGCGGGCGCTCGGCGTTTCCCAGATTACGAAGTCAACAAGGAGGCCAGCATGGCTGATCTGAGCAAAAGCGGGCGCGACAAGTTACCCGCCAAGGTGTTCGCCGAACCGGAAAAGCGCGCCTACCCCATAGAGGATAAGCCGCATGCCCGTAATGCAAAGGCCAGGGCGAGCCAGGCGGTGAAGGCCGGGCGCATGTCAAAGTCGGAAGCTGAGAAGATCGACAAGAAGGCCGACAAGGTGATCAAGGGCGGCTGAGTCTCGCCCCACCGCCGGGCGCCGGCCAAGTTCTGCCGCGCGCCACCGGTGCGGGGTCAGCCCAGAGTGTCAGCCAGTGTCTTGGCCATCTCCAGATGATGCTGAATCATCGGGACATCCCCCTGCGCCGCTTGGCGAAGATTTCCGTCCGCGCCTGCGGAAGCGTAACTCTGCTCCACGGCGAGGGCCTGACTGTGGGCGAGAACCTGTTGCCGGGCATAGAGCTTATCGAAGTCCGCGCCCCTGACGCCCTGAAGCGCCGCCACGAGGTGCGCCTCGTCGCTGTTCATCGCCAGAGGCGGCGCCGGCAGACCCGAGGCGATCGCGGCCGTCGTCATGGCCTCTTGTGCGCGCGTGTGATCGGCGATCATCTCCTCCGCGAAAGCGCGCACGCTCGACGTCTGGCTTTGGGCCAGGGCGACCTGGGCCGCTACGATCTCATACTGGCTGGCCTGCACGGCGTCGCTGGCGAAATCCTTGGCCGCGGGCGGAATGGGCGTTCCCATCGGCGCCTGAGCGGCCGCCGCCGTCACGAAACCCACTGCCAGGGCGCCCGCGACCCAGCCGCCGCGCTTCCATATTGTCGCCATCGCGAACCTCCCTGCGCCGCGTCTCACGGCTGTCCCTGACCGCCGCCGGCCCCATAGACATTTCCCGTGGTGTAGCTGCCATCGTCCTCGGCCAAGCGAACATATATGCCGGCCAGCTCGGCCGGCTGACCGGGCCTTCCGAGCGGCGCCGTGGCGCCGAAGGTGACGACCTTGCCCTCCGAGGCGCCNNTTCATCGTCGCCGCCTTGGTCTGCGCATAGTCGTAGAGGTCGGGCGAAGGGTCATAGGCCTGCTCGGAGGTCGTCGCGATGATCGCCGAGCCCGGCTGCAGATGCGGCAGGGCGGCCTTGATGATCCAGAACGGCGCGTAGATGTTGGTCTTCATCGTCCAGTCGAAATCCTCGTCGGAGATGTCGGCGATGGACGCCGTCGACTTCTGGTGGCCCGCATTGCTGACCACCGTGTCGAGGCCACCCAGTTGGTTCACCGCCTCGGCGACGAGGCGCCTGCAGAACGCCGGATTTCTGAGGTCGCCCGGGATCGGAGCCGCCTTGACTCCCGCCGCGCGGATGAGGGTGACGACCTCGCGGGCGTCTTCCTCTTCCGCCGGGAGGTAGTTGATGGCGACGTCCGCGCCTTCTCGCGCGAAGGCGATCGCGGCGGCGCGGCCCATGCCGGAATCCCCGCCCGTGATCAGGGCTTTGCGGCCCCTGAGGCGACCCGACCCCACATAGCTGGTTTCGCCGTGGTCCGGGCGCGGGTCCATGCGGCTGGCCAGGCCCGGAAAGGGCTGGGACTGTGCCGGGAACGGGGGCTTCGGATATTTTGAGCGCGGATCCTCAATCCCGCCGCGCGCCGTGGGTGCTGGAGAGGTTGACTGCGCGGCGGCGGGCCTGGCCATAGCCGCGGCCGCAGCGCTCAGGGTGGCCGCGGTCACCATCGTGCGGCGTGTCGTATCTACCATTTTGAGCCCTCGCGATCAGTTGGGGTGAGAGAAGGTGAAGCTTGGCCCCCCGGGCGGCGACGCAGGGAATTGGTCGCCAGAGTCTACAGAACAGGCCGTATTGTCGGCTCGCGCGCCCAGAACCCGTGGTAGGGCTTGGCGGGGGCGCCATTGGCCTTGGCGCGGGGGCGTGGCCCCGGTCTTTGTGGTTCTGGTCTTGCTGGTTGTCGGCATGGGGGGCTCCCAAAAGACGCTGAGACCCACTAACTCCCGGGCGTTGTTCGGCGTTCCTCGCGCGGCCGCAACGAATCTGCCCTTCAACCCCGTAGGCGGTGATTGGTTAGCGCGGGCTGAGCTCGGCGGCTTCAGCTCCCTGGCGCGCCACAAGGCGCATCGGCGCGCCCCGAACCCAGACCTGATCGATCTCGATGCATGACCAGCCTTGCGGGAGCACCACGGGTCGCTTGGTCCAGGTCTCAGGGGCGCCAGGCCCCGGCTCCAGCCCGGTGAAGCCGAATATGAGACCGGTCAGAAATCCCCCGATATTGGCGAAAAACGGCCCCGCCCGAGGCTGTTCGGGAAACCTGTCGGCGCGATATTCCAAGGTCTGCAGGAAACGGCCCACGCAAAACCGGGCGTAACCTTCCTCCAGGAACTTCAGGGCCAGTCCACGGTCGCCCGCGCGCGCGGCCCAGGCGCCGTAGAGCGCCGAGAGCATTGGACTGCCGATATAGCTGTCCGCAGCCCCCAGGTAGAGCGCCAGCGTCGCCTGTTCCGCCTTCGCTTCAAGCGGATAGCCAAGGGGAAAAAGTCCCATGAGCGGGTCCGGGGTCGCTCCCTTTTCCTCATTGAGCCGAAAGCCATCATGGGAAATGACCGCGTCGCCGCGCATGGGTATCGCGATGCCGTTCGCGAGATTTGCCCAATGATCGTCAACCGGGAGCCCGAGGCGTTCCGCCGCGGACATGGCGGCCCGCAAAACCATGACGGCGCCCATATTGGTAAAAGCTGGGTTGCGCACGGGCGCCTCCCGCTCGGCGATACCCATCGACTCGGCAATGTCATATTGGCCGCCACGCCGCGTGACCCGGGACGTCAACCACGCCGAAACCCCTGAGAGCACGGGCCATGCCTTCTCGCGGAGGAATTCCAGGTCGCCGGTTACATCGGCGTGGAAGGCGAAGGCGCGGGCGACGTCGAGCGAGACATGATCCTCGCGCCACGATCCCGCGCCTGGCATTGGGGTGGATTCCTCGCCGCTTCGCGGCGCGCTCTCCCACGGAAACTGAAGGCCCCGACGCCCCCAAAGACGGGCGTTGCGCCGGGCGCCGTCGAGCTTGTCCGACCGATAGTCGAGGAGGGCCCGGGCGGCGTCTGGCTGAAAAAGGCTTAGAGGCGGGACGGCGAAGGTCTCAATGTCCCACATCACGTGGCCATAATAATAGTGATAGTCGTGCCAGGTCGCCAAACCGAAGATCGAGGTGGAGGCGGCCGACCCGGGATGAACCGACGTGTTCAGATAGAAGAAAGCGGCGTCGGCCAACGATTGCCAGCGCTCTCCCGCGCCGACAAGTTCGATCCGCCCGCGCCAGAGTTCACGCCAGGCCGCGCGGTTCTCCGCGCGAATCTTGTCAAATCCGTCCGCCTTCGCCCTTGCCGCCTGGCGGGTGGCTTGGTGGTCGGGGGCCTGGTGGAGCACGTCGGGGATCACGCTGGCGATTTGACGCAGGCGAAGAGGACGCCCCGCCCTGGCCTTGACCGTGAATTCCGTGACCAGCCGATGTCCGGCCAAGGCGCCCCGCGCTGGCATGGCCTCGCCGGCGCCCAACAGTTCGGTGACCAGAGCCACGCCACAGGTTGAAAGACCCCCGGACGACTCCCACAGGAGTGAGCCGTCCACCGCGGGTGCGGACTCCCCAGGCGTTGAACGGGCATAGCGGAGAGGCCGCCCGTCGATGCCCGCGGCGTCTATGATCGCCCGAACGCCCACTTCGCCGGCGCCCGTCTCGATCGCGACTTGCTGACAGACCAGGCTGGGGTCCACCCGGCTGCAGAAGGTCACGACCTCCACGTTCGCCGTGCGGTGCGGGCCCCTAAAGCGAAAGCGACTGATAAGTTCGCCACACGAAAAGTCATAGGTCTGCTCAAGAGCCTCGACCTGGTGAGGCGCGTCGGAGAGCCAAACGCCATCGATTTTCAAGTCGGCCGCGATAGGATAGGGCGCGACGGCCGCGGCCTCGATCAGACGCTCGGGATGTTCGCCTGTGTAGCCGCTGAGCAAGGCCAGGCCCGATGTCAGCGGCATGTCCCGCACGCGCAGTCCGATCACCCCGTTGGAGACATAGGCGGGCAGCTCACCCTTGCCCGAACCGGTCGCGGTCGGTGGAGTGTTCGGCTTGCTCATAGGACCTCCGTAAGACGCGGAAGCCCCGACGGACGACGCGGGTTCCCGCGGGACAAGGGGAGGCGGAACTCGCGGCGGGCGTGTCGTGTTTTGAGGGTTTCTTGGAGGGTCCTACGTCCATGACGCCCGCAACTTCCGCTATCAGCCGCCGCGCCAGTCCCCGCCCGACGCTTTTGGCCTTCGAAATCGCGGGCAAAATCGACAAGGCCGCCATTGAGGATATGGCCCATCAGATCGACGCCGCCTTTGACGCCTATGACCGGATCGACATCCTTTTGATCATGGCTGATTTCGAAGGCATGGAGGCGGGCGCCATCTTTGATCGGGAGGCGCTGGGGGCCCAGGCGCGCTCGATCCGTCACGTGCGAAAATACGGCGTTGTGGGCGCGCCCGCCTGGGCGCGCGCCACGATCGAGTTTTTCGATTTTCTCTCGCCGGTGGAGGCCAAGACCTTTGACCTGGCGGAAGAAGCCGGCGCCTGGGCCTGGGTGGAAACTTAACCCATAGAGCCGGGCCCATCCCTGGAGCCGCCGACGCAAGGTTAAAAGGGCCGGCGCAGGTTGCCCCTGCGCCGGCCTTGGGAGTCAGGCGCCGCCGAATGCCGGCGCGAAGGAACGGGGCTCGCGCGAGGTTTCGCCGGAGGACGAACCGCCATCGATATAACGGCTATACTCTTCCCTATAGCGCGCCGAGGCGTGGGCCTGGGCCTCGGCCGGCGCGAATTCCTTCAGGTATTCGAACCATTCGCTTTCCTCCTGGTAGACGTGCGTGGCCACCGCGCCCTCCAGGTGGCCGAGCTTGTCGAGGTAGTCTTCGCTGAGCGGGTCGAGAGATTCGAGCGCGGCCAGCTGCATCTTCGCGGCGGCCTGTTCGGTGTAAGCGGTGTTGGCGAAGCCCAACTTGTCGTCCGCGGCGAGCGCGGGATAGATCACCGCTTCCTCCGCCATGGAATGGCCGTTGAGAAGAATGGCCAAGCGCTTTTGAGCGGCGCGGCGTTCGCTTGCGCTTGCAGCGGCCTTGGTCTCGGCGAACGCCCGCTCGATCCCTTCATGGTGATCGAGAATTTGCGAGAGCCAGTCTCCTGGCTGCGCGGAGGCGCGCGCCTTGGCGCGGGCTTCCTGGCGCTTTTCGTCGCTGACAGGCGGGGTGACGGCGGCGATGGCTTTGTCGATGATCGACATGATGAGTCTCCCTCTGAATGGGACGCAAAGCGTGCAAGCCTGGCGCTCGGTTCCCGCGATCATCGACTCGTGATTTGAACTCGGGGACGCGCCGATGCGCGGGCCCCCCACCGCAAGGTATGCGCGAACAGCCGACCGCGCGGCCACGAGATTCCCTCGTCGAAACCTCCGACGAGCTTCAGCGTTGTCCAGCAATGTTCTCCTTCATCACTGCTCAGGCGATTGACCGCTGGCGGGGTGGGGAGTCGCGTTAGATGGCCGGCCCCAAGCTGAAGGTGTTCCGGGCCCAATTCGGGTTTTATGACACCGTGGTGGCCGCCCGGAGCCAGGCGGCGGCGCTCAAGGCCTGGGGCACGCGGCAGAACCTCTTCGCCAGCGGGGACGCCAAATTGTCTAAGGACGAAGCCGCCGTGGCGGCCGCCCTCCAGAATCCCGAAACGCCGCTGCGCCGCGCCGTGGGCTCAAACGACCCCTTCCAGCTTGAGCCAACGAGCCTGCCGAAGATTCCAGACGCGCCAAAGGCGGTCACGACGAAGCGGGCCGCGAAAACGACGTCCGCCTCATCGAAGAGACCGCCGGCTGACCGGAGCGCCTTGGATGCGGCCGAGGCGGCGCTTCGCCGTTTCGACGATGACCGCAAGCGCGAAGAGGCCGATTTCCGCCGACGTCAGGATGAACTGGATGACGCGAAGGCGGCGGCGCAAGAGGCCTATGTCGCGGGCCGCAAGGTCGCCACGGCCGCCATCGTGAAGACGCGCGACGCCTTTCGAAGCGCCGGCGGCGAGGATTGAGGCGTCAGCCGGCCTTGCGGGCCCGGGGCTTGTCGGCGGCCGGTTTGGCCTTGGTCTTGCCCTTCGGCCCATCCTTGGGCGCCGCCCCGCCCTTGGCGGCGAGGCTGGCGCGCAGCGCGGACATCAGGTCAACCACATTGGTGTCCTCCGGCTCGGCGACCTTGGCGGGCTTGTGGCCCTTCTTTTTGTCCTCGATCAGGGCTTTCAACGCTTCCTCGTAGCGGTCGATGAATTGGCTGGGATCAAAGGGACCCTCCTGCTGATCAATGATCTTCTCGGCGATAGAGATCATGGCCGGGTCCGCGGCCTTGTCACTGATGCTCGCGAAGATCTCGTTGGGGTTGCGCACCTCTGCGTCGGTCCGGAGCGTGTAGGCGAGAATGCCCTTGCCCCGGGGCTCCAGCGCCAGGATCCTCTCCCGCGTGCCGATCACCACCCGCCCGAGCGCGATCTGGCCCGACTTTTCCATCGCCGTGCGGATGACCCCGAAGGCCTCCTGCGCCAGCTTGCCGTCGGGGGCCAGGAAATAGGGGCTGTCCCAATAGAGCCGGTCGATCTCGTCTCCGGCGACGAACCGTTCCACCTCGATGGTCTTGGTGCTCTCCAGCTTGACCGAATTGATCTCCTCATTGCTGAGCAGAATGTATTCGCCTTTGGAGACCTCATAACCCTTGACGAGATCAGACCGGTCGATCGGTCCGGTGTCCGGGTCCGTCGTGATCATCTTGATCCGGTTGTTGGTCTTGGGATTGATCAGGTTGAAGTGCACGTCGCCGCCGGAATTGATCGCGGTGTAGAGCGCGACGGGGCAGGTCACCAGCGAGAGCTTCAGGTGTCCTTGCCAGGTGGGGCGGTAGGCCATGATCGAACTCCTTAAAGGCCGCCTTGCGGGAGGCCGGTAGGCAAAACGATTGGCCTTGGGAATCGTTCGGCGCGTCGCGCCCGCTTCCGGTCGCGGCGAAGCTTAGTCGCAGGGCGCGGCCTCGCCGCGGTCCAGATCGATCCGGAAACAATGCTCGTGGGAGGTGTCCACCTCCCGCACGATGATGCTGATGTCATGCGCATCGCCAATGCCATGGAGATCCTCCACATAGGCGACGGCGGCCGCCTCGAAAGACCGTTCCTCGAGAATCCTGGCGTGATGGGCGTCGATGTGCCGGGCGTGAACCCTGAACCTGCGCATCTCTTTCGGCTGGGGCATGTGCATGATCTCCTGATCGTCAAACGCACGCCGCGCCGAAAGGATTCACGGCTCCAAGCGGCGGACCTGGATCATGTCGCCCCCGCGTTCGTTGAAGAGCCTGACCCACAGTCGGAGCATGCCGTGGCCGCGACCAAACTCGCCAGGTACCAGGAAAAGCGCGACTTCTCGCAAACGGCCGAACCCTCGGGCCATGACGCCAAGGTCGCGCCGTCAGAGGCCCTGCGCTTCGTCATCCAGAAGCATGACGCCAGTCACCTGCACTTCGATCTGCGCCTTGAATATGAGGGGACCTTTCGCTCCTGGGCCGTGCCCAAGGGCCCCTCATTGGATCCCAAGGATCGCCGCATGGCCATGGAGGTCGAGGATCACCCCCTCGANNGAGCTGAAGTTCGTCATGGAAGGCGAGCGGATGCACGGCTCCTGGGTCTTGGTGCGCACGAAGCGCGACAGCCGGGGCAAGGCGGCGTGGCTCTTGATCAAGCACCGCGACGCGGGCGCCGCGGAGGGCAATCTTGGCGGTCCCACCGAGGAGGATCGCTCCGTCGCCTCAGGCCGCGCCATGACCGACATCGCTGAGGGCAAGGGCAGGGCGGCCAAGCCCTTCATGACCGTCGCGGGCGCCCCCCCGGGCGCCGTTTGGCAAAGCGAGCCGCACGATGGCGCGCCGGCGGGGCTTGTTACGCCCCCAAAATCGAAGGGCCACGCCGGCGCATCGACAGCCGTGGAGTCACTGCCGGCCTTCGTGGAGCCGCAGCTCTGCAAATCCCTGGAGAAGCCGCCCTCGGGGCCGGGCTGGGCTCACGAGATCAAGTTCGACGGCTATCGCATGCAGATGCGGACCCTGGGCGGCAAAGCGACCCTGCGCACCCGCAAGGGCCTCGACTGGTCCGCGAAGTTCCCACAGATCGTCGCGGCCGGCGCGGGCCTTAGCGACGGAATCATCGATGGCGAGGTCGTGGCCCTGGATCACACCGGCGCGCCGGATTTCGCCGCCCTGCAGGCGGCCATCTCGGACGGCAAGACCCAAGACCTGGTGTTCTTCGTGTTCGACCAGATGTTCGNNGTCGATCAGGCGCCGGCGAACATTCGCTATGTCGATCACTTCATCACCGCGGGCGACGCGGTCCTTCTCTCGGCCTGCCGAATGGATCTGGAGGGTATCGTCTCCAAGCGGTTGGACGCGCCCTACAAGTCCGGCCGCGGCGAAGCCTGGACCAAGTCCAAGTGCCGCGCCGGCCATGAGGTGGTGATCGGCGGCTGGACCACCACCGGCGAGAACTTTCGCTCCCTCATCGCCGGGGTGAACCGGGACGGCGAGCTCGTCCATATCGGGCGGATCGGGACCGGCTTCGGGCGCGATGTCGTGGCGCGGATCCTGCCGAGGCTCAAGGCGCTGGAGACCGAGGAGAACCCGTTCAAGGGCCAGACGGCGCCCAAGACGGCGGCGGGCGTTCATTGGGTGCGGCCGGAGCTGGTGGCCGAAATTCAGTATGCGGGCTTCACCGGCGACGGCGCCCTGCGCCAAGCGTCATTCAAGGGTCTGCGCGAGGACAAGCCCGCCGCCGAGGTCGAGGCCGAGACGCCGGCGCCCGCGAGAACGACCGACTTGGCTGAGCCGGCGCCGAAGACCATCCGGACCCAAACCGTCACGCCCCGCGGCTCGACCCCGGTCATGGGTGTCACGATCTCCCATGCCGATAAGCCGCTGTGGCCCGACGCCCATGATGGAAAGCCCGTCACCAAGCTGGAGTTGGCGCGATATTACGAGGCCGTGGGCGAATGGATGCTGCCCCATGTGAAGGGTCGCCCCTGTTCGATGGTCCGCATGCCGGACGGTATCAATGGGTCACAGAACTTCTTNNGGCGACCGCAAGCCTTACATTGAGTTCGACCGGGTCGAGGCGCTGGTGGCGGCGGCGCAGACGGGCGCGCTGGAGCTGCATCCCTGGAACTGTGAGCCCTTCGAGCCCGAACGGCCGGGCAGACTGGTGTTCGATCTGGACCCGGCGCCGGACGTCGCCTTCGATGTCGTGATTGAAAGCGCCCGTGAGATTCGCGATCGCCTTGAGGATCTGGGCCTCGTCAGCTTCTGCAAGACCACGGGCGGCAAGGGCCTGCACGTGGTGACCCCCGTGGACGCGGAGGGCGTCGACTGGGCCGCCGCCAAGGCCTTCGCCCGGGACGTCTGCAAGCGGATGGCCGCCGAGGCGCCGGATCGCTTCCTGATCAATATGGCGAAGAAGGAACG
>PLFA01000153.1:53833-72047 GCA_003136615.1 Caulobacteraceae bacterium | reverse complement strand
TACACCGTGCGCACCGTGCCGGCCTTGGTTAAAAAGCTGAAGGCCTGGGAGGACTATGGCGACGGCGAGCGCCCTTTGGCGAGCGCCATCAAACGGCTGGGCAAGGTGTGAGAACCTCACCCGACGCGCACAACCTCGCCCGCGATCACGGGCGGCGATTCTGGATCTAGCTGTACAGGCTCGTGGGCAATCCCGAGCCCCCGCGCGGCTGGCGCAAGACGAAGCGCGGAAGCATGCACGCGCTTCTTTGATCCAGTGGCGGCGGCAGGGGTTTGATTCCGTGGGCGGCCAGGAAGTCGTTGAGTTCTCGCCTTGGCGGATCGAGAACGTGGTGTGGGTCCCGAACGCAGGCTCGCGGCGGCGTCTGCGGCGGGGGCTGCTCCGGAGGGGGCGCCGGCCCGGTGTCGCCCTCGGGCACAAAGAAAGCGACCCAGTCTTCTTTCCGGCCGTCGGCCGGTGGGGGAAAGCCATTCTTGGTCCATCGGCTCCAGTCCGGCTTCAGACCGAAATCGGCGCAGATCGCCGCGACCGCGTCCTTCACCGGGCCGTGGAGGAGCTTGGAAAACGCGGCCTCCGCGCGCTTGTCGCCGCGTAGCTCATTGAGGTCGCTGAACAGGGGCTCAGGTCCCTCGGGCGTCTCGACGGCGTCACCCGGGGCCTCAACATCCATCGCCTCGTCCGCGTCGCCAAGGCCTGTCGCCTCCTGAACCGCGTCGGCGAGCACGCCCGTACGCGTGGCTTTGGGACCCGTGGCTTTGGGGGCGAGCGTATCCCAGTTGGAGAGTCTTCCGGCCCTTAAGGCCGCGATCTCGTCCTGGATCTTCAGGGCCAGCGCGATGGCGAGGCGCACGCCGCGCTGTACGCGATGAAAGGCGGCGATGGGGCTGCCGCTGAAACGAAAGGCCATCATCGGCCGCTTCGGCCCACCCTTGTCGAGTGCGATCCTGTGGGCGAGGAACTCGAAAAACCCCATCCCGATGTCCAACAATCCCTCCAACATGCAAAGCCACATCTCGGCGACGGCGATGCGTTGATCGCGGCGGGCGAGCTCTGCGCCATGCGCGGAAACGCGCCGCGCGGGAATGTCAGCCACGAGGGTCATGCGGCGTATAGTTTCATTGCGCAATAAATAAGTCAATATGCAAATTACGAAAATGCAATTTCTTATTAGAGACAGGGAGTCTCCTGATCCCAACCTTCCGGCGCGAGGATTGCGCCTGCGTGCGGCCCATTGCGGGCCTCCAGCCGTTCGCGCAGCCGCTAGATGCGGATGAACTGGCCGGCCAACTGGCCCTTATGCCAATAGCTGTCGTGCAGTGCTGACGGCGAAAAGGCTGCCCAGTGGTTTGTGCGGTATTCTGAGATCAGATCAGCCGCATGTCCTTCCCAGGCTGTTTCATCAGGGGTCGGGTGCTCATGCCGTTGTGCTAACCGCCTGATCCTGCCGCGCTGACACGCCAGACCACATTGCCAACATCGTCCGCGATCAGTAGCGCTCCGGTGCGGTCAAGAGCGACCCCGACGGGCCGTCCGCGCACCGACTTATGGTCGGGGGCGAGGAAGCCGGTCACGACGGGGATCGGATTGCCGGCAGGACGGCCGTTGACGAGTGGTACGAAGATGACCTGATAGCCGTTGAGAGGACTTCGGTCCCAGCTGCCGTGCTCGCCCACGAAGACGCCGTTGGCGAACACGGGCGACAGCGTTTCGCCCTGGCTGAAGGCCAATCCCAGTGGCGCCACGTGGGAGCTCAGGCCGTAATCCGGCTTGATGGCCTTAGCCACCAAGTCTGGCCTCTGCGGATGGACCCNNCGATCTCGTCGCGCTCGTTCACGACGGCGAAAAGCCGGCCAGTCTGAGGGTCCACGGCGAGACTCGTCGGATTGCGGGTGCCGGTGGCGTAGGGGCGCATGGCGCCGGACTGCCGATCGACCTCATAGATTCGGGCGCGGCCGTCCTCGGCGGCGAACCCGTTCTCGGTGATATTGCTGTTGGAGCCGACGCCCACATAGAGCTTGGTCCCGTCCAAGCTGACCGCCAGGGACTTGGTCCAGTGATGATCGATTGGCCCGGCCGGCAGGTCGGTCAGCTTCACGCCCGGGTCGGTGATCCGGGTTGCGCCCGTCGTATACTTGTAAGCGATGATCGCATCGGTGTTTGCCACATAGAGGGTGTCGCCAACGAGCGCGACGCCATAGGGCGAATGGAGGTGGTCGAGAAACACCGTCCGCAGCTCCGGCTTGCCGTCACCGTTAGCGTCGCGAATTAAGGTGATGCGGTTGCCGCCCTTGGCGGCGGCCCCGGCGCGCGCCTTCACCTTGCCCTGAATGAAGTCCTTCGGGCGGTAGGGCTCGGTCCCTGGGCTGTTGCCTTCCACGACCAGGATGTCGCCGTTGGGCAGAGTGTAGACCGTGCGGGGGTGCAGCAGACCGGTCGCCAGGGCTTGGACCTTCAATCCGGCCGACGTCGAGGGCGTTTCCCCGACCGTCCAGCCTACCGCATTGGGCACGCTCATGGGCGGCACGAGGAACTGCTTGGGTTCGGGTAAATAAGGATTTGGGCCATACTGACGCGCCGGATCGCCACCGGGCTTGTCGCAGGCGCCGAGGGCCGCCAAGGCCGTCAGCGCGGCGAGCTTATGAGCGGTTCGGCTCATGCGCGGTCTCCAAGCGCCGCATCCCGGGCCGTGCTGACTCTCCATCCGCGAAAGGCGGCGATCAGCAGGAGGACCGTCACGATCGCCGAGAGCATGACGCCCTGGGGCACGACCGAGGTCCAGGCGTCGCGGCTGTGGATGAGCGCGTTGATCAGCGACAGCAGCGCCGCGACGGCGACCAACAGGAATGGGATCCATTGTAACCGGGCCGCCCGCCCGGTGAGGAAATCGATCACGAGGACGATCGTGGCGACCAGCGCCACGACAAGGCCTATGGTGATCAGCCAAGCGGAAAAATTGGCCCACTGCCAGACCGACGTCTCCCAGTACATGGCGTCTGTCGCAAAAGCCGCGATGAACAGGGTGGCGCCTGCGCCGATGAACCTGGGATGCAGGAGGACCCTCGTCGGACCTTTGAGAGATCTTTCCATCCTGTCTCCTCGCGGTGAGCGGTGCTCTTGCACCGCGGTCCTCGCGGGAAGGCGATCACGCCCGTGATGACCAACGGTTCAACGCACCGAAGCCGCCTTAGCTCCGCATCGATTTGACGCGCGTGCGGCGCGGACACCTGAGCCTCGCATAGTGGGCTTCGTGAGGACGCGGTTGGGTTTGCCCGCAAGCCGTCCAACAGCGCGCTTTCGCGAACACGCTGTCTATTTCGTTAGCCCGGCGCCGCGAAACGCCCTGGCGATGATTTTCTCGACGCTCGCCGGGATGCGCCCGGAGAGCGCCGCGAGCACCTGGCCACCGACACCATCGCTTACGGACTTCGGGTGTGGGGGTGAATGTGCGTCCGCCGTCGGGCCTTTATGCCGCCCAGGCGAAAGCCTTTCTCCCTGAATGGCATCCAAGGGCATGTCTACAGGTTCGCCGGCAAGACCCCAGAATGCGGCAATCTCGGATGTCGAAGACACCCCGGTTTCCAACATGAAGGGTCCCGCACTGCCGACGCCATCAGGGCCCTTGGTGGAAAGTGGTGCGCCGTGCCCAAGCCCCTTGATCAGATTCAACTCGATCAAGGCTTTTCGTGCGCCCACGCCATGCCAAACATAGCGAGTCCGGTCGGCGGTCTCGACGATGTCATCGGTCTCAGGCGCCAAACCTTGGGCCGTGGCCCACTGTCGGGCGATGGCGTCGGCGTTGGAGGGCGCGACCACGTGGTCGGCCTGACCGTGCCAAATTGTCAGGCGGGGAAGGCTTTGGTCGGCCATGGCGGGGACATCCGCCGCCAGCGACGCGCTGGAACGCCCATCCCCCCACTGCATCGCGCTCATGGCGCCCAGTACACTTTCAGCGGCGCCATAGGGCAGGCCGGCTATGACCGCGCCCGCATCGAAGACGTCGGGATAGGCCGCAAGCATGGCTATGGTCATCGCGCCGCCGGCTGAGAGGCCCGTGACGTAGATTCGCGTGGGGTCGCAGCCTTCGGTCTTGATCATCCAGTCAACCATCGCCGCGATAGAGGCTACCTCACCTTGGCCGCGGACCACGTCGGCGGGGTTGAACCAATTGAAGCATCGGTTTGGATTGTTCGCCGAGGTCTGTTGCGGCGCCACGACGGCAAAGCGGTGGCGATCCGCCAAAGTGGTCCATCCCGCACGAGATGCGTATTCCGCGCCGCCCTGGCCGCATCCATGAAGCGCGACGACGAGCGGCGCGCCAGACCCCAGATGTTCCGGCGCGTAGACCAGCATTTGGAGGCGCCCGGGATTGAACCCAAACTCCTCAATCTCACGAAAGCCGCTCCCCTTGGTTGAACCAGAGCCGGAAGCTCGGCGCCGCTTCGCGAGCATGGCCGTCGTGTCGCCAAGTCCAACCATTTGATTCTCTCTGTTCGCGAGCGCGTGCCCGCGCCTAACCAATGCTGCAGCGCAACATAAGTCTCAGCGCCACCGCAATTTATCTGGCGCGGCGCAGCCCTGGGCGTGCTGCGATCAGCGGCCTCATCCCCGGCCGCGCGTCGCAATTTCTCCTCCGATCAATGCCACTCCGCAGGTTTCGATCAGTGAGCGAGTTCAGCTCTTTAAGTTTCCTTTTTGAGCTGGGCTTTAGGGCCGCGGCTTGCGGCAATGGTTTGGCGTCCCCCTCAGCGCGGCCCGAACGCCGCCATGAAGGTGTCGACCGCTGAGCTGACTTCGCTGTCCAGGGACTCGGCGTCGGGCCGGCTCATGACGTTGCAAAGGCAGGCCTTGAGCAGCCGATTCTGGCAGAGACCGATGAATTGGTGGGCCGCGCAGAGGGGATCGCAAGGGCGCAACCGCCCCTCAGCCGCGGCGGCGGCCATGAAATCGGCGAGGCGCTCGACGCCCCGCATCGGGCCCGCGGCATAGAACACCCGGCCAATTTCAGGCGCCCGGCGCGACTCCGCGGCGACCATCGCCAGGTTTCGAAGCGCCGTCTCGGAGAGGGAAAACCGTAAGAAACTTAAGCCCACGTCGCGCAGGGTTTCGCGAACATCGCCGCGCCGGCTGAGGAGGTCATCCATCGCCTCCTGCTGGAAGGCGCAGAAGCGCTGGATATAGGCCTCGAAGAGCTCTTCCTTGCTCTTGAAGTAGTTGTAGAGCGTGCCCTTGGACCCGCCGACCCGCGCGGCGATCTCCGACATGGAGGCGGCGGCGAAGCCGGCCTCCATGAACACCGCCTGCGCCGCTTCGAGGATGGCCTCGCGCCGCGCGTCACGATCGAGCCGGATTTTGGTCTCCACCGTCATGCTCGTTTTTTCTCCCTCGGCCCCTTGAAGAAGACCGCCGCGAGGCCCAATATGACCGTACCGTACGGTCAGTTCAAGGTCCTCGAGAGTTTCGATGCGGTTCCCATTCTCCCCGGCCCGGCATGGGCTCGCGGCCTATGCGCTTGTCGCCCTGACCCTTGCCGGCTTGACGCTCAGCGCCTGCGCCAGCCTGCCGCCCGCGCCCGTCGCCCGGATCGCCAAGGCCCCTCAGGCCTATGAGACGGCCAAGGCCTTCGACGCGCCGGTGTCGCCCTGGCCCACCGACAACTGGTGGGAGCGGTATGACGACCCGCAACTGAACGCGCTGATGGTCGAGGCCCTGGCCGGATCGCCTGATCTGGCCCAGGCCCGGGCGCGGGTGCTCAAGGCCAAGGCCGCCCAGGCGGACGCCAGCGCCGCGCTCCTGCCCAACATCACTGGCTCCGGTCAGGCGCAGGAGGAGAAATATAGTTTCAAGAATATCTTCCCGCCCGCGTTCCTGCCCCCCGGCTACCAGGACTATGGCCAGACAACCCTGAACCTGAACTGGGAGCTGGACTTCTGGGGCAAGAACCGCGCCGCCATCGCCGCCGCGGTCTCGCGCTCCCGCGCTGCCGCCGCCGACCTCGCCGAGTCGCGTCTGATCCTCACCACCGATGTCGCCAGCGCCTATGCAACCCTGGCCCAGCTCTATGCCGATCGCGATGTGGCGGCCCAGTCGGTCAAGGTTCGGGAGGAGACAGCGGGGCTGGTGGCCCAGCGAGTCACCAACGGCCTCGACACCCAGGGCGAGCTAAAACAGGCCCAGGCCGGCGCCCCGGCGACACAGGCCGATGTGGCGGCCCTGGACGAACAGATCGCCCTGACGCGCAACCAACTCGCGGCTCTATTGGGCGAAGGCCCGGACCGGGGCTTGAAGATCGTCCGGCCGAAATTGCCCGCCGTGGCCGCCTTCGGTCTGCCAGCTGAGCTTCCCGCTCATCTGATTGGCCGCCGGCCTGACATTGTCGCCGCCCGCTGGCGCGCCCAGGCCGCGGTCAAGGACGTGACCGAGGCCAAGGCCCGGTTTTATCCCGATATCGACATCACCGGCTATGTGGGTCAGCAGTCGCTTCACTTAAGCGAACTCTTCGCCCCCGGCGCGGATTTCGGCGCCATCGGCCCGGCCATCACCCTGCCGATCTTCGACGGCGGCCACCTCCGCGCAAATCTGCGCGGCGCCCAGGCGGATCGGGAAGCCGCGGTCAGCGCCTATGATGGCGCGGTCACAGAAGCCTTTCGCCAGGTGGCGGACGCCGCCGCCAGCGAGCATGCCCTCGCCGGTCGCCTGAAGGATTCTCGGCTTGCCCTCGAGCGCTATGAACAGGCCTATAATATCGCCCGCCTGCGCTATGAGGGCGGGCTCTCCACCTATCAATCCGTTCTTCTGGTGGAGAATTCCGTCCTGGCCGAGCGCCGGATCGTCACCGATCTGCAAAGCCGGGCCCTCGTCCTCGATATCCGCCTCGTCCGCGCCTTGGGCGGCGGCTTTAGCCAATCCTGACCCCCCNNGACCTTCCGCCCGAGTGAAAAGGCTTAAGCCATGCCCGATACCGGTGACATCATGACCGAAAGCCGGCTCGCCAGCGCGGCCCCGCTCCCGCCTAAGCGTAGCCCGCGCACGCTTCTCTTGAGCGGTCTGGCCGCCCTGGTGGTCTTGGGCGCCGTGATCTGGGGGCTCTATTACCTCCTGGTCTCCTCCCACTATGTCTCCACGGACGACGCCTATGTGGGCGCCGATACGGCTGAGATTACCCCGCTGATCTCAGGCCAGGTGATCGGTCTGCCGGTGGTGGAGACGCAAGGAATCAAGGCCGGCCAGACCGTGCTCGTGCTCGATCCCGCCGACGCCCAGGTCGCGGTGGATCAGGCCAAGGCGGCCCTGGCCCAGGCCGAACGCCAAGTGCGCGGCTATTTCGCCAATGATACGGCGCTGGCCGCCCAGGTGGCCGCGCGCCATGCCTCCGTCGCCCAGGCCGACGCCCAGATCCTGAGCGCGCAGTCGGACCTTGATCGCGCCAAGACGGACCTCGATCGCCGTCAGGCCCTGGCCAAATCCGGCGCGGTCTCGGGCGATGAACTGACCACGGCCCAGAACCGCTTCGCCACCGCGCAGGCCGCCCTGGCTTCGGCCAAGGCCGCCCGGGCCGCCGCAATCGCCAACCAAGGCGCCGCGGCGGGATCGCGCGAGATCAATGAGGCCCTGATCGCTGGGACGGACGTTGACGATAATCCCGACGTTCAGGCCGCCAAAGCCCGGCTTGCGGCGGCGGAACTGATGCTCTCGCGCACGGTGATCAAGGCCCCCATCGACGGGATCCTCTCCAAGCGCGCCGTGCAGATCGGCCAGCAGGTCCAGCCCGGCGCCGTGACCATGCAGATCGTGCCGACGTCCAACATGTATGTGGACGCCAATTTCAAAGAGGTGCAGCTCGCCAAGGTGCGGCCGGGCGACAGCGTCATCCTCACCAGTGATCTCTATGGCGATGGCGTGAAGTTCCACGGAAGGGTGAGGGGCGTCTCCGGCGGCACGGGCTCGGCCTTCTCGCTCATTCCCGCCCAGAACGCCTCGGGAAACTGGATCAAGATCATCCAGCGCCTGCCGGTGCGCGTCGTGCTCGATCCGGCGGAACTGCGCGCCCATCCCCTGCGCGTGGGGCTCTCCATGAAGGCGACGATCAAGGTCAGCCCTTCGCGGTATTGATGACGTTGGTCAGAGGGAGATGCGCGTGAGCCAGACGCATGCGGCAAGCGGGCAGCGCGCCGACGATGTCGGCCTGCCGCCCCTGGCGGGCATCGCCCTTGCGGTGACGGCCCTCGCCCTGGGCCTGGGCACCTTCATGCAGGTGCTCGACACGACGATCGCCAATGTCTCCATCCCCACCATCGCCGGGGATCTCGGGGTCAGCGCCGACCAGGGCACCTGGGTCATTACCTCCTTCGCCGTGGCCAATGGCATTTCGGTGCCGCTCACGGGCTGGCTCATGGGCCGTTATGGGGTGGTGCGGACCTTCCTGGCCTCGGTGGCCTTGTTCACCTTCGCGTCCTTCCTCTGCGGCATTTCCTGGAACCTGCCGACCCTGATCATCTTCCGCATTCTCCAGGGCGCGGTGTCCGGGCCGATGATCCCCGGCTCCCAGGCCTTGCTGATCTCGATCTTTCCGCCGGCCAAACGGGGCACCGCCATCGCCCTCTGGTCCATGACGACCCTGGTGGCGCCCGTGGCCGGTCCGCTGCTGGGCGGCTATATTTCCGACAATTATAGCTGGCCCTGGATCTTCTTCATCAATGTGCCGGTCGGGGCGACCTGCGCCTTCTTCTGCTGGCGCGGCATGAAGGGGCGAGAGACGCCCACCCGCAAGGTCCCGGTGGATAAGACGGGATTCGCCCTGCTCATCGTCTGGGTGGGCGCCCTTCAGGTCATGCTGGATACCGGCAAGGACGCCGACTGGTTCAATTCCCCCGCCATCGTGGTCATGGCCTTGGTGGCGGCCATCGCCTTCGTGGCGTGGCTGATCTGGGAGCTGACGGAAAAGAACCCCATCGTCGATCTTTCCCTCTTCAAGTCCCGTAACTTCGCCGTGGGCTGCTTTCTGACGTGCATCAGCTATGGCGTTTTCTTCGGCAACAATGTCCTGCTCCCCCTCTGGCTCCAGACCCGGCTCGGCTATATCGCCACCTGGGCCGGCATGGTCGCCGCCCCCAGCGGCGTCGTGGCCGTGCTCCTCACGCCCTTCGCCGCCCGGATCATGAGCCGGATCGACGCCCGCTGGGCGGCCACGGCCTCGATGCTGCTCTTCGGCGTCTCGTTCTGGATGCGCTCGCTCTATCCGCCGGACGCGAGCTTTGGCGTCTTGATCATGCCCCTTCTGGTTCAGGGCACGGCCATGAGCATCTTCTTCATCTCCCTGATCACCCTGACCCTGAACGGGATCTCCGGATCCCAGATTCCCAAGGCCACGGGCCTGACCAATTTCACCCGCATCACCGCTGGGGGTTTCGGCGCGTCCCTGACCACCACCTTCTGGGATCGCGGCGCGTCTCTCAATCAGACGCGTCTTTCGGAAATCGCCCCCAGCGGTGGCCAGAGCTGGCTCGCGGCCGTGGATGGTTTGCGCCACATGGGCCTTGATCGCGCCCATGCCCTGGGTGTCATCACCGCGCAGTTCGTCAACCAGGCCTATCTCCTGGCGACCCTGGACTTCTTCCGCGTCTCCGCCTGGCTGATGATCCTGATGGCCCCCCTCGTCTGGCTCACCCGACCCGCGCGCGGCGGTGGCGGAGGGGCCGTAGCGGCGGATTAAATCAGGATCGTGGCCGGTCCTGCCCTATCGGATGAGCACGATCTCGGCGCCGACTTGCCCAGATATCGCGCGCCACTGTCGGTCCGCGGTCCAGGCCGGCAGCCCCTCGCGAACCGCGAGCGCGATACAGAAGCGGTCGCCCAGCGAGAGCCCCGCCTCGGCCGTTGTCGCCCTCAGACGGCCCGCCAGTGTCGCCAGATCCGCGTTAGCCGCGACGATGGTGATAGGAAGGGGGCTCAACATGGCGTCGACCGCCGAGGCGGGCATGCCCGCGTGGATGAAGTAGCTCACGACTTCCGCATAATTTACCGCGCTGATGCATGACGCCGACAGCCCCTGCGCCACCTTATCCCCGCCGGGTTCATCTTTTAGAAGCGCGAGGAGGGCAGATGCATCCAGAACAATATCGCTCATTCTCCGCTATCAGCGCGTCGCTGCGCCAGGAAGGAATCCACGGACACCCCAGGCTTGTCGCCGGTATAGGCCCGCGCCAGGGCCTGAGCGCGAGCGACCGATTGCGCCACGGTCCTAAGGACGACTCCGTCCGGCGTTTCCTCGACCAAAAGGGCGCCGCCGCCCAAAAGTCCAAGGCGTTTGCGAAGGTCGGCGGGAAGACTCATTCTGCCATTGGCGGCGATGGCGACGCTAAAAGTCATGAACGGCCCCAAAGCGCGAGTGTTGTCTCAATATACGCGATTATGCCATATCGTGGGCCATATGTCACGTTGTGCTCAATTTGCCGCACGTGATGCGTTAAGTCGCGCGAAGCCGGATCTTCTGGCCTAGAGACGACGGAAAACAGGCGGAGAACCAGCTTGACCCTTGAAGCGGTGATCTGGGATTTCGGGGGAGTCTTCACCACCTCGCCCTTCGAGGCGTTCAACCGTTTCGAGGCTGAGCGGGGCCTGCCGCGGGATTTTATCCGCACGGTCAATGCGACCGACCCTGACGCCAATGCCTGGGCCCTCTTCGAGCGCGCGGAGATCGACGCCGCGGGGTTCGATGCGAAATTCCTCGAAGAGTCCACGGCCCGGGGCTGGCCNNCTCAAGCTCTGCAAGACGCGCTTCAAGGTGGGCTGCATCACCAACAATATGGCCCAGGGCCACGGGCCCTCCATGGCCGCCACCTCCCGGGGCGGCGCCAAAGTCGCCGAGATCATGCCGCTCTTCGACCATGTGATCGAAAGTTCGAAGGCGGGGGTTCGAAAGCCCGATCCGCGCATTTATCAGATGATGTGTGAGCGGCTCGGCGTGGAGGCCAGGATGTGCGTTTATCTGGATGACCTGGGGGTCAACTGCAAACCGGCCGCCCAGCTTGGCATGACCGCCATAAAGGTGGTCAGCGAAAGCCAGGCCCTGGACGACCTGGAACGCGCCACGGGCCTGACCTTCGCGCGCGCGGCCGTCACGCCGATTGCGTCATGAGCCGACCCGATCTCATCGGCGCGGCCCGGGCCCTGGACGTGCTTACCGGCGAGGATCGCTCCGGATGGTCCGCGTCACCGGAGCGCGACGCCTTAGCCAAGACCTTCCGCTTCACCGATTTCAACACCGCCTTTGGCTGGATGACTCGCGTGGCCCTCGCCGCCGAAAAGCTCGACCATCACCCGGAATGGTTCAATGTCTATAATAAGGTCGAGGTGGTCCTGGCGACCCATGACGCGGGGGGTGTCACGGCGCTTGATCTAACCTTGGCTCGGCTCATGGATGACGCCGCGGGCGCAAAGGCGTAATGCTCGGGCCTTGTTTTGACGGCCCAATTGTCGTCGCATGCGGCGGAAACTGGGCCCTGGCGCCCCATTGGCGCCAACATCCCTAGGCAAGCGTCCCCATATATGCGGAGGCGAGGGGGTGCGCGCCGCGGGCATAAGGTAAGAGAATAGGGCCATGGCCAACATCACCCTCGTTGACGATGATGAGAACATCGTGGCTTCCGTCTCCCTGGCGCTCGAGAGCCATGGACACGAGGTCAAGGCCTTTTTCGACGGCGCCGCGGGACTTGCCGGCCTCGAAAGCGAACCGCCGGACCTCGCCATTCTCGACGTCAAAATGCCGCGGCTTGACGGTATGGAGGTGCTACGGCGTCTGCGCCAGACCAGCTCCGTGCCGGTTATCATCCTCACCTCAAAGGATGACGAGATCGACGAGCTTCTCGGCTTCAACCTGGGCGCCGATGACTATATCCGAAAGCCCTTCAGCCAGAGGTTGCTCATCGAGCGCGTGAAAGCCGTCCTCCGCCGGGCCAATCCCGAGGAAGACGAGCCCATGGGCGCTCAGACCGCCGCCGCGGCCGACAACCGGGCAATCAAGCGCGGGCGTCTGACCCTCGATCCGGCGCGCCATGACTGCCTGTGGGACGGTCATCCGGTCCGCCTTACGGTGACCGAGTTCCTGCTCCTGCAGTCCCTGGCCCAGCGGCCCGGCTTCGTGAAGAGTCGCGACAACCTGATGGACGCGGCCTACGAGGATCAGGTCTATGTGGATGACCGCACCATCGACAGCCACATCAAGCGCATGCGCAAGAAGTTCCGCGAGGTCGATAATCGTTTCGACGCCATCGAAACCCTCTATGGCGTCGGCTATCGCTACCGCGAGTCCTAAACCCCCTCGCGCACTCCATGTCTGACGCGAGGGGTCCCGACCGGGAGCCCACGACTCTGGAGCCCAAGGGCGGTGGCGGGTGGTTCCTGGGTTCGCGCCTGGGTCGGCTGATCATCATCCTCAATCTTCTGGGCCTGGCGGTCATCATTGGCGGCTCTCTGATCGTGGACGAGCTGCGCCAAGGGCTGGTCCAGGCCCGGCTGGACAGCCTGCGCACCCAGGGTGAACTGATCGCCAATGTCATCGACCAGGCCGCCACATCCGGCGATCCGGCGCCGAGCCTCCAGCCCGATATCGCCGATGGGGTTCTGGGCGCCCTCTTCATCCCCCATTCCCAGCGCGCTCGCCTCTATGACGCCCATGGCCACGTGCTGGCGGATTCCGATGTGGTCGCCGACCGGGTCGAGTCCGGCGAGCTTCCGCCGGTGAAAAAGACCGGCCGCGCCGCCGGTCGGGGGTTTCTCGGATGGGAAGGTCTCTGGGACGCCCGCCAGCAGGAGAAGGCGCGCGGAGAACTTGATCGGGAGATCGCCGCCGCCCTGGCGGGTCAGACCGTCACCGACGTGCGCGTCGATCAGGATGGCCGGCGGGTGGTTTCGGTGTCGATCCCCCTGCGCCATGTGCGCCAGGTTCTGGGTGTTCTCACCCTGGAGGCGAGCGACGTGGACCGGGTGGTCGCCGCCCAGAGGCGCGCCTTGATACCCTTTATCCTCATCGCCGTGGCCGTGGCGGTGGGCTCCTCGATCCTGCTGACGCGGCTGATCGCCGTCCCTGTCCTGCGCCTGGCCGCCGCGGCCGACCGCGTGCGACTCTCCCGCGCCCGGGCCATCGCGCTTCCAGATCTCGCCAGTCGCCGTGATGAGCTGGGGGATCTGGCCAGATCCCTGGAATCCATGACCCAGGCCCTCACGGCGCGGATGGTGGCCATCGAGCGCTTCGCCGCCGACGTGGCTCATGAGCTTCGCAACCCCATGACCTCGATCCGCTCGGCGGTGGAGACCCTGGAGATCGTCAAGGCCGATAGCGCCCGCCAGCGCCTGGTGGGCATCCTGCAGCAGGACGTGGACCGTCTGGATCGGCTGATCACCGACATCTCCAACGCCTCGCGTCTGGATGCGGAACTGGCCCGCGACTCCCCAGAGCGGCTCGACATCGCCCACCTCGCCGCCGACATCTGCGAGTTCTACGAGGCCACGGTGAGGGCCGGCCAGGCCCATGTCCGCTATGCGCCCCCCGAGGGTTCTGAGCCGGCTTTGGTGATTGGCCGGGAGGGGCCCTTAAGTCAGGTGCTCCGCAATCTCATCGACAACGCCCGCTCCTTCAGCCCGGCGGGCGGGGAGGTGCGGGTGGCCATTCGGCAGACCCGCGACGAGGTGACCATCCGGGTGGATGATGACGGCCCGGGCGTGCCGCCGGATAGTATGGAAACCATCTTCGAGCGTTTCTACACCTCCCGTCCCAAGGGCGCGGCCTTCGGCGGGAATTCGGGGCTCGGTCTCGCCATCGCTCGCCAGATTGTTGAGACCCATGGCGGTCGGATCTGGGCCGAGAACCGCGTGGCGGACGGGGAGGTGAGGGGGGCGAGTTTCGTGGTGGCCCTCTCGCGCGCCCGATGAGCGCGCGGTTCGAGATCCGTCATGGCGGCCTGATCGCCCTTCGCCAGGGGGGCCTCTGGACGGGCGCCTTGATCACCGGCGCTTCGGGCGCGGGCAAGAGCGATCTGACCCTGCGCGCCCTGGGGCTGGGCTTTCGCCTTGTCGCCGACGACAGGGTCATCCTCTTTGTGTCGGGGGGGCGCCTTTGGGGCCGCGCGCCGCCGCCTCTCAGCGGGCTTCTGGAGCATCGTGGCCTGGGCGTTCTTGCTGAACCGAGCCTGGGCTTTGCGCGCGTGGCCTTATCGGTGCGCTGCGAAAAGCCGGACTTCGCCCTCGAACGCCTGCCCGATCCGTGCGTTCAATCTGTCTTGGGAATCCAGATTCCTGTGCTGAGTCTCCATCCCCTGGAGGATTCCGCGCCTGCGAAACTAAGTCGCGCCCTGCGGCATCTTGGAGTGTAGCCAAGGAAAGCGTATCAAGCTCGCCGCGCACCGCCTGGCTGACGCCGCGATGTAAAAAGGATTGCGCTCTTGGGGCTGTTAATTTGATCGGGCTCGTCATTGTGACGCATGGCCGCCTGGCCGAGGAATTCGTGCGCGCCATGGAGCATGTGGTGGGTCCGCAGACCGCGGTCGCCGCCATCTGCATTGGCCCCGACGATGACATGGAGCGGCGCCGCCGCGACATCCTGAAAGCCTGTCAGAGCGTCGATTCCGGCAAGGGNNATCTCGGTGATGGAGCAGACGCGGGCGGAGGTCATCGCCGGCCTCAATCTTCCCATGCTGATCAAGCTGGCCAGCGTGCGCGGCCGGGAATCCATGCAGACCTGCGTGAGCTGGGCCCAGGAGGCGGGCCGCAAATACATCTCCGTGGCGTCCTATCTTCTGGCCGGCGAGAAGTGATCGCCGGAAAAACGGTCGAGATCGTCAACGAACGGGGGCTGCATGCCCGGGCTTCGGCCAAGTTCGTGAAGCTCGCCAGCACCTTCCAGGCCGCCGTCCAGGTCTCCCGCGATGACCAGACCGTCGACGCCCTCTCGATCATGGGTCTCATGATGTTGGCCGCCGGCCCCGGCGCCACGATCCATATCGAAGCCCGCGGCGTCGACGCCGACGCGGCCGTCGCGGCCCTGGCCCACCTCGTGGCCATGAAGTTCGAGGAAGATCGGTAGGCATGCGGGACATAAAGATATCTTTATATCCCGGTTGCGGCGCTTCGAGCCCCGGTCTATAGAGCCGCGTCCCCCCAAAAGGAGCGAAGCGACCGTGGCCGACTATCTCGTAAAAGACATCTCCCTCGCCCCCTGGGGCCGCAAGGAAATCGAGATCGCCGAGACGGAAATGCCGGGCCTGATGGCCGTGCGGGCGGAATTCGGCAAGGATCAGCCGCTGAAAGGCGCCCGTATCGCCGGCTCCCTGCATATGACCATTCAGACCGCGGTGCTCATTGAGACCCTTCAGGCCCTGGGCGCCGAGGTCCGCTGGGCCTCCTGTAATATCTTCTCCACCCAGGATCACGCCGCCGCCGCCATCGCCGTCACCGGCACGCCGGTCTTCGCCGTGAAGGGGGAGAACCTCGAGGAATATTGGGACTATGCGCACAAAATCTTCGAATGGGCCGATGGGGGCTACCCCAATCTGATCCTGGATGACGGCGGCGACGCCACCCTGCTCACGGTTCTGGGCCCGAAGGCCGAGGCCGATGCGTCGGTGCTCGACAAGCCCGAAAATGAGGAAGAGGAGGCGCTCTATAAGGTCATGAAGCGCTACCTCAAGGAAAAGCCCGGCTTCTACACGGCGATCCGCGAGGCCATCAAAGGCGTCTCCGAAGAGACCACCACGGGCGTTCACCGCCTCTATCAGATGTCCGAGCGCGGCGAGCTGCCCTTCCCGGCGATCAATGTGAACGACAGCGTCACCAAGTCCAAGTTCGACAATCTCTATGGCTGTCGCGAGAGCCTGGTGGACGCCATCCGCCGCGGCACCGACGTCATGCTGGCGGGCAAGGTCGCCGTGGTCTGCGGCTATGGCGATGTGGGCAAGGGCTCGGCGGCCTCCCTGCGCCAGGGCGGCGCCCGGGTCATCGTCACCGAGATCGATCCCATCTGCGCCCTGCAGGCGGCCATGGAAGGCTATGAAGTCCAGACCCTCGATGACGTGGCCGGCTCGGCCGACATCTTCGTCACCGCCACCGGCAATAAGGANNGAGATCAAGCCCCAGGTCCACCATGTGGAATTCCCCGATGGCAAGAAGATCATCGTCCTCTCGGAAGGGCGCCTCGTGAACCTCGGCAACGCCACGGGTCACCCCAGCTTCGTCATGAGCGCCAGCTTCACCAACCAGACCCTGGCCCAGCTTGAGCTTTGGACCAACGCCAAGGCCTACGAGACCAAGGTCTATACGCTCCCCAAACACCTGGACGAGAAGGTGGCCATGCTCCACCTCGGCAAGCTGGGCGCCAAGCTGACCCAGCTCCGCCCCGACCAGGCCTCCTATATCGGCGTCCCCGAAGCCGGCCCGTTCAAGCCGGATCACTACCGCTACTAGGCGCGTCGCCCGGGGAAGACGCGCCCTCGCCTTTGCCTCATCCTCCGCCGCGCCCTAAAGCGGTGGGCGATGATCCTGATCCTCTCCAGCTTCGTGGCGGCGAGTCCCGTGGGGGGCGGGGCGCAGGTCATGGCCCTGGCGGCGCTGGAGACCCGGGCGATCCTGGTTCCCACGGTGCTCTTCGGTCGCCATCCGGGACTGGGGCCGCCGGGCGGCGGGGCGGTCGCGAACGCGCTCTTTGAAGGTGTCCTGGAAGGCGTCGCCGCGTCGGGCGCCTATGAAAATCTAGATGCGGTGATCACCGGCTACTTCGCCGATCCCGGCCAGATCGCCGTGGCCGGGAGCGCCATCGACGCCATCCGCGCGCTTCGCCCAAATGTGCTCGTGGTGACCGACCCGATCATGGGCGACGCCGATAAGGGGCTCTATGTCTCTCCCGCCGTGGCCAAGGCGCAGGCCGAGATTCTGGTCCCCCGCGCCGACCTGATCAGTCCCAACGCCTGGGAGCTGCAGCGCCTGACCGCCTGTGTCATCGCCGATCCCCAAACCGCGCTCGCCGCCGCGCGGGAGGCGGGACGGCCGGTCCTCGTCTCCTCGGTCCCCGTGGGGCGGAACATCGGCGTGCTCTGGACCGATGGCGAGGAGGCGTGGCTCGCCAGCCATCGCCAGGGCCCTGGGGCCCCGAACGGCACGGGCGATCTGCTCACCGCGCTCTTTACCGCCGCGCTTCTGGAGGGCGCCAGCGGCCCGGACGCCCTGGAGACCGCCGTCAGCGATGTGGCCGCTCACGTCCTGGGCGCGGAGACCCCCATCACGCTCGAGGCCCTATGACCGAGATCATCGGTCTCTGCCCGCCCCGCTTCACCGCCGTGCGCGAGGTCTTTGATCGCCACTTTGCCGAGGGCCTGGAGCTGGGCGCTCGCTTCGCCCTGGCGATGGAGGGCGAGATCGTCATCGACCTCATGGGCGGCTGGGCCGACCGCGCCGAAACCCGCCCCTTTGGCCCGGACACCCTCACCACTCTCTTTTCCACCACCAAGGCCGTCGCCGCCCTGATGATCGCCCGCCTGGTGGGCCAGGAGCGGCTCTCCTATGACACGCCGGTGGCTGAGATCTGGCCGGACTTCACCGCCGCCGGCAAGGGCGCCCTGACCATCGAACAGGTTCTCTCCCACCAAGCCGGCCTCTGTGGACTTGAGGCGCCCTGGACCCCGCGCGAATGGTTCGACTGGGAGGCGACCTGCGCCCGCCTCGCCGCCATGACGCCCCTTTGGCCCCCCACCAGCGCGAGCGGATATCATCCCGTCACCTTCGGCTATCTGGCCGGCGAGATCTTCCGCCGGGTCGATGGCCGCACCTTAGGCGTCGCGCTGCGCGAGGATATCGCCGAACCCTTAAGCCTCGATCTCTGGGTCGGCCTGCCGGACGCCGAGCACGCCCGCTGCGCCGAAATGCGCCGCCCGCCCGCCATACCGGATCTGGGGGAGATCACGAACCCGAAGCGCCTGGCTTTCCTAAGCCCCTGGTCCAGCCCCGGCGGTGTCACCGTGGACGCTTACCGCCGCGCCGAAATTCCCTCGGCTAACGGCCACGCGACCGCGCCGGCTCTCGCGCGACTGATGGCCATTCTCGCCTGCGACGGCGTGATCGACGGTCAAGGCTTCCTTCCCCCCGGCCTCGCCGAAGAGGCCAGCCGCCAGCGGATCAGTGGCCAAGACCTGGTCCTGCCCTACGAAATGTCGTGGGGCGCGGGCTTCATCCG
>PLFA01000153.1:52029-53781 GCA_003136615.1 Caulobacteraceae bacterium | reverse complement strand
GAAGCCCTTTAAGCCAGAACCTTGCGCCCGATCATCCCGCGTTCGGCCAGCAGTTCGGCGATCTGCACGGCGTTCAGCGCCGCGCCCTTGCGGAGATTGTCGGCCACCACCCACATGGAAAGCCCGTGCGCCACGGTGGGGTCCCGGCGGATTCGCGAGATATAGACGGGGAACTCGCCCTGGACTTCCTTGGGCGTCATGAAGCCGCCCGGCTCGCGCTTGTCCACCACCAGAACGCCGGGGGCCTCGCGCAGGATGTCGCGCGCCTCGTCCTCGTCCAGGGGCTCATGGAACTCGATATTCACCGCCTCCCCATGGCCGACCATCACCGGCACCCGCACGCAGGTCACGGTAAGCGCGATGTCGGGGTCGAGCATCTTGTGTGTCTCGTTCCACATCTTGGCTTCCTCGTCGGTATAGCCGTCGTCGCGGAACTCCCCGATGCCGGGGATGACATTGAAGGCGATCTGCTTGGGGAAAAGCTTGGGCTCGCTCGCGCCCAGAACAAAGACGCCCTTGGTCTGGGTCCACAGCTCGTCCATGCCCTCGGATCCGGCGCCGGAGACGGACTGATAGGTGGCGACCACCACCCGCTTGATCCGCGCCGCGTCATGGAGGGGCTTCAAGGCCACCACCAGTTGGGCGGTGGAGCAATTGGGGTTGGCGACGATATTCCGCTTCCGCGCCAGATCGATGTCTTCGGCGTTCACCTCCGGCACGATGAGCGGCACGTCCGGGTCCATGCGGAAGGCCGAGGAATTGTCGATCACGATGGGTCCGGCGGCGCCGATCCGGGGCGCCCATTCGCGGGAGAGCTCCGCGCTGACCGACATCAGCACCACATCGACCGTGGAGAAGTCGAACTGCGCCACGTCCTCGCACTTGATCACGCCGCCCAGCCAGCCGACCTCCAGGCCGATGGATTTGCGCGAGGCGATGGCGTGCATCTTGTCCACGGGGAAGTTCACCTCCTCGAGGATATTCAGCATCTCACGCCCGACCGCGCCCGTGGCGCCGACGACGGCCACCCGGTAACCCATGGCCTTCACTCCTGATCAAAAGGGGAACGGGTCCCTAGACCCGCCACGCCGCCGTGGCAAGTTTTGGATCGCCGCCGGGTGACTAGCTCCGCGTCCCCGCCTTAGCGGCGGCTCCGAGCAGCGCCCCGCAGTCGGCGTTCTTTGAGGTGCCCGAAAAGACAAAGGGCAGGATCGCCGCCAGGGGCGCGGCGAAGACGCCGATCGCCACGGCCGCCGCCGCCTGGGGCGCGGCCTTGGCCAGATCCACGCCGACCTTTGGAGACCCCAGCGACCCGGTGACCGTGATCGGCGCGTTCAGCCGCGCGAAGCTGATCTTCTTCGGCTTGCCAGTGAAGCGAAGATCGACCTTCTCGTCCGCGAGATCGATGCTCCCGGAGCCCGTCACTTTCACGACATTGGTGTCGAACACGACCTGGGCGGCGGTGAGCGTGCCGTTCCGCGCCTCGAAATCGGCCACGCCGCAACGCACGGGCGTGTCGTCCTTGTTGCGCGTGATGAGCTGGAAGGCGGTGCGCTGCAAATCGAGGCCCAGAATATCGGCGAGGGTCTTGTTCACCGTGCCGCTGGGGATGACCCCCACCACCGCGCCATTGGCGTGAGCCGCGACGGCCCGAATGGAATCGCCCGAGCCCGAAAGCCGCGCCCGCACCCACAGACCGCCCTGCAACGGCGGTTTGCCCGTCTTGGCGGGCATGAGCGCGCCCAGGCTGGC
>PLFA01000153.1:2661-51985 GCA_003136615.1 Caulobacteraceae bacterium | reverse complement strand
GCCCGCCTCCACGCTCGCGGCCCTGATCGTCGCCTTGGCGTCCAGCCCGCGAATCCGGCTGGCGTCCAAGCTCGCGTCTGGCAAAACCCGATGCTCCGCCGCCAGCCGCGCGGCTTCGATCCTTTGCGACTCTGACATCTCGCCGGCCGCGGCATGGCGGGGCGTGCCGCCCACGATCGCGGCCAGGTCGGCCAGCCGCACCTGTCGCGAGCTCAGGTTCGCGCGCAGGAACGGCCGCCCCGTGCTCGAATCGACGCTCATCGATCCCTCCACGTCGCTTTGGCCAAGTTTCCCATTCATGGCCCAGAGCGCGACGATCCGGTCTTTCCGCAGGAAGTTGGCGTTCAACGCGTAGGGGGGGCTGTTGGGCAGCGGCAGGCCGGTGATCTCGTAGGTATCCGCCAGATCATCGCCGCTGACGGTAAAGTGGCCGGACACCTGCGCCAGATTGAAGGGTCTGGCGATCGACCCCGAAACTTTCAGGTGCGTATTGGGCGTATCCAGGCCCGCGTTGAAACCATAGGGCCGCGCCGGATCAATATTGATCAGGGGACCGCTGAAGATCATGGCGTGGAACGGATTGCCCCTCAGGCGGCCGGTTCCGGAAAGGTTGAAGGCGCCCCGCGTCCCATCGCCATTCTCCTGGGATGACATGACTCCGGCGAAGGTCAGCTGGCGCCCCGCGTCGGCATAGCGCACCGCCCCGTCGCGGATGATCAGATGTCCGATCTTGGGCACGGTGGGCGCGGCCGCGCCGGGCTTCCCGCCAAGGGTCCAGTTGTCGCGGCCCTTCAAGTCCCGCACCAGATCCAACTGCGGGTTCTCCACCTCCACCAGGGGCAGGATCACGTGGCCGCCAAACAGGAGCGGCCAGAGCCTCAAACTCACGGTGAACCGCGTAATCTTGGCGAGGGGCTTCGGTCCCGCCCAGGGCGTATTGCCAATCACCAGCCCATTCACGCTCGCCGTGGGCGTCCAGGACCAGGGATAAACCTCCAGATTGCCTTGGATCGCCACGGGCCGGTTCAGCCGCGCCGAAATCGCCGCCGCCAGGGGAGGGCGCAGCCAGTTCCACTGAAAGATCAGGATGAAGATGACAACGGCGAGAACAATAACGCCGACGGTCCCCGCGGCCCATGGCCAAAGCGGCCTGTGGCGGTGTCCCCCGTCTTGTGTTTCTGGGGCCTCTGTATCGGCGGTCAGGGTCAAGCGGCGCTTTCGGCTGGCGTTGGCTGAGACTTACCAACACGCGCGAACGCGCCGTCCGTTCCCTCCAGGGGCGAAGTTCCTGCCGCTAAATGGAGACGCCCACCAGCCCGTGCAGCCAGCCGAAGAAGGCCGGAACCAGATATCGCTCCACGCCGATCACGATAACCATGAGGATAATCGGCGAGAAATCCATGCCCCCCATGGAGGGGATGAGCCGCTTGAAGGGCGCCAGCAGCGGCCGGGCCAGGGAGTCCAGCACCCGTGTCGCCTGATAGATGAAGCGGTTGCGCATATTGACGACGTTGAAAGCCACCAGCCAGCTCAGCACCGCATAGGCGATGACGATCCAGATCACGACCTCCAGCGCGAAATCGACCAGATATTGCACGAAGTCGAGAATGGCGTTCATCACAGGGCCCTCCGCCGCCCGGTCGCCCTCCTATCGACGCGCCACGCCCCGCGCAAGGCGAGGGTTCCCCGCCTTGACTTCGCCGCCCCCCGTCCCTTATCTCCGCCGTCCTTCCGCCCGTCCTTCTGTCTTGGGGAGCGAAGAAGGGGCCGTAGCTCAGATGGTAGAGCGCCTCGTTCGCAATGAGGAGGTCAGGGGTTCGATTCCCCTCGGCTCCACCAAATTATGATGAGTCTCAAATAACTTTCGCGACTAGCGGCGCGACTGTCCTGTCGGAGCAACTTCCGCGCTACCAAGCCGCTAGGTGTGGTCGAGAAGTACCGCCTTTTCGGACCAATCTTGCCCCAAGCAGACGCAATGTGAAAAATCGGCGTCTCGCGATCGATGCATACGCTGGGGCCTTGCATCATCTCCTTAGAGCAGATCGCTACATTCGGCCTTTGTCACCATCAACTGCTCAGCCAACCGCGCGCAAAGCGCCTGATAGCGGGCGTTGCCCCCCAGGGGCGCGGTCAACATCGGGTCGATGCAAATGGTGAGTGGCGCCAGGCCGGGCTTGGAGACCGCAAGCTCTTCGAGCCATGCAACCGCTTCGTCATCGTAACCCGCCCAAGCAAGGACCGTGGCGGCCATGTGCTTTGCGACCGCGCGGCTCGCCATGTCGGGGCCGCGCATCGCAAAGGCGATTGATTCGCGCGCGCCAGCGGACGCGCCCACCTTGTCGCCGGCCAGGAGGCGACCTTGCGCTTCCAGGACGCGTAGAAGCCATGCGTTCCATCGGTTCTCGGGCGTTTTCGCGACGAATTCGCGGAGCTTGGCGCCATCTTCGGGGGCGGCGGCCTCGTCGCCGAGCAAAAGATCCGCCCATCCGCGCGTCGCCGCGAGCGGCATGCGGCCGATCGCGTTAACCGGCAGCACATCGAGCACGTTGATTCGGATCGAGTCGACCGGCGCCGCGTCGATAATCCGCCGCACCTCGTCGTAGCGCCCTTCGACAAGCATGCTGAACAAGACCAAGGTCTTGTCCGGGTTGTTGTCGTCGTCCTCGCCGATCTCGAAATTGGCGAGACTTTTGATAAGCGCGAACCACGCGTCGCCATCGCCTGTATAAAGAATTTGGGTGCCCGCGCGCACCATCTGCCATGTGACGCTTTCCGGCGCTCGCGCGAGCGCAAAATGGGCCAACCTCAAGGCCTCGCGCGGCTGTCGCGCGCCGATCTCCTCGGTCCAATAGAATGAGAGCAGATTAAGATTGCCCGGGTCGAGGGCGAGGAGCCGCGCATAGATCGCCCGCGAGTCATCATAGCGGCCCATCTGAAACAGAAGGTTGGCCTTCCACTGCAAGAGCTCTGGATCGACGAGGCCCGAGTCCTCCGCCGCGTTGAAGCTGGCGAGCGCCTGCTCGAACTCCTGTTCGGCGTATTCGCAAAGGCCACGCGCCGCTGTCACGCCAGGATCGTCAGGCGCCAGCTTCTCGACGGCCGCCAGGTCGGCCCGCATGCGATCATGCCTCTCTTCGCTAGCGTCGTAGTTCCGCATGAAGAGCACGTGGTGCACAACAATGCGCTCGATATAAGCGGCGACAAATGAGGGGTCGGCGGAGATCGCCTGATCGAGAAGGACCTCGACTTCACGCCATGACTTGAGCGGCGAACTTCCCTGCAAGACGGCGTGCCCAATGCGCGCCCTCAAAAAGAAATCATAAGCTGCCGTTTCGCGAACCGGCGGACGGGTTGTCGCCGCCGATGCGCGTGGAAACCTTACCGAGAGTTGGGCCGCAACTTCACGGGCGACTTCAGACTGAAGCGTCATCACACTCTGCAGGGTGCGGTCGAACTTTTGGCTCCAAATGTTAGTATCCGTCTTGGCGTCGATGAGCTGCAGGGTGAGGCGCACATTGTCGACTTCACGCCGTACCGTTCCCTCAATCACATGGCTGCAGCCGAGATCGCGCACGAGTTCGGCAAGCGTCACGCGCCGGTCCTTGTAGGACATCATCGTCGTTCTCGAGATGATGTTGATGCTGAGCGGCGCGCTGGCGAGTGTGTGAACGATTTCGTCCTGCAATCCGTCGGCGAAGAAAGCGTTTGTCGGATCCGGGCTCAGGTTCTGGAACGGCAACACGGCGAGGCGCCGCGTGGCCGTCGCCGCATCGCCTCGCGCCAGCGGAGGAGCCGCGCTTTCGGGCGCGCCATCGGCAACAATTGAGCTGGCATAGGCCTCGATCGTCTGAGACATCTTGGCGAGCTGGAGGGGGCCGCGCGCTATGAGGCGGCTGGCAAGCGGACCTCGGATCATGCGGTGGGCGTCAGCCGAAATCAGCGCGGAGCCAGGGTCGCACATGGCCATTAGGCGCGCCGCGACATTGACTCCGTGGCCAAGAAGGTCACCGTTCGGCTGCACAATCACGTCACCTACGTGGACGCCCACACGCACCTTGGGCTCGCAACGCTCCGCCAGTTCCAGCGCCGCCTCCACCGCCGCCAGGCTAGACAGGAATTCGAGCATGAAGCCGTCGCCGGCCGTGTTGAAGATACGCCCGGCATATCGCGTCGCGACCTGTTCGATGACCCCATGAAGTGCGGAGACCTCGGCCGTTGCGGCGACTTCGTCCGCCTCCGTGCGTGCCGAGTAACCGACGACGTCGAGGGCGACGACCGCTGTGAGCTTGCGCACGGCGTCGTGGGTCACGACGTCGATGCTCCAATCTCCAACAACGCCGGGCGACCGCCGGTAAGCTTGCGCGGGGCGTAGGGCGCCATCCAATCGGCAGGCTCGCCCTTGGCGTTCGTCACCCGGATGGGCGCGAAATAGCGCTCGAAGTCAGACGGCGCGATGTCAGCTGGGAACGCGCTGTACTGTCCGTCGAGTTGCGTGTCGCCGCCCATATATGAGCGCCGCGGAGCGCGTCGATGGGCCCATGCGGTCGTGAAGAGGGACAAATTACTCGCTGTGAGAGCCCATAAATGAACGGGGTCAGCAACCTTCACCCGGGTGGCGCGGTGCAGAGTCGACCAAAGGACTTGGGTGCGACTGATGAGGGTGGCCGGATCCGTAAAAATAGCGTGGGCAAACCGCGCCAAATTTTCTGGTGTGTCGACGAGGTTGCGGTAGGCCACCGTCCCGCCATCAAGGTCGCGCAGCGCGAGGTTTGGCAGAAGCTCACCTTTGGCGGCGGCATCCCAAAAGAGACTGGTTCCAGCCAAGGGTGAAACGAAACTCAAGAAGGTTGGTAGGGGGAAACCGGTCTGACGGGCAAGCACGGCGATCTGTTCGTGCATCTCGGCCGCTGTCGAAATGCGCGGATCGAAGAGATAGGGGTAATTGATGCAGATTCCCGCGCGCTCGGCGAATGCGATATCGTCCTTAGGGTCGAAATGTTTGGAGAGATTCTGTTTCTTATTGTGAAGCTTTAGAAACTCAGGACTCAGGGATTCGATGCCTGTAAAGAGGACTCGACACTTGGCGTCCGCGAGGCGCGCGATAAAATCGTGATCGCGCAGAGCGTCTTGTGTGATGAGCGCGCCCCATCCTTTCACGCGCGTGTTCGCTTTCAGATAGTCGCATACGGCCAGAGCGTGGCCGCGGTTCTGCGAGAAGTTGTTGTCGATGAACCAGAGCGCCGNNCCACCGGCTGCGGGCGCTGTCACGAGGGGCCAGTGCGATCGAGTCTTCGATCGCGGCCACGACGTGGTCGATGTTATAGGCGGTGTGTTTCGCCTTCTCAGCCGGCAGGACGCAAAAATCGCAGGTGAAATTGCAGCCGCGCGAGGATTCGATCAGATGAAATGGGCCGCCTATTCCCGCGCGATAGTAGGCCTCATGTTTGACTGCATAGTTGGTAAACCGGCTCTGCGGCGAGTAATAGACGGGCTTGATGCACGCTTTCTCATAGTCCGCGATGACATCGGTGACGCAATCAACACCCCCTGCGCAGACCACATCGAAAAACTGCGNNAGATGCTGCCGCCGGCGACGACGAGCGCCCCCCATCGCCGAAAGAAGTACGAGAGCTGGCGCATCCGGTCGAATTCGAATTGGAGGCCGGATAGGAAAACAATGTCGTAATCTCTGGGATGCGTCGTATCGAACGCGCCATGCCAGTCCTCATGATAGAGGTCGACATCGTATTTCGACTCGTCGATCTGTGATGCAACGTGGACCCCCGCCATCGGCTGCAATGGCTCGCGGCGTGGCTCCTGGAGACGGTCAAAGCGAAATCGCGTGCAAACTATGAGAATGCGGCGCTTGCTTCCGTGCGGCGCCTCGCCTTGCACCAAGTGTGACGCGTTCCGCATCTGGACTGTCCCACCCCAAGTCAAACGTGGCAAAGGCTGTTGCCGGAAGACGATTTTGAACGCGCATCTCGCGATCGCTAATACCTGAAGTTCGTGTGGCCACATCCTGCGGCAGCGGCGTCGGAGCCACAAGCTCTGCTATACATCTGGGACAACTTCGCAACAAAAAGCCGCACCATCGGTGCGGGTTCGATTCCCCTCGGCTCCACCATGGCCATCGTCGAGCCCTTCCAGGAACTTGATCGACAGCCCTCGCGTTAAGCGTCAGTGTGGCGCGCAGGCGGCTATGCCGCCGTCTTTTGCCGACGTCTTTCGACGTCATTCGCGCGACGAGTCCGGGGCTGTATCGCTGTTCGCGCCCGGCCGGGGGCGCATTTTCAATGCGAGGGCTTCACCCGTGGTCGCGAAATTCCTAAGCCTTGCCATTGTGCTCGTCGCGTCCAGTGCGGCGGCGCAGAGCCTTGAAGAGCCCCGTTGGTACGGCGCCTTTGATTTTGGGGGTCATTGGCCGGGTTCCATCAACAGCTCCTCCACGGGACGCGCTCCCGATGGACAGCCTTACAACTGGCAGTGGCGATTCAAGAGTGATTGGGCGCTTAGCGCGCGCCTCGGATATCGCTTGACCCGCCACGTGCGCGTCGAGGGCGAGTTCAGTTTCGAGCCCACGGACGTGGCGTCGGTCCATGCGCCCGGGGCGGATGTCGCCGGGGTGTCCGCATCCCGCCCCGGCGAGCCCTGGGGCCTATGCCAGACGCCGCCGGCGGCGGGCGCGTGCGCGCCGCTGAACGGACCGAACAAGTATTTCACCGCTGACTATGCGGGTATGGCCAACGTGATCTATGACGTCACGCCGGACCGGCGGATTGACCCCTTTTTCGGCGTCGGATTTGGCGCCACCCATATTCAGATGCACACCACCTACTGGTTCAGCGCGACGCCGGGGTCGAGTTCGTCCACGCCCCAGAGCCTGGAGCTCGCCGGCACCTTGACGCATGCGGGCGAGCTCGCCCTCCAAGGCTTGGCGGGGGTCTCCTACCGGATCGCGCCCCGGGTGCGTCTTGACCTTTCCTATCGGTACTATTTTACCCCGGGCAATGTGATCTGGAATCCGCTGAACCTCACCACGGGATTGCCCGCGACAAGCCTACTGCATCCCGGCAATTTCTCCGGCCAATTCGCCGATCAGTCCGCGACGATGGGGGTAAGATATGCTTTCTAGATCGGGGCCTTATTGAGGCGGGTCACGGGGCGGGTTCGTTGGGTTCCCTGGCGGGGCCAGGAGGCGGGGGCGCTCGGCGTCGGACCCCAAGGCTCCCTATATACGGCAAGCGCGGCCATGGCGCCGCTGGAGTGAACAGAGGAGTCTTGAGTGGGTTTGGTGGTTTTGGTGCTTGGGTTGCTGGTGGTCATGCCAGGGCTTCTCTATTTCGCGGGCTGGGGCGTAAATCGCTATATTCAGAAGCGATTGGGCGGGGTCCGCCCTCCGGCGTCCCCCAGGGCTCATCGCGACAAACAGGACGACAAGTCCCCCGCGAGAGATGAGGCGTGACGGCGCAATATCTCGGCCTCGCCATGATTCTGGCGATCACCCTGAACCACGCCGACCGCTTCGTCCACGCCGCTGGCGCGCTTCGGGTGGCCGTGGGCCTTAACAGGCAGAGGATGTGCGTCGGATTCTGAAATGAAGATGGGAAAAGCGGGGGAAAAGCCCCAAATTATCTCTTTAACAAAACACCTTCATTTCAAATGGTAAGTAATAAATTGACGGAATGTTACTTTTGGGGCCCCCGCTGTGGTGCTCATCCGAGATATTCAAGTTATACCGAAGTGGGCAGGGTCTGCATCCCTGCTTTTCTCCGGATTTCGGGCTGCGTAGCTACCGCGCCTCTGTCCGGAGAGCGCGTCACGCGTGAGCGCAAGCGCGGAAGGCGGCGCCTCTGTTAACCCCCGGAGGCGCCGCCGACCGACTTCACCGATGAGGCGCCGCCGACCGACTTCACCGATGAGGCGCCGCCGACCGACTTCAGGGATGAGGCGGCACGATCCCGCTGGGGGGATAGGCGGGCAGCCAGGGCGGCGGGGCCGGGAGGCCGGCGGGCTTGCCGGCGATGGCCTTCAGCATGAGGTTCACCGCCGTCTCCAGTTGAACATCGTGCCCGGCCAGAAGGTCGACCGGCATGTTCTCCACCTCTATATCCGGATCGACGCCGTGGTTCTCCACCGACCAGACCCGGTCCGGCGTGTATAGGGCGTCCTCGGGGATGGTGATGTAACCCCCGTCCATGAGCCGCCAATTGCCGCGAATGCCCCGCACCCCGCCCCAGGAGCGCGTCCCCACCAGGGGCCCTAGCCCATAGAGTTTGAAGAGATAGGGGAAGATATCTCCATCCGACGCGGACCAGTGGTTTAAGAGCGCCACTTTCGGCCCGTTCAGCACCTCCGAGGGCTCCGTGCCCACGCCGCCCTCCCGGCCCACGCCCAGAACCACCAGCTCGCGTCGCAGACGCTCCAGGGCATAGGGGGCGATAAAGCCGCCGCCGTTCCAGCGGTCNNCTCCATGTCGGACATATAGACATAGCCGACCTTGCCGCCGGAAAGCCGGTCCACCTCCTCCCGATTATGGGTGATCCAGGCCGCCTCGCGCAGGCTGATCTCGGCGCTGACGGGCTTCACCACCACGTGGCGCGGAGTCCCGTCCAGGCTGCCCGCAATGGTCAGATCCACCGTGGTTTGGGCGTCATCGAGCTGAAGCAGAGAATCGGGCGTGGCGGGCGCCCGAAGGTCCACGCCATTGATCGCCAGCACATAGTCGCCGGCCTTGATGTTCAGACCCGGCTGGACGAGGGGGCTGCGATAATCTTCCCGCGTATTGTCGCCAGGATAGATCGTGGCCAGACGATAACGGCCCGAAGCCGTATCCAGCGCCCAGTCCGCGCCCAACAAGGCCGGATGGACCTTGGGGCCCGTATCGCCGTCATCGCCCCCGCCCACATAGGTGTGGGAGTTGCTGATCTCGCCGATCATCTGGCCGATGAGATAGTTGAGATCCTCGCGCGAGCCGAGCAGCGGCAGAAGTTTGACATAGCGGTCATGCTCCGCCTGCCAGTCCACGCCGTTCATGACCGGGGAGAAGAACCCATCCCGTTCCAGGCGCCAGGCGTTGTCGAACATCTCCGCCCATTCGACCTTGGGATCGACCAGAACCCGCATGTGGCTAAGGTTCAGCACCTTCCTGGTGTCGGCATCCTTCATGGCGTCGGCCTTGGTGTCGACCACGGTGTAGGTCGGCCCATGTTTGATCAGCACCCGTTCCCCATCCTGCGAGAGGGAATAGGCGTCCACGTCCTCCGCGATGACCGCGTCCTTGCGCTTGCCCACATCATAGAAGTGCAGGGCCGAGCTCTCGCCTTTTAGCGGCCCGTCCAGCGTGCCGATGGGCTGGGTGAGGTAATAGATGCGGTCTCCCCGCGCATCCATCTGGCCGATTTCCGAGGGCTCGATCGGCAGGGCCACGGCCCGCGCCATGAGGCCGTCGAGGTCGATGTGGATCGGGGGGATAAGGCCGGCGGCCGCCGGCGCGGGCTCGCCCTTGCCGCTCTGGTCCTTGGGCGGCGCCTTGCCCTTGTCGCCGGCGCCGGGCTTTGCCGCTTTTGCCCCTTCCGGCGGGCCGCTGTCGGCCTCGTCGGACTTGGGCGCGACAGGAGAGGCCGTGTCCTTGGCCAGAGGGATCGCATAGATGCCGTTGGACTTCACCACCTCGAAATCGAACTCGATATCCGAGGGCACGGTGTTCTCGTGCCGGTTTGAGACGAAATAGAGGTCCTTGCCGTCCCCCGACCAGACCGGTCCGTAGTCCACCTCGCCGCCATTCCCGAGCCTGGTCAGCTTTCCCGAGGCAATCTCATAGAGATAGAGGTCTCGCCGCGCATTGCCGGCCGATTGGCTGAAGGCCAGCCACCGCCCATCGGGCGAAAAGACCTGGTCATGAATTTCCCGCAGCTTGTCCTGGGCGATCTGCTTGGGCGCGCCGCCGTCCGCCCCGACCAGCCAGAGGTCGTGCGCCACGTCGCCGAAGGCGATGAGTTTGCCATCCGGCGAGAAGACCGGGCCGTAAAAATAGCCCGTCTTGAAGTGGGTGAGCACCTTCTCCGCGCCGCCCTCGGCCGGGCGCACCGCGATCTGCTGACCGCCCCCCACATCGGTCGTATAGGCGATCATCCGCCCGTCCGGCGACCAGGCGGGGTGGTCCTCGTCGATACCCTGGGTGTCCGTCAGATCGCGCGTGGCGCCGTATTCGCTTGGCACGCTGAAGATATCGCCCCGCGCGGAAAACAGGGTCCGCTTGCCATTGGGCGCCAGGGCGAAATCGATCTGTCCGGCGGGATCGCCGTCGCGCACGTCATCCTTAACGTCCGCCACATGAACCCGGGTGCGCGCGTTATCATCGGGCACGCTTACCGGAACTTCGGAAAGCTGTTCGCTGGGCAAGTCCAGCCGGTAAAGCTTGCCGCCGTCCTGAAAGGCGATGGCGTCGCTCCCGAGCGCCGGGAAATCAATATCATAATCGCTGAAGTGGGTGACTTCGCGGGTCGATTTGGCGGCGAAATCATAGACCCAGATATTGGCCCGCCGGTTTTTATCCTGGTCGGAGAGGTAATAGATCTTGCCCCCGTACCACATGGGCGAGGTGTTGGTTCCGGACCAATTGGTGATCTGGTTCAGCGCCTTAGTATTGAAATCATAGGTGAAAACCTGCTGCGCCAGGCCGCCGTTGTAGCGCTTCCAGGTGCGGAAATTCCGGAAGATGCGGTTATAGGCGATGGTGTGACCATCAGGGCCAAAGGTCGCCAGGCCCACGGCGCTGTCGATGGGCATGGCCTTGGGCGCGCCCCCCGCCACCGGGACCTCATACATATATTGGATCCAGCTGTTCCACTGGTCCGCCTTGGTCAGATAGACGACATTCTGGGAATCCGGGGTCCAGGTGACGACCATATTATCCGGCCCATGCCGGCCGCCGGTCCCGGCCTCCGTGGTCGGATGAAAGGTCAGCCGGCGCGCCGTCCCGCCCGTGGCCGGGATGACCCACACATCCGTTCCGGCGTTGCTGGCCTCGGTATAGGCGATCCATTTCCCATCCGGCGAAACCCGCGGAAACATGTCCTGGCCGCCCGCGCTGGTCAGCCTCTCAGCGGTCCCGCCGGTCTTGGCCACCGTCCAGATATTCCCATCCGCCACAAAGACGATCCGGTCCCCATAGGGCTGGGGAAACCGGGGCAGAGCCGCCTTGGCCCCGAGCGCGACGCTCAAGACCAGTAGGGAGACGGAAACGACCCGAACCTTCATGCTGACAACCTTCACCTAAACCACCTTCACCTTAAGGACCCCTGCCGACCGGAGAGATTAAATATCTGTAACTTATCTCCGGGCCGCTTCCGCTCACCCCGCTGCCCGCGCCTTGAACAGCGCGGCCAAGGGGCTTTGCGGCCTTGCGCTAAGAATGCGAAGTCAAGGCCATGACAGATACGGCCCGGCCCCTGGCGATCACGCCTGCCTTTCCCGCCCCGCTCCGCGCCTGGTGGGTCGTCATCGCCCTGATGACAGCTTACGCCTTTTCCATCGTCGACCGGATTGGCCTGGGGCTCCTCGTCCAACCCATCGAGGCGGACCTTCACATCTCCGACAGCCTCATGGGCCTGCTCCAGGGCTTCGCCTTCGCCCTGTTCTATGGCGTCCTCGGCCTGCCGCTCGGGCTCCTCGCCGACCGGACCAACCGGCGCAATCTCGTGACGCTAGGCATCACCGTCTGGAGCGCGGCCACCATGGCGTGCGGCCTCGCCAGCGGCTTTCCGGCCCTCTTCCTCGCCCGCATTGGCGTCGGGGCCGGGGAGGCGACCTTGAGCCCGGCCGGCGCCTCCATGATCGCGGATTCCTTTCCCGTCAAGGCGCGGCCGCGGGCCTATGGCGTCTACGCCATCGGCACTTCTATCGGCTCGGCCATGGCCTTCCTGCTGGGGGGCGCTGCGATAGCCTTCGCGACCCATCTTCGCCTTGACGATCCGGCTGTGTTCGGGCGCCTGGCGACCTGGAAGATCGCCTTTCTGTTGATCGGCGCGCCCGGCCTCGTGGTCGGCTTGATCTTTGCCCTGACGGTCAAAGAGCCGCCGCGCCGGAACTTAGGGGACGTCCGTCCGCCGGTCTCCCTCGCGCCCCTGTGGAAACAGCTCGCGGGCGCCCCGCGCGTCTATTTCGGCGTCATCGCCGGGGCGGTGCTCAACACGACGGCCATCTACGCCCTGGTGGCCTGGTTCCCCAGCCTGCTGATCCGGGGCCATGGGATGACGGCGCCCGAGGTGGGCGGCCTTCTCGGAACCTTCGGTGTCCCGTGCGGCATCGCCAGCTGCGTCGGCAGCGGCTGGATGGCGGCCTGGCTGGAAAAGCGCGGCCGCGCGGACGCCTCGGTCCTGGTGCCCCTCTGGGGCGTGGTCTGGTTCACGATCATGGGCGTCGTGGCGAGTCTGATCGCCGGCGCCATTCCCGCCGTCGTCTTCTATTGCCTCTTAAGCCTCGCCACCAATTGCGTCGCCGTCTCCACCTTGACCGCCCTGAACCGGGTCACGCCGGGCCCCTTGCGCGGGCAGGTGATCGCCCTCTTCACCCTTTCAACCGGCCTGATCTCCCTGTCCCTCGGCCCGCTGGCCGTGGGCTATCTCTCCGACCATCTCTTCCAAGGGCCAAAGGGGCTCGGACCCGCCTTGGCGGTCGTGTTCGGGGTTACGGGCGTCTTGAGCTTCACTATGTTCGCCGTCTCCCGGGCGCCCTATCGTCGCATGGCCGAATTGACCGCGAGCGATGACGGCGCGGCCTGAAACGCCAAGGTTTCGACGCGCGTTCGTCGACGGCCCCTTCGGCCAGATGCATGTCTGGATGACGCCGCCCGTGGCGGGGAGGGCGCCTCTGGTTCTGCTGCACCCCTCGCCCTATTCCGGCGCCTATTACCACGCCCTCATGCAGGTCATGGCGCCGGGCCGACAGCTCATCGCCGTGGACACGCCAGGCTTTGGCGCCTCCGCCCCGCCGCCCGGACCCACGAGACTGGAAGACTATGCCCGCGCCCTGGCGCACGCTGTGGAGGAGCTAAACCTCGAGGAGTCTAAGTTTGATCTTATGGGTTTCCACACCGGCGCCATGATCGCCGTGGAGATGGCGGTGCAGCAGCCCGATCGCGTGCGACGCCTTGTTCTCGCCGGCCTGCCTTTTCAGGAGCCGGCGGCGCGGGCGACGGTCTTCGCCCCCATGGCCAAGGCCCCAATCCTCGCCGAGGATGGCGGCCACCTCACGCCCTATTGGAACGCCATCGCCGGCGCGCGCTCGACGGGCGCCAGCCTCGCGGCGGCCCAGTGCAAATTCGCCGACGCCATGGCCGGCTTCACCCACGCCTGGCGCGCCTATGACGCGCTCTCGCAATACCCCGCCGAGATCCAAATCCCGAAAATCCGCCAGGCCGTGCGCCTCCTCTTCATCAATGAGGCCCTGCGCGCCTGGACCCTCGGCGCCGTGCCCCTCTTCTCGCGCGCGGAGATCATTGACCTGCCCGATCTCAACCGCGACGCCTTCGAGATCGCACCTGGGGCCATCGCGGCCGCGATCAACGACTTCCTCGATATGGGGCCGGACCATGGCTGAGACGCGAAGAGAGCCCATTGCCGTGATCGGTCCTGGCCGCGTCGGCGCGCCGCTCGGTCGTCGCCTGGGGAAGGCCGGGTGGCCCATCATCTATGGCGCCCGCGATCATGCCCGGGAGGGTCTCGCCGAACTGGTGGCTGACAGCGGCCCCGCCGCCTGCCTCATGACCCCGCCGCAGGCGGCCGCCGCCGCGCGCCTCATCCTCTTCGCCATTCCGTGGGCGCAGGCCCGCGCGGCGATCGCCAGCCTCGGCGATCTCACCGGCAAGGTGATCTTCGACGCCACCAACCCCTTACGTTACGAGAACGGCCTCGAATTCGAGGTGGATGTGCCCCACTCGGCGGCCGAGCTGATCCAGGAATGGGCCCCCGGAGCGGCGGTGGCCAAGGCTTTCAACACCACCAATTTTCGCATCATGGCTGATCCGACCGTCGTGGATGGCCCCATCACCATGGGCGTGGCCAGCGATGACGCCGCCGCCAAGCTCACCGCGGCATCCATTGTCACCGACGCCGGCTTTCACTTCGTTGACGCCGGGCCCTTGGCGAACGCTCACTACCTAGAAAAAATGGCCGCCTTCTACATCACCTTCTTCTTCCAGGACCGCCCCGACGCCATCGAGTTCCATCTCCGGCCCCGGCCCAACAACAAGCTGCTGTTTGGAAATGGCCCCGCGGCGTGACCTCCCGCCGGACCCTCCTTGCGACTGCCGCCGCCGCTGTCATCGCGCCGCGCGCCCTCGCCGCCGATCACCCCGCCGCCGGCGCTGGGGCCCCCACCATCGCAACCGGATGGCGCGAGGCCCTGATCATCGTCGCTGACGCCCGTCCCTGGGTGGAGACACTCACCACCGTCGGCGCCTGGGAAACGGCGTGGCAAGGCCCGCCCGACCAGAGCCTGAACATCCTTTGGGGCCTGCCGGCTGGCGCCCAGACGCGCCAGACCCTCATGCGCAATGTGGGAACGACCACGGGTTTCATCCGCCTCATCGAGGTCCAGGGCGCCCTCCAGATCCGGATCCGCGTCGACGACCAGGCCTGGGAGACCGGCGGGATCAACGCCCTGGACTTGCGCGTCACCGACATGGAGGCGACCCGCGCAGCCCTGCATGCCCGGGGCTGGCGCGCTCCCGCCGAGCCCCTGCGCTACGAAGTCTATGGCGTCGAGGTGATCCAGTGGGCGCCCACCAGCCCCGACGGCGTGCGCCTCTCCTTCATTCAGCGCATCCGGCCGCCGTTGGTGGGCTGGGGCGAGCTCAAGCGCTGGTCTCGGGTTGCCAATGCCGCGATCACGACGGAGGATATCTCGGCCTCGGACGCCTTTTTCCGCACCACCCTGGGCTTTACCCAGATCAGCAAGGCCGCGAGTCTCGGGCCCAGTGGCGGGGCCAATGTCATGGGGCTCCCCTGGCCCGTGGTCGACCACCTCGCCGTGGATATTCGCGGCTTCGGCGGCGTGAGCCCCGGCGGCGGCGCCATCGAACTGATCTCCATGCCGGCCGTCCAAGGCCGCGACCATGCCGAGAGCGCCCATCCCCCGAACCTCGGGGTGGCGGGCCTACGCTTCATCGTGCCGGACGCCGCCGGGGCTCGCGCGCGGCTGCTCGCGGACGGGGCGCGGGTCACGCCTGTGGTTGCCACAGACATCCCCCCCTATGGCTTTTCTCAAGCCTTCGCCGCCACGGCGCCCGACGGCGTCTGGCTGGAGTTCGTGGAGGTTAGTGGGTGAGCTACACCTTCGCTAAAGTGCAACCGAGACGGCCCTCTCCACGCTCAGCGGGATCTTCGCGTCGCCGATGAAAACCGTCATCGGCTCGCCGGCTTCAAGGGTGCTGTCCAGGCGCCCCCTCAAGGCGTCTATCAAAATCCGCAGGCGTCGGCCCCGCCACTGAATGGGAAACGCCAGCCGCTCCCAGCCAGGGGGGAGCTGTGGGTTGAGGCCGATGCCGCCCTCGTGCAGCGTCACGCCGGCGAATCCGAAAACCGTCATCATCCAGAGGCCGCCCAGGGCGGCGATATGCACGCCGCCGGCGTCGGCGGCCTGGCTGTCGGCGAGATCGATTGCCGCAGTCTTCTGAAAATAGCTGAGGGCGGTCTCGCCGTCCCCAAGCCGCGCGGCGACCAGCCCGTGGACAACGGCGCTGAGCGAACTGCCCTGACCACAGCGAGGCGCGTAATAGCGGAAGTTGGCCGCGCCGCTATTGCCGCCAAACGCCTCTGGCAGCAGGGCCAGCAGGGCCACCACGTCGGCCTGCTTGATGACTTGGGAGCCTTGGGTGCGCGCGCGGCCGAGCACCACATCTATCGGGACGGAGCGTCCCGAATAGGCCGTGAGATCAATATCCTCGAGGCCAAAATAGCCGGCGAACTGTTCATAAAGGCCGGTCTTGGGATCCAGCCCCGTAAGAATCGTGTCGGCGGCCTCGCGCCACGCGTCAAGTTCTGGCGCTTTCAGGTCCAACCGAGAGGCCAGGGCGGCCCAATCGTCCGGCCACCGCTCATCCATCAGCGCCGCCATATCCAGCCCGCGCCGGATGTTCCACTGCGCCATGACATTGGTGAAGGCGTTATCGTCGATGGTCTCGTGGTACTCATCGGGTCCAATGACGCCCCGGATATGGCGCAAGCCGTCCGTCTCGAGCGTCGCGCGACTGACCCAGAAACGGGCGGTCTCCAGGATAATCTCAGCGCCGGCGTCTCGCAGGAACTCATCGTCGCCCGTGGCTCGCCAATAGTGCCAGACGGCGTAGGCGACGTCGGCGCTGATGTGCTGTTCCTGCGTCCCGCAGAGAATGGTCACCACCTGCCGGTCCGGCGCGATCACCTGGGCCGGTGACGCCTCCGCGCCGGTATCGGCGGATTCCCAGGCATAAAAAGCGCCGCGCCAGCCATGCCGCGTCGCCTTGGCCCGCGCCGCGTCCAGGGTATTAAAGCGGTACATGAGCAGCGCTCGCGCCGCCCGCGGCCAGGTAAGGGCATAGAAGGCCACGAGATAGATCTCGGTGTCCCAGAAAACATGACCCAGATAGTCGTCGCCCGTCAGGGCGCGGGCGCCAATCGATACATGCTCGTCGTCGGGATTGGCGGCGCCGTTCAGGTGATAAAGCGCGAAGCGCAGCGCCGTCTGTGCTGCCGGGTCGCCATCGACTGTGACCTCGCTAAGGCGCCACCGATCGTCCCAGGCGCCTTCATGATCGGCCAGGACCCCGCGCCAGCCCTGTGCGCGCGCGGCGTGAAGCGCCCCGCACGCCGCGTCGGCGATGTCCGCCTTGGGGCCTCGGCGCCGCGCCAATGACACCAGGCGCGCGAAAGTGACCATCTGGCCGGGGCGGGTTCTCCAGCTCCAGCAACATGTGAGCGGACCCATGCACTTGGAACTGAGCTCCACGGCGTCCACGCTAAGCCAGGCGCCCGCCGCCATGGCCAAGCCGATGTCGGATTGGCGGGTGCGCCACAGTCCGAGATCCGGTGTCAACACAACCTGGGTAAGGCCGGCCCCCAGTCCCTCGCAGCCAGCTTCCAGCGTGACGTCAATATCGCCCTCGCCCATCTTCATCTGGATAAGCTGCAGACCAATCCCCCGCGCCTTTTGTGAAACCAGTCGCGCGCTCCGCATCCGCGCCACCACTTGCCCAGGCCCCCCGACGCGCGTTTCCGGCGCGCGCCAGTCCGTGAAAAGCGCGGCGCGCCGCATATCCAGGGTCATGCGGTGAGCGGTGAGATCACCCGGAGTGGGCCCCAGGGTCTGGCCGTCGATCACCAGGCGTACATTCAGCCAACCCGCGGCCTGGACCAGGGCGGGAATCCCGCCAGCCGCCGCGCCGGTGTCAAACAGGCCCGCCACATAAGTGCGGGCGGGGACGATCCAGCGTGAACCGCGCGCCGTCGCCCGCGCGCCACGGACGCCGAGAAAGCCGTTGCTGATGGCGAACCGGGACTCGAGGCTGCTTTCGCGCAGGGGATCATAACCCTCCTCCACCAGCACCCAACCCGGATCGGCGGTGGGGCTCAGCGCCGCGTCCATGGTCTGGGCTTTTGTGTTGGGATCCGTCATGCGGCCTTGTGGCGCAGACGCCCCGCCTTGAGCTCTTCCAGATCCACATCGCCCAGGCTTGTGACCACTAGGTTCGCGTGCGCGGCCTTGAGGAGGCGCGTGTCATGAAGCCGCGCCACGCCAAGCGCCGCCATCCCTCCGGCCCGGGCGGCTTCGACGCCCGCCGGCGCGTCCTCGACCACGAAACAGTCCCGGGGCTCGGCGTGCAGTTCGGAGGCTGTGATCAGGAACAGCTCGGGATCCGGCTTTCCATGGGCCAGATCGCGACCGCAGACATTGGCGCTGAACACATCCAGCAGCCTGACGCCCGATTCCAGCCGAATGGGTTTCATCATGGCGTTGGCGTTCTTCGACGACGAGGCGACGCCGAGGCGCCAACCCAGATCGTAAACCGCCTGCACGAAGCGCAGGGCGTCGGGAAACGCCGTGACCGCGCCCTTAGCGATCAACGCCTCGAGCCGCGTCTGCTTGGACTCGGCATAGGCGACGGCCTTGCTCTCAGGCTCCGCCACGCCCATCGCCTTCAGCCCGGCCAGGGCCCCATCGGCGCGCGGCTTACCGGCCACGTCCGCCTGATAGATCGCCGTGGTGAAGGCTGCGGGGTCCGCATAGCCCGCCAGGGCGTCACGCCACGCCTGTTCGTGCGGCGAGGCGAGCAGCACGCCATCCACGTCAAATATGCCGGCGCAAAGGGCCGGCGCGGCGATTGGCATTGGCTTAAAAGTCCTCGCGTGGGCCGATTCTAGATTAGGCGCGGCGGCGCGCCGGCCACAGCCTCGGAAACTACGGAGGCGTTCCGTACTTCGGGGCCCTTCAACGGAACCCACCCCGACTCGTCAACCTTTCGTTCCGAGACGCTGATGAACGCCGAATGGAGCCGTTCCCCCATGATACTTTTCTATGCGCCGGGGGCCTGCAGCCTCGCTGACCATATCGCCTTGCATGAGGCGGGCCTGGCCTTCGACGCGGTCAAGGTCGACCTGCAAACCCATCGGACCGAGGATGGCCATGATTTCACGGAGATTAATCCCAAGGGCTATGTCCCGGCCTTAAGGCTGCCGAGCGGCGATCTCCTGACCGAGAACATCGCCATTCTCAGCTGGATCGCCGATGCGGCGCCGAGCCTCAGCCCCCCGGGCGAACTCGGTCACTACCGAGTCCTGGAGACCCTGGCTTACATCTCCACGGAAATTCATAAGGGTTTCAAACCCTTCTTCGCCCCGGACTCTACCGACTCTCAGAAGGCCAAGGCCGCGGAATCCATAACCCAGCGGCTTAACCTGCTTGCGAACCAGCTGAAGGGCGCCTTCCTCTTCGGACCGGGCGTCACCGTGGCCGACGGCTATCTCTTCGTCATGCTTACCTGGGCGAAGAAGTTCTCGGTCCAGATTCCCGAAGCCCTGTCCGCTTTCGCGGGCCGCATGCGGGAGCGGCCGGCCGTAAAGTTGGCGCTTGAGCATGAAGGGCTGGCGTGATGGCGCCGCGCCTCTCGCCCCTCAGCCCAACGCGCCAGCCCGGCTCTGCCGTCCCCAGGTCTGTCCGCCGGTGAGGAAGGTCACCCATCCCCACATGGCGGCTGTGTGCCGCAGCAGCTGAAAGGTGAAAGGCTCTGCGACCGCGGCCGCGAGAGCCAGGAAAGGCGAGAGGCGCACGCCAGGACCCAGCCACCGCCGATAGAGCAGGATCGACCAGAGATGAAAGGCGAGATCCAGGGCGATCTTCGCGCCGATCACCCCTGAAATCGCGAGGACGACGCCGATGCGCCCCGTGAAGAGATACCAGAGCAGCAGCCCAAAGGCGGTCAGGCCATAGATCGGCTGCACGGTATCGGCCGCCTTCACTGGCAGATGGAAGAGACCCAGCTCACCGTAGCGCCGGTTTCCCACCATGTCCCGATACCAGTACTGGGTCTGCAGAAAGCCGCCGAACCAGCGCCGCCGTTGGCGCAGGAAGGCCATGGGCGTGCTGGGCGCCTCCGTCTGGGCGCGCGCGCCGCCCACCACGGCCGTTCGCCACGCGCGGCTCTCGTCGGAGCTGAAACGCTTGAGCCGGTGGATGAGTTCATAATCTTCCACCAGACAGTCCGGATCAAACCCGCCCACCTCGATCACCGCGCGGGTGCGGAAGCCCGCGAAGGCGCCTGAGATCAGGACGAGGCTGTCGCGGCGCATCCAGGCATAGCGCGACAGGAAGTTGCGGATATATTCGTAGGTCTGGAACCATTGCAGCGTCTGGCCAAGGACGGTGGGCGCGCAGACGGGGGTGATGACGCCGGTGGCGGCGACGAGCTTCTGGTCGCGCGCGAAGGCCTCCCGCATGGCGGCAATGGCGCCGGCCTCCAGACGCGTGTCGGCGTCCACGGTCAACACCACCTCGCTGTCGATTCGCCCCAGCGCCGCATTCATCGCCCGCGCCTTGCCGCCGGGCGGCAGGCGCAGCCAGCGCAGGGGCCCCGGGCCCACGCCCAAATCCCCAAGGGCCGGGGGCGCCATCCCGAACGCCGCGCGCAACGCCCCCGGCGTGTCATCGTCTGATCCGTCGTCCACCACCACGATCTCCTCGGGTGGCTGCGCCTGAGCCAAGAGAGCCTTCAGGGTCTCGGGCAGAACCGCCGCCTCGTTCCGCGCGGCCACGAGAACCGCCAGGGTTGGGCGGGGCAGCCCAGCTGGGGCCGGGGGGGCGGGGCGGAGCAGCGCCAGGGTCTCCGCGAAGGTGAAAACCAGAAGCACCGTGTCATAGGCCGCATAGACGATGCCGGCCGACCAGACGAAGACGCCCTTCAGGCCAAACGGCGCGGCGAGAAGGAGCAACCAGAGGACCAGGGTCGCGCCGCTTATGGCGTGGCTCACCCAGGGTGTGGGCGGGGCCGAGACGCGCGGCGAGAGGCGCCGCCATCGTCTCTCCAGGTCCTTCACGGTGGCGCCAACAGGCGTGGGGCGGGGTCGATCAGTGGCGGAAAGCGTCGCCTCCATCACCGGGCGCCCGATTGAAAAGCTTGGGCTTGAGGCCCTAAATGCCGACCCCGAACCTTTGCGAGAAACCCATGGCTGAAGCCCCGAGCGCGCTCCCGGAAGATAACCGCATGTCGCGTTACAGCGGCGTCGCCATGGCGCTGCACTGGCTGGTGGCGCTTCTGATTCTCGGGAATCTGGTGATGATCTGGTTTATCGATCACTACCCCGACGCCTGGGTCCGACCTGTCATTGATCTGCATAAGTCGATCGGCATCACGGTGCTGGGTCTCGTTTTGCTGCGTATCCTGTGGCGGATTGGGCATCGCCCGCCCGCCCTGCCGGCCAGCTATCCCCGCGCGGAAAAACTCGCCGCCCACGCCGCCCATGCCCTGCTTTACGCCGTCATCCTGCTTCTGCCCCTGACCGGTTGGATCCACGACTCCGCCTGGAAGGACGCGCCGACCCATCCCATGAGCCTCTATGGGCTCGTTCCCTGGCCGCGGATCGCCCTGATCATGCACCAGCCCGCCGCCGCCAAGGAGGCGCTGCACAGCCTCTTCTTCGCCTTTCACAAATACCTCGCCTACCTGCTGTACGCCCTCTTCGTCCTGCACGTCGGCGCCGCCCTCAAGCACCAGTTCCTGGACAAGGAGCCCGAGCTCCAGCGGATGCTTCCCGGCTAGATATTTCATCCGCGCCCGACGAGACGGCGAAGGCCGTCGTCATCCCGGGGAAGCCGGTGGCCGAGCTTATCGCGCTTGGCGCCCAGATAGGCGCGGTTGTGAGCGTTGGCGCCCATCACCAGCGGCAGCTCTTCGCGCACCTTGACGCCGAAACTCGCCAGCGCGCTCGCCTTTCGGGGATTGTTGGTGAGGAGCCGCACGTCGAAGAGCCCAAGGCGTTTGAGGATCTGCGCCGCGACCGCGTATTCCCGGGAATCTTCGGGGAAGCCCAGGGCGGCATTGGCCTCGGCCGTGTCGAGCCCTTGGTCCTGTAGAGCATAGGCCCGGATCTTATTGGCCAGACCAATGCCGCGTCCCTCATGACCGCGCAGATAGATGAGGGCGCCGCAGGGCGCGGCCGCAATGCTGGCCATGGCGGCGCGCAACTGTTCGCCGCAGTCGCACCGCAGCGATCCCAGCGCGTCGCCGGTCAGGCACTCGGAGTGGACGCGCACCAGCGCGCCCGGCTCGGGTTCGCCCTTCACCAGAGCCAGGTGCTCCACCCCGTCATAGAGGCTGACAAAGGCGCGGGCCCAGAAACCCGACGCGCCGTACAAAGAGGGCAGGCGGGCGGCCGCCGCCTCTTCCACCAGAACCTCCGTCCGTTCCCGCCACGCGGCGATCTCGGTCAAGGTCACGAACGCCGCCGCCCCCGTGGCCGTCCCGTTCGAGGTGGGTGTGAGCAGCGCGGCGTCCGCCCCGGTGGCGAGACGGACGAGGTCAAATGCGCCGGCGTCCAGCGACCGCACCGCCAGCGCGCCCCCGGCGGCGATCGGCGCAAGGCGCAAGGCCGCGCCGGCCCCGGAAGATGCGGTGGGGGAGCCTGCAGGATGGGCGAGAGTCACGACGCCGAAGTCGCCGAGACGCGTCGCGGCGCGGACGGGATTGTCCCCGGCGACCATGACCAGGGCGGCCGCCTCGCCCGGGTCGCGATCATCGCGCAGGAGGACGGGCCGCCCCGCCCTCAAGGACGCGAAGGCTAATTCGACGGGCATTCAAGCAAGCTCCAGGTTGTAATGTGCGAAATCGTCAAAAGGCGCCGCCCCATCGCGCCTGACCATGCGCGTCTCATCCGCCGCGCCCGGCGATATCGCCTGCTGGAAAATGACCTCCTCGTCCCAAACGCCGCTCTTGAGGACCGCGCGTCTTAAGGTCGGCCCCGCCTCGACCAGCACCTCCAGCGCGCCTGCCGCGCCAAGATCCTTCAGCGCCGCCTCCAACCCCGCATAACGGCGAGGCTCAAGCCCGCGCGCCCGGGCGTCGGCGAAATAGGCGTCGGGCACGCGGCGTCGCCGGTCGAGGATGGCCAGAATCCGTCGCTTGGCCGGGTGGTCGGGAACCCGGCGCACGGTGAAAGCCGGATCGTCGGCGAGAATGCAGCCGGACCCTGTGAGGATCGCGTCGGCGCGTCGGCGAAGGGTATGGGCGTGGGCCAGGGACATCTCCGACGTAAAGGTCTTTTGCCCGGAGGGCGGGACCATCGATCCCTTAGACGTCAGAGCTGTCTTCAATGTGACGAAGGGGCGACCGCGAATGACGGCGCTGGCGAAGGGTTCGATCAGGCGCGCGGCCGATCTCGCGAGGCGCCCCGCCGCGGGATGATCCAGCGCCGAGAACGGAAGAACGCGCAGGCCAGCGTCTTGAAGCATCTCGAAACCTTGCCCTGGCGCGCGCGGATGGGGGTCGGGGGCGCCTATGAGGATCAGTTTGATTCCCGTGGCCAGCAGTGCGTCGGCGCAGGGGGGCGTGCGGCCCACATGGCTGCAGGGCTCCAGGGTGACGACCGCGGCCCGCGCGAGGTCCAGGCTGCCCGCCGCCCGGCACATCGCGATCGCGGCAGCCTCGGCATGGGCGCTCCCCGCGCGTTCGTGCGCGGCCTCCGCGAGGACCTGACCGTCGCCGCCCAGCAGTACGCAGCCCACCGGCGGGTTTGGCGCCGTCGCCCCGGCCTTGGCCCAGGCCAGGTCCAGGGCCCGCTGCGCCGCGGCGGCCAAGCGATCAACGGATAACGACACTCCCGCGAGATAGGGATCGCGGCCAGGCCTCGCCACGGCCAAGGTCGTAAAATTGTGAGGTGACAGCGACGCGGAATGTGCGGGAGGCTATACTTCGATAGAGGCGGGGGGCGGCCGTTGACCATTCAGCAGATCAATTACGACGCCTGGTGGATCTGGTATGTGACCTGGATCGCCGCGGTCATCTTTTCGGCGCGCACCAAGGTGCAGAATGGCCGCGACGCCTTCAGCCCTGGGCGGCTCCTTTTCGGGATCGGTTTCATCCTGGTCCTGGTCCCCAGTTCCTATTGGCTGAAGATCCCCGGCGGTGCGCCGGCGACAGCCTTGGCGAGGCCGCTATGGACCGCGCCCGATCTTCTGAACTGGGTCTTCTTTGGTCTCGTGCTCGCGGGCTTCGCCTTCTGCTGGTGGGCGCGGTTGCATCTGGGCAAGCTTTGGTCGGGGTTGACCACCTTGAAGGAAGGCCATTACATCGTTGACACGGGCCCCTATGGGATCGTGCGGCATCCGATCTATTCCGGCATCCTGTTTTCGGCTCTGATGTCCGCGGGCCTCAACGCCACGGTCGTTGCTGCGCTCGGCTTTGTCAGTGCGACCTTCGGCCTTGCCATGATCGCGAGGATCGAGGAGCGTTTTCTTCGCGAACAGCTCGGCGCCGGGGCCTATGCGGCCTATGCCGCCCGCGTGCCCATGCTTGTTCCAACATGGCTCGGTGGCCCCGTATCTTCCGTATCTTCCTAGCGTCGCCCGATCTTCCGTGCGATGGCGCTGAAACGGCGGAGTGAACAGGGGGCGATCCATGCCGTCATCGCGTCCAGGTCTTGGGCGGTTCCGCATAGACTGGCGCACGGCCCCCGAGGTTCTGTGGCGTAGCCTCGTCTTTATTGTCGCCCTGACGATCCTGATCATCGTCACCACCCGTTGGAACCGCTGGCAGGGGCGGGCGGGGTGGCAGACCACCGACGACGCGTTTTTGCAGGCTGACCTGACGCCCCTGGCCGCCAAGGTTCCGGGCTATGTGATCGCCATGCCGGTCCAGGATGATCAGGTCGTGCATGCCGGCCAGACCATCGCCCAGATTTTCGACGGCGATTATCGCGCCGCCGTAGCGGGAGCCGAGGCCAATGTCGCTGCCGCCGAGGCTCAGGGCGCGACCCTGGCCGCCCAGGCGAAACTTCAGGGGGCCACGATCAGCGCGGCGGAGGCCGCGGCCGATGCGGCGAAGGCGGCCCTCGATCAGAACGGTCGGGACATGGCCCGTCAGGCGAAGCTCCTGGAGACCGGCTCCTCCACCGCCGAGGCGGGGGAGAAGCTGGGCGCCACCCATGCTCAACTCACCGCCCAGTTCGCCCAGACCCGCGCCCAGGCTCAGGCGGCCCGCCTGCAACTGGGGGTCCTGGCCTCCCAGGCCGCCCAGGCCGGGGCCGCCCTGGGCGCCCAGCGCGCAGCCCTGAATCTCGCCCAGATCAACCTCGGCTATACCCGCATCGTCGCACCGGAAGACGGCGTGATCGCCCAGCGTCAGGTGAAGCCAGGCCAATATGTCGGCGTGGGGACCCAGATTACGAGCCTGACGCCCCTGCCACATGTCTGGGTTATCGCCAATTATCGGGAGACCCAGCTCACTCATATGGCCGTGGGCCAAAAGGCGGAGATCCGCATCGACGCCTATCCAGGCCGGGTGATGCGCGGCCACGTCATAGCCTTCGCGCCGGGCGCCGGTTCGCAGTTCGCCCTTCTGCCCCCCGATAACGCCACGGGCAATTTCACCAAGGTCGTGCAGCGTGTGGCGGCGAAGATCGCCATCGACGATGCGGCCGGTCTCGCGGACCGCCTGCGCCCTGGCCTTTCTGTTGAGGCCAAGGTGGACGCCCGGGCGGACCTTCCCAGGTGAGGCGCGCGCGATGAGCGAACAGGCGGCGGCGCCGGACCCGCCGATCCCCTGGCTCGGTCTTGCCGGCGTCCTTCTCGGAACCTTCATCTCGACCCTGAACGGGCGTCTTTCCACATTTGGCCTCGCCGACATTCGCGGCGCCGTTCACGCCGGCTTCGACGACGGCGCCTGGATCACCACGGCCCAGACCATGGCCCAGATGCTCATCGCCCCCGTGGCGATCTGGGTCGGCGGCATCTACGGCCCCCGCCGGGTGCTCATGGACGCCGCCGCCGTCTTCGCGGTGATTTCGGCGCTCATCCCCTTATCCACAGGCCTGCCCATGCTGCTGGCCCTGCAATTTGTCGGCGGCCTGGCGTCAGGCTGCTTCGTCCCCCTGACCCTCGGCTACCTCCTGCGAAACCTGCCGCCCCGGTTCTGGACCTTCGGCGTCGCCCTCTACGCCCTCAACCTGGAGCTCTCCTTGAACATCTCCGCATCGCTGGAGGGCTGGTATGTGGATAATTTCTCCTGGGTCTGGATCTTCTGGCAAAACGTGCCCCTGGCGCTCGGCATGGCGCTCTGCCTGCATTTTGGCGCGCCCCAGGACCAAGCCCACCCAAAGCCCCCGCCGGCGGACCTATTCGGTCTGGCGACGTGCGGCCTGGGCCTTGCCCTCATCTATGCGGCTCTCGATCAGGGCAATCGGCTCGATTGGCTGAACTCCGGCCTCGTCTGCGGCCTTCTCGGCGCCGGCGTCATTCTCCTGGCGGCGTTCCTGATCCATGAGCGGCGCGCCGCCCACCCGTTCGTCAACCTCAAAGTGCTGTTCAGCCCGCCCCTGCCGCGCCTTCTGGTGCTCATCGCCTTCCTGCGTCTCACCATCCTTTCCACCGCCTATTTGATCCCGCAGTTCCTAGGGGCCGTGCGCGGCTTTCGCGCTCTGCAGGTGGGCCAGACCCTGGTCTGGATCGCCGCGCCCCAGCTCATCTTCTGCCCTTTGGCCGCCCTGATGCTGAGGCGGAGCGATCCGCGCCTGGTCTCCTCCATCGGCTTCATCTTCGTCAGCATCGCCTGCCTGATGGTCGCCCATGGCCTCACGGGTTTGTGGACCAGCGATCAGTTCCTGCCCTCCCAACTCTTGCAGGCCATCGGCCAGAGCTTCGCCCTCTCCGGCATCCTCTTCTTCGCCGTCCTGCATCTGCGCCCCGAGGACGCCCTGACATTCGGCGCGGCGGTCCAGACGGCGCGGCTCATGGGCGGTGAGATCGGCACGGCTTTCGTCGCCACCCTGGTGCGGGTGCGCACCCAGACAGCATCGGCCCAGATCGGCCAACACCTGCGCATCGGCGATGGCGGCGTCACCCAGCGCCTCGCCGCCCTGGCCGCCGGCCCCGCCCGCGGCCCGGATCCCGCGGGAAGTCTCAGACGCGCCGTCGGTATTTTGATCGGAACGGTTCGCGCCGCCGCCGCCCTTCAAGGGGTTATCGACGCCTTTGTGGTCATCGGCGGTCTCACGGCCCTGGCCCTCCTCATTGTTGTCACGCACAAGCCCGCGCCGCTGGGCCCCGCCTCCGCCAGGCCCCTGTTTGGCGGCCGAAAGGCTCCGGCGTGAGCAGGACCTGCCGCCTCTTGGCGCTCGCCGCCGGCGCCCTCCTGACCGCCTGCACGGTCGGCCCCGCCTATCACACCCCGCCACCCCCGAGCGGGGCGGCGGCGCCCCTGGCCTCGCTGAACCCCGCGGCGGAGAGCGCCGCCGCGCCGCCCGACGCCTGGTGGAGGCTCTTCAACGACCCGCGCCTGGACGGCTATATCGCGCAGGCCTTCACCGCCAATGATGATCTGCAGGGCGCCCAGGCCCACCTGGCCTCGGCTCGGGCTCTGCTGGAGGTCTCCCGCGCGGGCGCCCTTCCGACAACAACGCCAAAAGCCGGCGCCGTCGATGGCCGCGATCCCAACACCGACGAGATCCTTGAGATCCTTGGCGCGAAGCCAGAGACCACCTGGATCTATGACGACGTCTTCGATGTCTCCTATGAGTTGGACCTCTTTGGCCGGGTGCGTCGGGCCATCGCCGCCAGTCGCGCGGACGCCGAGGCCGCCGTGGCCGCCCGCGACGCGGTGCGCGTCACCGTCGCGGCGGAGACGACCCGGGCCTATCTCCAGATCTGCGCGAGCGGCGAACAGCTATCCGTGGCCCGCCATTCCCTGGATGTGGTCAGCCACGCCGCCGACATCACCGCGCGCCGTTACGAGGCGGGGGCGGGCAGCCGGTTCGACGTGGTGCGCGCCCAGGGCCTCGTCGCCCAGGCCAGAGCCGCCATCCCGCCCCTGGAGGGCCAGCGCCGCGCCGCTCTCTATCAGCTTGGCGACCTGCTCGGCCGCGCGCCCGCGAACGCCCCTGTGGAAGCCCTCGCCTGCGAGGCCGCGCCCCGCCCAGCGGCGCTCATCCCCGTGGGCGATGGCGCGGGTTTGCTCAAGCGTCGCCCCGATATCCGCGAAGCTGATAGGCGTCTCGCCGCCGCCACGGCCCGCATCGGGGTCGCCACGGCCGATCTCTATCCACGCATCACCTTGACCAGCTTTTATGGCGGGGTCGCCACCACCACCTCCAACCTCATTAAGGAGCCGGGTCTTGCGTGGGGCGTCGGTCCCCAGATCGCTTGGGCATTCCCGAACCAGACCGGACCCCGCGCCCGGATCGCCCAGGCCCGCGCCGGTCAGGCCGCGGCCCTCGCGGACTTCGACGGGACGGTGCTCCGCGCCCTCAAGGAAACCTCCCAGGCCCTGGCCATCTATGGCGCCGAGCTCGACCGCCGCCAGGCCCTCGCTGACGCGCAAGCCCGCGCCCAGGCCGCCTTTGATATCGCCCAGGGCGACTATCGCGCCGGCGCCCTCCCGACCCTCGACCTCCTCACCACCGAACAGACGCTCCTCGCCACGAACGCCGCCGCCGCCGCCTCCGACGCGGCCCTGGCGAACGACCAGGTCTCGGTGTTCAAGGCGCTAGGGGGCGGCTGGAGGTAGGTCCTCAGGTCTTTGGCCGCCACTCCCGCCACACCGCTTTAGCAACCTCGACGGACTTCGGAATAATGTGGAGACCCGCGAAGACATCGGCCGCCGCCTGCTGACGGGCGATCGCGGGCGCGGTCATTGGCTCCACGGCCAGGGGCCCGCGCCGCAGACTGGTCAGGACCACGTCGGGCGGCAGGCGGCTCGCGCCCGCGATGATCTGGACCATCTCGGCGGGGTGGGTGTTGCCCCACACGCACTCCGCCCGCAGGGCCTCCAGGAACTCGCGCAGAACATCGGGCGCATCGCGGGCCAGGCTCGCGCTGGCCAGATAGAAGGCGTCGCTCGCCGGCAGAGCGGCGCCGCTGATCAGGATTCGCGCCTTTTGGTCCCGCATCGCCAGGGCCAGAAAGGGATCCCAAATCGCCCAGGCGTCGATCCCGCCGGACGCGAAAGCCCCCGCGGCGTCACCCGGGGAGAGGAAGACCACGGTGATATCCGAAAGCTTGAGGCCGGCGCTGTTCAAGGCGCGGATCAGCAGCAAGTGTGATGATGAGCCCCGGGTCACGGCGACGCGCCGCCCCTTAAGGTCCTTAGGCGAGGCGAGCGACGAGCCGGCTGGCGTGATCACCGCTTCGCCCTGGCCCGTCAGGGGCTGGGAGGCCGCATAAACCAGGGGCGCGCCGGCCGCCTGGGCGAAGATGGGTGGCGTGTCGCCCGTGGCCCCGAAATCCACCGCGTCCGCGGCCATGGCCTCCAGCATCGGGGGCCCGGAGGGGAAGAGCGCCCATTCGAGCCTTGTGACGGGTAGGGCTTTTCCGATCATGCCCCGGGACTTGGCCGAGAGTAAGACCCCGCTTTTCTGATAGCCGATCCGCAGCCGCGCCAAGCGCCGTGGCTTTGGCGCGCAGGCGGAGAGGGCGACGGCTACACCCCCAAGGCTGATGGCCCGACGATCCAAAAGGGCTTCGCGGGCCAAAAGCGCCTTGTGGATGTGGCGTCTAGGCCGCGACCGCGAGGCTGGCGGCGCGCACCGCGTCAAGGATCGGGCCAGCTTCCGCCCGCACCAGCCAATCCGGACTGACCTCGGCGAACCGCACAATTCCCTCCTGGTCGATCACCACGACCGCCGGCATGGGCAGTTCCCAGGTTCCGGTTCCCGTCACATCGCCGATGAAATTGCCCTTGGCGCGGGCGGCGGCCTTGGACGCCTCATCCGGCTCAAAGACGATGCCAAAGCGCTTGGCCAGGGCGTTGTTCGCGTCCGTGGCGACGGCAAAGTCCAGGCCCTGGCGGATCTTGATATCCTTCAGCCGCTCTGGGACCTGAGGACTGAGGGCCACGAGAGTTGCGCCCAGAGCCTTCAGGCCGGGCGCCAGAGCCTCGTTGTAATAGGGGAGCGCGATATTACAGGCCGGACAACCGGCGAAACGGAAGAAGACCAGAACCACAGGACCTTCGCGCAGCAAGCCCTCCAGGCTGAGATCATCGCCATCCACCTCCTCAACCACGAAGGACGCGACCCGGTCCCCAACCCTGATGAAGCCGTCCTGGTGAGCGGTTTCCACGAGCTGGCGCCGCTGGTCGATATTGACCTGCAGCACAGCGGGATCCCAGGTGCGCACGCGCTCCGCGTGGAGGTCCGCGAGGCGTTGGCGAAGCGTATCGGCGACCATGGGCTAATCCTCCTGCGGGGCTGTAATGTCCAGTTCAGCCCCCTCCCGCCGCGCGATCAAACGAGCTTGTTTCATAAGAAGCTTCAGCCGCGCCAATGCATGGCCTGCCAAGCGTTAAAGGCCGGCTCAGGGGTGCGACGGGGGATTGAACTCCGGATCAAAGGCCCCGGCGGTGGCGGGCGCCTTGGCCAGGGCGCCGGCGTCCACATAGCGCTGAAGCGTCGCCTGCTCCTCCGCCGCCAGGGCGGGCGTGATGGGCGTATCCTGATAGTTATGAAGGCGCGCGACAGCCAGGGCGACGTCGGGCGGCAATCCTGTTTCCGCGGCCAAGACCTTGGCGAACTCCGACACATGGGCCGCCTCCCACTGCTGGGCCTTGCTCAGGCGCTGGAGAAAGTCGGCCAGTTCCGGACGCTTGGCGGCTATGGCCTGATCGGTGGACGCCATGAAAAGATAACTGTTCAAGAGCCCGGTTCCATCCGCTACGACCCGGCCCGCCCCGTCGCGGGTTTCCAGATTCGTATAGGGCGACCATGTGGACCAGGCGTCCACCGCCCCATTGGCCAGGGCCGCCTTGGCGTCGCCGGGCGACAGATACACAACCTTCACCGCCGAGACCGGAATGTGGGCCTGATCCAGCACACGCAGCAGCAGATAATGGCCGATGGAGCCCTTGCCGGTGGCGATGCGCTTCCCGCGCAGGTCGGCCGCCCTTCGAATGGGGGAGTTGTTGGGCACGACGACGCCCACGGACTTGCCGCCCGACTGGCTTCGCCCGGTCTGGACGACCTTCAGCTTGGGATCATTGGCGTAGGCGAAGAGGAATGGCGCGTCGCCCACGCCGCCCAGATCGACCGCATTGGCGCCCAGCGCCTCCAGAAGGGCCTGGGCCGAGGGAAACTCGCTCCACTCCACCTGATAGGGCGCGCCATCCAGCGCGTGTGAGGCGAGGATAAGCGCCTTGGTTCCGCCCTTCTGGCTCGCCACCTTCAAGGTGGGCGGCGGCAATGATCGCGCCGGGCCTTTGGGGCCGCAGCTCGCCACGACCGCCAGAGCCGCCACAAACACGAGGGTCAGGGCGGCGCTCACGCCACGTGCGGCGCGCGGGGATAGGCGCGGGGATAAAGTCATATCAGTCACGCATCCCGCGCCCGGCGAAGGCCAGCCAGGCCTGCTTAGCTCGCTTTGGCCAGACCCGTGGCGTCGCGGGCGGCCACCAGTTCGCGGACGCGCGGGATCAGGTCACGACCATAGCCAATGGCGTCGTTCAAGGGGTCAAAGCCCCGGATCAGGAAGGTGGTGACGCCCAGGTCGTAGTAGTCGAGGATGGCCTCCGCGACCTGGTCAGGCGTGCCCACCAGGCCCGTGGAATTGCCCGCGGCCCCGGTCACGGCCGCCACGCCGGTCCACAGCCGCTTATCGAGGCGCGTGCCTTGGGCCGCGGCGGCCAGAAGGCGCTGCGAGCCGGCATTGGGCGGCGCATGATCCACAAGGCTCAAACCCGCCTTCTGGCGCAGCGCCTTGGTTGTTTCGACGATCTCATCCGCGCGTTTCCAGGCCGCCTCCTCGGTCTCCGCGAGAACGGGACGCAGCGAGAGGCTGAAGCGAATTTGCCGGCCATGCTTGGCCGCGGCGGCGCGCACCCTGGCCACATGCTCTCGCACCTGGGCCTGGGTCTCGCCCCACAGCGCATAGATATCCGCGTGCTTGCCGGCCACCGGGATGGCCGCGTCGGATGAGCCGCCGAAATAGATCGGAATGTGGGGCTTTTGCACCGGCTTGATGGCCCCAAAAGCGCCCTTCACGCTGTAGTATTTGCCTTCGTAATCAAAGGGCTGCTCACTTGTCCATTCCTGGCGGACGATGTCCAGATATTCGCTGGTGCGGGCGTAACGCTCATCCTTGGTCAGATGATCGCCATCCTTGGCCAGTTCCGCGTCCGAGCCGCCGGTGATGATATGGACCGCGATGCGGCCGCCGCTGAAATGATCCAGGGTCGCGAGTTGCCGCGCCGCCAGGGTCGGGGCCGTGAAGCCGGGGCGGTGGGCGATCATGAAGCCGAGCTTCCGGGTCACGCTGGCCGCATGGCCGGCGATCAGGATGCTTTCGGGGGACGTGGAGTGGAAGGCGACGAGCGCGCGGTCGAACCCGCCCGCTTCATGGGCGCGGGCCACGGCCTCCACATGCGCGATATCCAGAGGCGCGCCCTGGGGCGGGCGGGTCTCCGACGCGTCGTGGCTGCCGATATAGCCAATGAATTCAACGGACATCGCGGGGTATCCTTCACCTTAAAGGGACGATCCGCACGCTATGTGAATTAGACATTGAGACTAAACGAGTTTTTGTAATCCCAGACTGCAGATTTCCTCAATGGGTCAGCTCTAGAGCCTGTTGCGATTTGATAGAACCACATCGGCGCTCTAGGTCTTTGTTTTTACGCGTGTTTAGTCCGATAACCGGTTCCGACTTATCGGAACACGCTCTAGATCACATAGAACCCATGCGATCCGTCGCGCGCGAGCTGATCGACGAGGCCGTATTCCCAATCCAGATAGGCCTGCATGGCCTCCACGGGATGGTCCGATCCCTCATAGGGCCGGCGGTAGATGTCCTCTGGCGGCGAGAGCGCGTCGGCAAACCCAGCCTCCAGAGGCAATCCGGCGTTCCGCCACGCGTCCGTGCCGCCCTCCAGCACCCGGGCGGCGGTGCGGGTTATGGCGAAGAAATCGGCCGCCGCGAAATGGGCCAGGGCCCCATCGGGCGAGGTGAAGACGATGGGTCGCCGGGTCTCCACAAGGGACCCCGCATAGCTCGCCAGGCGCGCGCGGATGGCGAAACGCGCGGTGGGCACATGGCCTTTTCGATGCGCCTTGCTGGGACCCACATCCACAACCACCACGCGCTGGTCGTCGATCTTTTGGGCCAGAGCCTCAGGAGACAAGGTGGCCGCCGGGGGGAGTTTCGGCCGGGCGGCGCGCCAGGAGCCCGTCTCCAGCTCGCGGTCGAACCCGCCGTTCAACACGTAGACCTCCCACCCCATCTGGGCGAGCCAGGAGGCGGACATGTGGGCGCGAACCCCGTGATCATCGGCCAGCACGACGCGCGCGCCGCGCACCGGGGCGAACATGTCCGTCTCCTGCACGAGCTGGCCGCCCTCGGCGTTCCGGAAGCCTGGAATATGGCCGCGCAGGTAATCCTCGGGCTGTCTCACATCGAAGCGATAAAGAGTCCGCTGAGGGTCGGCCGCCAGCCGCGCCAGGCCTTCCACATCCACCTCGCGCACGCCGGCGCGATAGGCCACATGGGCGGCGGCCTTGCGCGCGGCCTCGGCCTCTTTCCCCCCCACGTCCGGCGCGCGCCGGGTCTGGCCATGCTCCAGGATCTGGCCCGCCAGGGTCCAGCCTATGGCCCCGTTGCGCAGGGCCCTGACCGGGTTTTTCACGCCGGCGTTGATTAGCGACTGGGCGCCGATGATGCTGCGGGTGCGCCCCGCGCAATTGACGACGATGGTGGTCTGAGGATCGGGCGCGAGGGCTCTGGCCCGCAGGACCAGTTCCGCCCCCGGCGTACTCACCCCCGTGGGGATGCTCATGGTGTTGAATTCGTCAAAGCGCCTGGCGTCCAGCACCACCAGCTTGGCCGACCTGTCCAGGTCCTCCTGGAGGCGTTCGGCCGTAATGAAGGGCGTATGGCGGCGATGCTCCACCAGCTCGCCAAAGGCCTTGCTGGCGGAATTCACGTCCTGAAAGATCTCCAGCCCCGCGGCGCGCCAGCCGGAGAGGCCGCCCTCCAGAGCCTTCACCTCCGTGTATCCCAGCTCCGCCAAGCGATCGGCCGCCAGTTCGACCATCCCTTCGCCGTCGTCATAGAGAACGATGGGCGTCGTGAGCCTTGGAACCGCGTCGCCGATTTCCAGCTCCAGTCGGCTCAGGGGCAGGCAGGCGGCGAAGAGGGGGTGGGCCCCCGCGAAGGGGTCTTCCTCGCGCAGGTCGATCACGGCGATTTCCGCCCGGCTGATCCAGGCGAAGCGGACCTCGGCGGGCGAAACGCTGGCGGGGGTCACGCCCCGGCCTCCGCGCGCGCTTCCACGGAGCGGTCCCAAAGATTGGGCGTCGCGGTGTTGGAATAGCCGGAGATGAAGGTCTTTGCCGCACCGTCGGGCGCGAAGGTCGAGCGGCGCACAGCCCCGATATTGCCGCCATAGACGTGGATGCTGACCGAGACATCATCCGCCGCGTTCGACACCTGATGAATGTCGCCGATCCGGGGGGAGACCGCCTCCACCTGACCGGGCTTCAGGACGAGGCGGGGTCCCACGGGGACCGGCTGGCCGTCCCGGCGTTCATAGGGCTGCGAGGCCTCCGCCCCACGAAGTTGGCCGACCAAACCCCAGACCGTGTGGTCGTGTACCGGGGTTTCCTGGCCCGGGCCCCAGACGAAGCTGACAACGCTGAACCGCTCCAGGGCGTCGCAGTGCAGGAGATACTGCTGGTAGCGCGCGGAGTCGGCGGCGGCGAAGGCGGGGGGCAACCAGTCATCCGCGCGGATCAGATCGGCCAGGAGAGCGGCGCCCCCATGCAGCAACCGGGCCTCGTCGGCTTGGGTATCGATCAGCCGCGTAAAGGCGGCGATGAAGCCCCGCAGACGCGCGAGATTGGGGCGCGCGGGAACGAATTGGGTCATGAGCGGTCTGACCGATCTAATGCGCGTCCTGGCGCGGGCGAAAGGCGATCAGTTCAGCGGCGACCGCCGGGTCATGGCTTGTTACCCCCAGATGACCCAGGAGGCGACGACGAATGGCCTGGAACGCATCATCCACATCGCGCGGGCGTGGCAGGGTCACCACCTCCTCCGCCGCGATCCGCCCCTGATCCAGCACCAGCACGCGATCGGCGAGCGTGATGGCTTCGTCGACGTCGTGGGTCACCAGCAGCACGGCGGGATCGTGGGCGCGCCAGAGCTTCAGCACCAGCTCGTGCATGCGAATGCGGGTCAGGGCGTCCAGGGCCGCGAAGGGCTCATCCAGCAGAAGAAGTTTGGGCTCGCGGATCAGGGCCCGGGCCAGGGCCGCCCTCTGCGCCTCGCCGCCCGAAAGCGTTGCGGGCCAGGCGTCCAATCTATGGCTCAGACCCACTTCGCCCAGCGCGTCCTCGGCTTTGCCGCGAATATCGCGCCCCTTGAGGCCCAGGGCGACGTTCCGCCAGACCCGTTTCCAGGGCATGAGCCGGGGATCCTGAAACACCACGGCCCGGGCGGCGGGTGTGGAGACCTGATCGACCGGCGCGGGATCAAGTCCGGCCAGGGTGCGCAAAAGCGTCGTCTTGCCAGAGCCGCTGGCGCCCAGGAGCGCCACGAACTCGCCCGGCTGGATGTCGAGGTTCATGTCCTTCAGGACGGAGGTCGCGCCAAAGCTGCGGGTGAAACCCTTCACTCTGACCGATGGCGGGGGTGTCATGGCCGCCGCGCGCGGCGGCGTGGAGACCGGCGAAACGGCCGTTGGGCGTCGGGCTGTCTGCAACATGGGGCGCTCCGCTTGAGGCATGGGGGGGTCAGGCTTTCAGGAACGCGGGGCGCCAGACCAGCAGGCGACGTTCCAATGCACGCACCAGCAGGTCCGCCCCCAGGCCCAGCAAGGCGTAAACAAGAAGGCACACGACGATCACGTCAGTCTGCATGAAATCGCGGGCGTTGTTGATCAGGTAGCCGAGCCCCGCCGAGGCGTTGATCTGTTCGGCCACCACAAGGATCAGCAGGGAGACGCTCAAGGCATAGCGCAGCCCCACCAGAAAGCCCGGCATGGCGCCGGGCAGGACGACATTGACGATCAGGTCCCATCCCGAGAGGCCAAAACTGCGCCCCGCCTCCATGAGCCGGGGATCGACGCTTCGGATCGCGTTGAACAGGTTCAGATAGATCGGAAACGTGACGCCCAGCGATATCAGGGCGATCTTGGGCGTCTCGCCGATGCCCAGCCACACGATGAACAGCGGGGTGAGGGCCAGGGTCGGCAGGGGGCGAATGATCTGAAGCGGCGGGTCGACCAGGGTTTCCCCCAGCTTGGACAGTCCGGCGGCCAGGGCCAGAACCGTCCCTGTGGTCACCCCGATCGCGAGGCCCACGGCCATGCGGGCCAGGGAGACGATCAGCGCATTGGGCAGATCGCCATTCACAACAAGGTGAGCCAGGGTTTGCACAACCGCCGACGGCGCCGCCAGGATGCGTGACGGGATGACGCCGGTCAGGGATGCGACCTCCCAAATCGCCAGAAGCAGCACCGGCGAAAGCCAGCGCTGATCAGCGAGTTTCGGCCAGGAAAGCTTAGGCCCAGCCTTGGCCCCAACCTTCGCCTTGTCAGTTAATCTATCATGATAGGCGAGAGACACTGGCTTGCCCTTTCAAGGCCACGACCCGATGGAGCGTTTACAACACGCCTAAAGGGCCTCTCTCGATGCGACTGACAAACCACTTATCTTCAAGGCAGGGTTTAGAGATACTGATAGTGACGGGTCTCCATGCCCGTTAACCTGCCCACCGAACTGCTGCGCAGCTTCGCCGCCATCGTCGATTCCGGGTCCATGCTGAAGGCGACGGAGCGGGTTTTCGTCACCCAGTCGGCCCTCAGTCTGCAGATGAAGCGGCTGGAGGATACGGTCCAGTCGCCCCTCTTTCATCGCGATGGGCGCCGCCTCGCCCTGACGCCTGCGGGGGAAACGCTGCTGGCCTATGCCCGCGACATGCTGGCCATCAACGACAAGGCCCTCTTGGCTCTCACCGGCGACACCCTCGCCGGGCCGGCGCGTGTGGGTTTGGTGCAGGATTTCGCCGAGACGCTCCTGGGCGGCGTCCTCTCCCGCTTCGCCCATCGCCATCCGGAGACCCAGCTCCAGGTCCGCGTGGGCGGATCGGCCGAACTTCTCGAGCTCTTGGCGTCCGACCGCCTGGATGTGGTCCTGTGCATGGGCGCGGCCGATGACCCGGCCGCCGTGGAAACCGCCCGGACCCACTGGTTCGGCGATCCGGCCCTGGCCCGGGAGGAGGTCTTGCCTCTGGCGGTGCTGGAAAAGCCGTGCCGTTTCCGCGAAGCGGCGCTGAAGGCCCTCGATGACGCCGGCCGTCCGTATCGCATCGTCTTGGAGACGCCGAGCCTCTCGGTGCTGCGCGCCGCTCTGGAGGCCGATCTGGCTCTCACCTGCCGCACAAGCCTCTTCTCGACCCGCCGCATCGACCCGCAGGAAGACAATAGCTGGAGGCTGCCCCCGCTGCCGGACGTGGCCTATACGCGCCACTTGACGCGCGATCCCCATCCGACACTTAACCGGTTGGCGGACCTGATGGAGTCGGCGGTCTTGTCTCTGGAATAGGATGCGGATCACCACCACGGCGGACGGCGCGCTTCTGGCGGAGGGCCTGCCCAGGAAGCGGCGCAACCTGATCGCCGCCTGCCTGGCCCATGCGCTGCACGACGGCTACACCGATGGTAACTCATATGTTACCAAAAACAGCGGCAGCAACGCGATATCAGCGACGCGAAAAGCCGCTGGCAGGACTACAAAAGTCGCAAGAAAAGTAATGGATGATGGCTCTGACACGCGAATTCAAGGATACCATACAAGCCAGGGCGCAACGTGATCCCGCGTTCCGCGATGCTCTGCTGGCGGAGGGCGTTGACACCTTGTTGTCCGGAGATGTGGACACCGGAAAGGCTGTCTTGCGCGACTATATCAATGCGACCCTCGGCTTCGAAAAACTGGCGACCGCGACCGGCACGCCATCCAAGAGCTTGATCAGGATGTTCAGTCGCACCGGCAATCCGAACGCGAGAAACCTCTTTGGCGTGCTTGGTGAATTGCAGCGTCAGTCAGGGGTTCAACTCCACGCTCACGCCGTCAAGTGAGCGGGGTAATTCTGGATGAATCCATCCGGCTATATAAGCGTCACAGTCAACGAGAGCGGTGACGCGCCCAGACGCCGCGCCGACGGTGCGGGTGGACAGGCTTCGGGGCGTTGCCACCGTCTTCCCGTCACGCGCCGTCAAACTTGATTTCTTGCGTCTTTAATGACGAATATTCAGACCTATTAATTCAATGGAAGATTCAGAACTAACACCTTCTGCTGGAAAGACCCAAAGCGTTGCTCGCGAACGTGTGATCGTTTCGGTAATTCTTGCTGTCGTTTGCGGGGGTGTGTTTGCTTGGCTGCCATATATTGTGCATATTGCTATCTGGTCGCGTCTGGCCCCCACTGAAATCATTTTTGAAAAAGACGCTTATCCGACCGGTATTAGCTTTTTAGCGGCGATGTCATTTGGCGCGGCAGGTCTGTGCGCCGACCCCCTTTTGGAGCTCTTGAGCGTAGGTCGCGTAGAATATTCGCGCAGATACGGGCCGCCGAAAGGTGATCTGAACTACCCTTGGAAAACAAAACAGGTGAGCGTCTTGCTATTTTGGATCGCACCTGTTGTACTAATATTAATTATTTACTATATGTTTAGCGGATACGAAGTATCCAATACGGACATCGTATTTAGGAACGGACCTCTTAGCTCTTATCAACGGGCACATTGGAGTGATGTGAATTCTATAGACGCCGCTTGCTTTTTGAATAGAAATGGATTCAAAGAAGAATTTAGTATAGTGATTAACAATGACAGAATAAATCTGCAAAATATAGTGTTTTATCAGGACGGCAATATCGTAACGTCAAAAGCCCTGAAAATAGCTCATTTAGTGTCGTATTATCATATAACCCAGATAAATACTGCTATATCAGATGGGTGTAATTCCCCAGATATACAGGCTGTTTTGAGGGCCTCGAGAACATCGCAGTAAATATCGGAATGCATGATTTTTCTGACCGCAGATTTATGACGCGGGTATAAAATGATCCGCGACGTTTGGTCCGATAAGCGTCCGGTGTTTGCCTTTATTCGAGCCCTCTACTGCGGCGCCTGATGGGATCGATTTCGTGGATCGGCAGGTCCCAGTGGTTCAGGGTCAGCTCCCACCGGCGCTGTTCCGCCTTGGCCTCCTCCTCGCGACCGGAGAAGAGCTGGCCGTCCACGTCGCCCTCATGGGTCGAGCCCTCCCAGTGGGATAGGTGATGAAAATCCCGACAATCCCAGCGGGAGTCCTCGCTGGAGTGGAGGCCGGGCCGTTGCACGACGTGGGCTATTAAAGGCCCCTGCGGCCACGTCGTCAGAACACGTCCCGGCTTTCGAGGTGGGCTTCGACCTCGGCGCGCGTGCGCCAGGCGTCGCGCATCTCTTTGGCGGATAAAAGGGGGATCTGGTCGCCCAGATGGGGCGAGCCAGGCTGCGACGCGTCGCCATAGGACATCAGCACCTTGGCCTTTGTCGGGGCGGCGAAATCCACGACCGCCACGAAGGTCGCGCCGAAGCTGGCCGCCCGGACCCCATCCTTCAGGGGCCCATAGTCGATCACATTGATGTCGCCATACCGGCCCGAGGCGCCGCTCGCCGCCAGATTTTGGCCGCCCCAGATCAGGCGCATCTCCGAGCCCCAAGGGGCGTCCAGCGCGCCCTTTTGCGCCAAAAGCTCTCTTGCCGCGGCGTCCAGCGCCGTCAGGGCGGCCGCCGGGTTGGCGAGGCCGCTCGGCGTCGTAAGCGGCTGACGAATATCATAGGGGATCCGCCAGCCGGCATTGGTGACGCCGTCGGGCGCCTTCATCCTGTCGACCCACATCGTGAAGAGCAGAGATCCGCGGCTCTCGGCGTCGGTGGTGCGGTCCCAGGCGTTGAGCACGGCCATCGCCTGCTTGGCCATATCATCGCCGGAGGCCTGCACGGCGGCGTTGAGGTCAGGCAAGAGGCGATCGGCGACGAGAGCGTAGGTCGACCAGCGCTTCCTGACCAGCTCGTCGAAGCTGATCTTTCGAGGCTCGCTCAGGAGCTGCACGCCGCGCTCCATGCGAACTTCCAGCGCGTCGGGGCTTATATAGGCCCGGTAGGGCGCCGGATCGATAAGGGTCGGGAACCCCGCGTCCCAAGGCGGATCATTGGAGTTCTGCACCACGCCGCCGGCCGGATCGATCACCTTGGGCAGCTCCGCATAGCTCAGATAGTCCGTCCACAGCGTCTTGGACGTATCGCCTGGAACCGTGGACGTCCAGTATTTGAGATCGCCGAAGTCGCGCCGCGGGACCAGGCCATTGAACAGATATTCGATATGGCCGTCCCTATCCCCATAGATGATATTGAAGGTCGGCACCTGCATCATTCTGAGCGCCGTCTGGTAGGCGGCGAAGTTCGGCGCCGTCTCCATCTTCCAATATTCTTCCAGGGCGCGGGGCCTATCGAGGCCCGCCACGCGCATGGCGATGGGCGCCCCGCCCCGCTCGCCCACGATGGGGCCCTGCACGGTGGAGCGAACCTCAACGGTGTCGGTGTCGAGGCCGCCGTCGGGACGGCGCACTTTCAGGGTCGCCTCACGCGCCTCGAACGGGCGAACCTTGCCGTCAAAGAGATAGCCGCCCGGCGCCGGCGTGATCTTGTAGAAGGTGACGCCATTGGTGTGGTCGACCGTGTTGGTGATGCCGAGCTGATCGCTGAACACAAAGCGCAGCACCGGCAGACCGATCTGGGTCGCGCCATAGAGGTCGACCCCCGGCGCGGTGAGCTGCGCCTCATAATAGGTTGACCAGCCCGTCGCCCAGGGGAGGTGAGGGTTCATCAGCATCATCGTGTGGCCGTCCGCCGCGCGGGAGGGCGCGATCGCCCAGCCGTTCGAGCCATTGTCCGGCCGCGCCGCGCCGGGCGGGCCGATGGCGTCGGCGGGCAGGCGGCCCGCCACGGCCTGGGGCGCGATATAGACGTACTGGAACAACCGGTGCGCATAGCCCACCACATCGACGGCGCTGATGGGCAGGATACGCCGGGCCTCGAGCGAGAGCGCCTCGGGATGGGCCTTGGCATAGGCGTTCATGCCCGCCGCGAAGGCCTCCAGATCAGCGCGGAAATTTGGCGACTGGGCCGACAGCCACGCCTCGGCGCGACTGGGAACGTCGTTGATGGCCATCCATCGGTCGCTCTCCAACTCGGAGGGACCGAAATATTCGGCCGCCCGNNGCCCAGCCGAAGCCATAGAACAGGTCGGCTTCCGTCTTGGCGTAGACGTGGGGCACGCCATAATGGTCCCACAAGACCTCCGCCGAGAGCTTCGGCTGTGCCGCGGCCGAGAGCGGCGTGATGAGGCCCAGCGCCGCCGCATAGCCGAACAGCCGCCGCAGACACCCTAAACGTCTGACCATCCAAAGCCTCCTGACCGAACCCGTCTTGGCCCAGGCTTTGCGCCTTGGCCAAGCGGTTTTTCGAACGGGGAGCGCCCGGCGGGGCCTACAGCTTATACGCCGCCTTTAAGAACACCGTGCGGGGCGGGCTGATGGGGCCTTCCCAGAGGTTCGGCGTGCCGCCCCAGGTTATGCTCTGATAGGAGAGCCGGTCGGCCAAGTTCTTGCCGATGACCGAGATCACCCAGTGACCGCCCGGGGGCGCGTAGCTCAGGAAAGCATCCACATAGCCCTGCTCGGGTACGCGGCCCTGCTTGTAGTTGAAGACATCGGAATAATAGGACGTCTCATAGGTCAGGTTCACGCCGAGGTGCGTCTCCCCGGGAACCGGCAGGGGCAGTTTGTAGGTCGCCCCGCCATTGAACTGCCATTCGGGGGAGAAGGGCAGCTGATTGCCCGTGGCGCCCAGCAGGACCGCCTGCCCATTCACCACACTGGCGGCGGCGTTGGGGAAGGAGTCGAACCGCGTCTTCAGATAGCTGACATTGCCGACCAGGCTTAAGCCCTCGATGGGCTTGTAGGCGCTCTCCAGCTCGAACCCCTCGGTGTGGGCGCTGTTGGCGTTGGCGCGGACCGACACAAAGGCGCCATTGACCGGGCTGATGACCGCGGCGGTCTCCTGGAGACCATTATAGGCGTTATAGAAGAGCGTGGCGTCCGCGCGCAGGCGACCGTCCAGAGCATTGGCCTTCACCCCGATCTCATAGGTGGTGACCTTCTCCTGATCATAGGGAAGGGCGGTGGCGAGAGAGCTGGCGCGATTGTTGAAGCCGCCCGCGTCAAACCCCTCGGAGACGCTGGCATAGGTGAAGAGGTCCGGCGTGAACTGGTAGGAGACGCCGTATTTGGGCGTGAACGAGTACCAGGTCTTGTGGCCCAGATAGCTGAAGTTGTTCGCCGCCGCGTATCCCCCGGGCGTCGAGGTCGGGGCGCCCGGCGTTACTTGCAAGGGGACGCCCGAGAACGAGTCATAGACGCCGTTGAAGCGGAAATCCCGTGACTCGATGGTGTAGCGGGCCCCCAAAGTGCCGATCAGCTTGTCGGTGAAGTGGTAGTTTCCTTGAATATACTCCGCGTAATTATAGGTCTTGGTGTCTCCGATCTGATCCTCGGGGTAGGCCGGCGTCGCCGTGGCGGCGGTGGGCGAGACCACATAGCCGATCCGGTTGCTCGAGAAGTTCTCGTAGAGGAAATAGAAGCCGCTGGTGAAATCGACCTTGTCGAATTTCCCTTGCAGCTGGAACTCCTGGGTCGCCTCTTCTTCCCGATAGACAATGTAATTGTCGGATATTGACACCTTCACGGGGTCGCCCGGGCTGTAGGCGACTAGGGGCTGGCCGTCATTGTTATAGTTGACCGGATCCTGGGCGAAGCCGCGCAGGGCGCTGATGGAGTTGAAGGTCAGGTTCGGATTGATCTGATAGGCGACCTTGACCGAGGTTCCCGCGACCCATGAATGGTTGTTGGGCGCCTGGGAGGCATAGCTGTCATTGGGGTTGAAGGCGCCATAGATCGGTGTTCTCAGCGTGCCGCCGATTATCGGCTCCTTTGGGATATAATAGTCTGTACCCGACGTATCGATGGTTCCATCAATCGAGAACAGGACCGTTAGATTCGGCGAGAGGGTGGCCAGCAGCTTGGCGCGCAGGGCGCTGGTGTCCTGATTGTTAACCGACTCCTTCAGGGTCGGGTCATAGGTATAGCCGTCGTGCTGCTCGTGCCCGAGGGTGATGCTGCCGTCGAGCTTGCCCGGAATGATCGCGCCGCTCAAATAACCGTGGACGTCAAAGGTGTTGTAGTTCCCATAGCCCAGATCGATATTGGCCTGGGTCTCATCCGTCGGCGTCTTGGTGATGTAGCGGATCGCGCCGGCGTCGGCGTTTTCGCCAAACAGCGTGCCCTGGGGCCCGCGCAGAACCTCCACCCGCTCGATGTCCGCCAGATCCGCCATGCCGTTGATGGCCCGGGGCAGATAAACGTCATCCAGATACTGGGCGACATTGGGATCGAAGATCGGGTCGGAATCGCCGATGCCGCGAATGAAGAACACCTGAGTCAGGGGCGTGATCCCTGCCCGCTGAATTGTCACCCCCGGAGTCTGGCCCGCCAAGTCACGTGCCGTGAGCAGGTTCTGCTGCGCGATCTGGTCCGCCCCTACCACGGTCACGGCCACCGGCGTCTTCTGCAGACTCGTGGACTGGCGGGTCGCCGTGACGATGATTTCCTCCACCGTCGCCCCCGAGGCGTCGGCCACCGGCGCCGCGGGTGTCTCCGCATGGGCGGCGGCGGCGAGCGCGGACACTGAGGAGAGCAGAAGCAGGTTTAAGCGCGGCCCCCGCGCCGAAAGGGTGCGCCGCGTGACAGTCACAAAGTTCATTTGAGATCCCCAAATATTGATGGGCGCCAATGGACCGAGTGGTTGTCTCGTTACAATTCAGATATTCTGGGGGCGCTTTGAATTATGAATATATCAGCGACAGTAATAATTACTATCAGTGTGAATATTTGACTGATCGACATATAACTGATTTCGCGCGCTCAACTATGTGTCGGTCAAAAATATCTCGTCATCCCGCACGCAGTAACGCGGAGATGCGGGACCCAGGGGGCTGGGCGCGACGTCAAGGTTCGCGAACCCAGGTGTGCGTTCCGGTCACCTGGGTCCCGCATAGGTCGGTGCGCGCCTTTGCGGGATGACGAAAGAAAAGGCGGGCCCCCCGCTATTCCAAAAAGTCGGGCTGCTCGCGCAGGACGCGTTCCCACAGGGGGCGAAAGCCAAAGGCGCCGGGATCGTCCCCGCGGGCCTGACCGGCGGTATGACGGGCGATCTCGTGGCTGATCGGCTTGATCGTCCCCGCCGCCTCGGCCAGGAGCTGGGTCTGGCAGGCATTCTCGAACGAGACATAGCTCGCCACCGCGCTTTCCACACTGCGGCCCACGGTCAGGATGCCGTGGTTCTGCAGAATGGCGGCGCGCTTGTCGCCCAGGGCCGCCGCTATCCGCTCACCCTCCGAGGTATCCAGGACGATGCCGCTGAAATCCTCGAACAGCACATGGTTCTCATAAAAGAAGCAGCTGTCCTGGGTGATCGGATCCAGCAGGCGTCCCAGAGCCGACCAGGCCTTGCCATAGATGGAGTGGGAATGGGCCGCGGCGACCACATCCGGGCGCGCCTTGTGGATCGCCGAATGGATGGCGAAACCCGCCTGATTGATCGGCCCATCGCCGCTCAAAATATTCCCGTCATGATCGACCTGCACCAGGTCGCGCACGCGGATGTGACCAAACCACGGTCCGATGGGCGCCACCCAGAACCGGTCGTGAAATTCCGGGTCGCGGGCGGTGATGTGGCCGGCGAGGCTGAGGTCATAGCCCTTGTCGGCGAAGATCCGGTAGGAGGCGGCCAGGCGCCGTTTGCGGTGTAGACGCTCCTCTTCCAAGGTGGCGCGGGGCTCTTCGGCGCGAAGCTTGAAGGCGGCGGGGCGGACGATTTCGTTCACGACGGTGTTCCTTCTTTCTCTGGTCAGTAGCCGGCGACGGGATCGACAATATCGCTGGGCGCCTCGCCGCGCAGAAAGCGGTCGAGGTCGGAGGTCACCTTGTTGAAAAGGGCCCCGCGCACCTGGGTGTAGTTGGACGAGATATGCGGCGTGAGGCGCACCTGGGGATGGCTCCAGAGCGGATGATCGGCCGGCAGAGGCTCGGGCTCGGTGACATCCAGGGTGGCGAAACCAAGCTGGCCCGCATCCAGCGCCGCGAGAAGGGCCGATTGGTCCAAGACGGCGCCGCGACCGACATTGATCAGATGCGCCGTGGGCTTCGCCCTTTCCAGAAGGCGCGCATCGACCATACCGCGCGTGGCGTCGGTGGAGGGGAGGGCGAGCAGCAGGTGATCGGCGGAGGCGACGACCGCCCCAACGTCATCCAGAAGCTCCACGCCTTTCACCGGACTTGGCAGGTGTCGCCGTCGACGCGCCGCGGTGACCCGGCAGCCCAGCGCGAGGGCGCGCCTGGCGACAGCAAGGCCGATGGCCCCCAGCCCCAAAATTCCCACCGTCGTTCCGCTGACGCGGCCGAGCGGCGCCTCTTTCCATTCGGCCAGTGACTTGGCGCGTACCCGCTCCAGATCCTTGGCCTTGAGATAGATGGCGGCGATCACATAGTCGGCGATCTCGTCCGATGCGACGCCCCGGCCGCAGGTCACCAGCGGCGCGTCCAACAGCCAGGGGGGATAAAAATCCACACCGGCCGAAGCGCTATAGACCCACTGGAGTTTGCCGGGCCAGGCGCTCGGCCGAGGCGCCTCACGGTTACCGCGCCAGGCCGGCGTCGGGCGAACGAGCAGAATGTCCGCGTCATCCGCCGCCGCCCAGGGCTCCGCCTCCGAGGGCTTGATCACCGTGGGGCGGCTGGCGTGCGCGCGCAGATCGGCGTCAAACCCCTCCTCCATCTGGCTGGCGATGACCAGGGACATGGGGTGCTACAGCCCAAAGGCCGCGCGGCCCCCCGCCACCAGAATGGTGTCGGTCTGCGGCGAGTGGATGCGGCTGCACAGCACATCGCGATAGTGGCGCTCCAGCGGGTTCTTGCGGCTGAGGCCCGGATTGCCGGTGAGCTCCAGCCCGATCTCCACCGACCGAATGGCATTGGCGGTCGCGACATATTTGATGTTGTTCAACTCCACGGGCGTCGGGCTGTCGCCGGCGTCGGCGCGGGCGACCGCCTGATCGATCAGGGTGCGGTTGACCTGGAGCAGGGCTTCGATCTCCCCGAACTTCTCCTGAACGCGCGGCAGGGTGGCGAGCGACGCGCCGAGGTTCGAGGGCGTGCGGTCTTTAAGATACTGCAACAGCCAGTCCCGCGCCGCCCGGGCGACGCCGTCATAGATCGTCGAGATGGCCAGGGCGTTCCAAAGGGCGAGCGAGCTGTCCCCCGGTTTCGGCGCCCAGGCGGCCGGCGGGCGGATATCCACCGCGTGATCGAGCGGCGTGGGCGTGTTCTCAAACACCACCTCATGGCTCACCGAGGCCCGCATGCCGAGGTGATCCCAAACGGGATCGATGGTCACGCCGGGGCTGCCCGCAGCCACAAGAAAGCTGCCGACACGCGGTTCGGCCTCGTCAGTCCGGGCCCAGACGGCGAACCAGTTCAGCCCCGTGGAGCCGGTGGAATAGATCTTGCTCCCGGTGATCGCCCAACCGTCCTTTGTACGACGCGCGATGGTCTTGGGCATGCCGCCGCGCACGGGCGTGCCCAACTCCGGCTCGACCCGCAAGCCCCCGATCAGACCGCCGCCCGCCACGGCTTCGCGGGCCAGGCGCTGATAGATATGGGCTGGCCAGGACTGAGCCCGGGTGGGCTGCAGGTGATAACCATAAGTCATGAAAAGGATCAGGGCTGTGGAGGGCTCGCCCCTGGCCACCGCGCCGATCACCCGCAGGGCCTCGCCAAAACCCGCCCCGCCGCCGCCGAGCTCCGGCGAGACGGTGAGGCCGATGAGGCCTTCCCGGGCCAGAATGTCGAAATTGGCGCGGGGAAATTCCGCGCTCCGATCATAGGCCTCCGCCGTCACGGCGATGGCTGCGGTCAAGGCGTCTAGCCGCCCTTGCGCAATGGGCGTGGCGGGGGCGCGGCGGGCGAGGGCGATGGCTGCGGACATGGCGTCAGGCCTTCTCTTCGATGAGGGAATTGAAGCGGTCGTCCCAAAGCGGGCGCACATTGACGGCCGCGGGGATCAGTTTCTGCTGGGCGAAAGCGTCGGCCACATTCTGCTGGGAGACGATGGCCGCCTCGGTCACCGGGAGGAGCGTGTAGCTAGCGCTTTTTCGGCGGAATTCATCCTGAACGTAAGGAAGCGGCACCCCGATCTGCTTTGCCACCTCCTGCGCCCACTGCGCCTGGTGGGCCGCCGCCCAGGCATATCCCGCCCGGGTGGCGATGAGAAAACGCCCGATCTCCTTGGATTTCTCAGGGTCCGCCAAGGCGTCCACGCTGGCCGAGACAATATAATTGCCGGACAGGAACCCCAGCGCGGTCTTGAGAATGCGCGCGCCCTCCGTGGCCAGCGCCCGCTCAATGGGAAAGCCATAGATGGCCCAGGCGTCCAGGGCGCCTGTGGAGAAGGCCGCCTCTGCGTCGGCGACGCTCATGGCCACGGGGGTGATGTCGCCCCAGTCCAGCCCTACCGATTGCAGCATGCGAAGCAGAAAATACTGCGAGGTGGTCGCCCGCACATAGCCCACGCGCTTGCCCTTCAGGCCGCCCAGATCGTGAATAGGCGACCCCTTGGGAACCAGCACCACCTGATTGTTCACATCCCCGTGGGCGACAGCGATCTGTCGGAAACTCGGTGTTCCCGCCCCCAGAGCGAAGATGGGGGGAATTTCGCTCATGCCGCCATAGTCCAAGGCGTGGGCGTCCATGGCCTGGATCACCAGATGGCCGGATTCGAAATGGGAATAGGCGACGGGGAAATCCGTCTTCACGCCCGCAGCCTTCAAGAGGAGCTGATTGTCCGCCTCGCCCTTGCCGACAATGGCGACCCGAAGGGCCTCAGCCGCCGGGGTCTTGGCCGCGCGCGGCGCGCAGGCCGTCAGCGCCACGAGGCCGCCGATCGCCGCCGCCCCGCCGCCAAGCAGAACCGCCCGGCGATCAGCCAACAAGCCATGGTTATCAAAATGACGTCGCCGCACGCATAAGCCTCCGGGCAGCTTTTTGCGTAAAGCCACCCACGGACTTACCCCAATCAGGCTGCGGACCGCCGCGCAAACGCGAAAAACTTGGCCCCCATATTAGCAATTCTGGAAGCATCAGCGCTGCAAATACAACGCATTAGCTGCGCGCATATGTAGCACGTATCGTCACGTCCGCGCCGCCCACCCCTCGCACGCCGCGCTCGACCTCAGATAGCGGTCGTGTCTCACACACAGCCCATCGCTGGCCCGTCCCGCGCCATGGGCTGAACTGAGCACGGCCAGCCCCGGGAGGCCCCGCTCGATCTCCGCCGGGCGATCCTCGAAATGGCGGCAGGTTGCGCAGGTGGCGCCGGCGGTCATTGGCCGAGCTTCGACCAATAGGCCCCGAACACCAGGGTCGAGAGCACGAGACCCAGGATCACGTTCACCACGACCCCAGCGGTGAAGGCGATCACCGGCTTTGGGCCCACCTTGGCGAAATCGGCCAGGCGGGTGGTGAGTCCGATGCTCAGGAATCCGAAGGCGAAGGCCCAGGTGCGCAGGGCCTTGATGGGCGCCACCAGGCCGGGGTCGGCGGTCTTCGCAAAGGCGGCGTGGCCGAGGCTCTGAGCAATCAGGGTGATGGCGATGGAGGCAATCAGAAAGCCGATCACGAACTTGGGAAACCGGCGCCAGACTTCCCCCACGCTCGCCTCGTTCTCAATTCCCGTGCTCTCCCAGCGGCTGGCGGCGATAATCGAGAGCACGATGGCCCAGACCCCTACCCAGATATCGCGGCCGACCACCTTCATCAGGGTGAAGGCGGCCACGGACTGATCGGCCACGGCGGGAAGCGCGCCCTGCGCCTTGGCCGCGATCGCGCCGTAGGCCTGGGCGGCGGCGAGGCCGGCGGCGTCAGCGAATTCCGAGGAGCCGATCCAGGCGCCCCCGACCCCCGAAGCCAGATGGAGGCCCGCCGCCGCGAAGGGCAGTACGAAGATCATCACGATGGCCCAGAGCACGACGATGGAGACCACCGCCGCGGCGTCCTGCTTTCGCGCCCCCACGGCCGCGGCGATGGCGATGGCCGCCGAAACGCCGCAAACGGCGCCCCCGGCGCCGAGGGTCGCGGCGAACCGGGGCTCGACGCCCAGCGCGCGGGCGACGGCGAAGATCACCCCGAAGGTGACCAACGAGATCACGCCCGCCTGGAGCAGGGCCACCGGGCCCGCCCACAGGATCAGGGTGAAGGGGAGGGTGGCGCCCAGAAGCACAACGCCCAGCTTGATGTAGAACTCCACGCGGAACCCGTCATCAAGGGCGCGGGGCAAGACATTCAGATTGGCGAGGATCAAGCCGACGACGAGGGCCACCAGGGGCGGCTCCAGATTGAACTTCACCGCCTGCGCCCACTGTCCCAGCGCGAAGATCAGGATCGA
>PLFA01000153.1:2043-2649 GCA_003136615.1 Caulobacteraceae bacterium | reverse complement strand
TGTCGTCCATTTGGCCGGCGTCACGGCCAGCCAGGCGAGGCTCGCATGGCCCACGAAAAGGCCATAGGCCGCGGCGATGAGGCCCAGGCCCAGGATCACCGCCCACCAGTCCTCCTTGCGCCACCAGGCCGCGCCGGCCCCGGCGGGCGTCGATCCGAGATTGCCGACGGAGATTTCGGCGGTCGTGTCGCTCATACTTATCTGGCCCTTGGAAAAATGGGCCGCACATATGGCGCAGCTCAGCGAAGGCCGCGTCGCGAATATTCTTAAAAGTGGCTGTAGAAAAGCTGGCGGTGTGGCTGTCACGAAAGCTTTGAACTCGCCGGTTAAGATTGTGGGGTCAAACTGGGGGATCCATATGACCGACGCCGCCATCTCCGCCCACCATGCGCCCACCCCCAATGCATCCGGCCGCCCGGCGATGGATCGCAAGCCCCCCGCCGCGGGCGCCGCCGTCTTCCTGCTTGTCCTTCTCGGCGGCCTTTCCTTCGTCGCCTACAGCATCACCCAGGATGTGGCCGGCGCCGGCGAGGCGGTGGAGATCGGCGTCTTCGCGCTCCTGGGCCTGGCTCTCCTCATCGCTCTGGGCTTCGAGTTCGTGAACGG
>PLFA01000153.1:1095-2027 GCA_003136615.1 Caulobacteraceae bacterium | reverse complement strand
GTGGAGCTGATCCTCCAGGTGGGCAGCACGGCCGGCTATGCGATGATTTTCGCCCTGCTGCTGGCGGCCATCATCTGGAACCTTGGCACCTGGGCCTTGGGCATCCCCAACAGCTCCTCCCACGCCCTGGTGGGCTCGATCATGGGCGTCGGCCTCGCCAACCAGTTCATGGCCCCCGCCGGCGTCGCCACCTCGGGCGTTGATTGGTCCCAGGCCGCCAAGGTGTTCCAGGCCCTGTTCTGGAGCCCGCTGATCGGGTTCGGGGCCTCGGCTCTGTTGCTGCTGCTCATGAAGTTCGTGATCCGCGACAAGCGGCTCTATCAGGCGCCCAAGGGCGATGCCCCGCCGCCGCTGTGGATCAGGTCTCTGCTGATCCTTACCTGCACCGGCGTCTCTTTCGGCCATGGCGGCAATGACGGCCAGAAGGGCATGGGCCTCATCATGCTGATCCTCATCGGCGCCGCGCCCACCGCCTATGCCTTGAACCGCACGATGACCGACGCGTCCATGCCGGCCTTCATCGCCACCGCTCACAAGGCGCAAGCGGTGTTCGCCTCCCACGCCACCGGCGCCCCGCCGCCGGTGAACACGGAAGCCGCCCGCAAGACCGTGAGCGACGCCCTCCGCGCCCACAAAGTGGCGAGCCCCGGCAATTTCGCGGCGCTCTCCATGCTTTCTGGCGATATCGGAAATCAGGTGGCCGGCTACGGCTCCATAAAGCACGTGCCCGCGGCCCGGGTGCCGAACCTGCGCAACGACATGTACCTCACCGGCGACGCCATGCGCCTTCTGGAGAAGGAAAAGGCCGGGATCACGGCGCCCGAGGCCGCAACTCTCAAGAGCTTCAAGGGCAAGCTCCAGACCGGCACCCGTTTCATCCCCTTCTGGGTGAAGGTGGCCGTGGCCCTGGCGCTCGGCCTTGGCACCATGGT
>PLFA01000153.1:212-1071 GCA_003136615.1 Caulobacteraceae bacterium | reverse complement strand
GCAGGGACCATGGCCGCCAACGGCTCGGGCCTGGAATGGGGCACGATCCGCAACATCGCCCTGGCCTGGGTGACCACCCTCCCGGCCGCCATGCTGATCTCGGGCACACTCTACTTCCTGCTTCGCCAGGTGGTGTGAGCCTTCCTAGCGCGGTGGAACGTCATGCGGGCGTCATACGTTTGACCAGACCAAGGCGCGCCCCGGCGCCTACCGTTTGGGAGCTTGCCGCATGTTCATCGCCATCGCCGTCGTTTTGCTCGTTCTCTGGGTGTTGGGATTCCTCACCTTTCACATCGCCGGCGCCTTCATCCACATCCTGCTGATCCTGGCCGTGATCTCGATCATCTGGCACTTCATCGCCGGTCGCCGGAGCACGTAACGGGGTCCCGACGTCGACGGGACAGACCGCGCGCACGAAACAAAGGGCGGAGCCTTGCGGCTCCGCCCTGCCTTCGTCCGGACGCCAATCTCGGCGACCATGACCTCACCGCCATGGTCCGGTTCGCTTTGAGTTTGCCCCCAAGGCGGCGCCTGCCAATATGAGGTTTCCAATGCCCTTGCTCGATGCGGTGAAGGCCAAGGCGAGGGGCCTCGGTATGCCTGGCATCGCTTTATCCGTCAGGCGCTGGAGCAGCCGGCGGGGAGTCGGCGAACTGGATAAGATGGCAGCCCTAAAATCTGCATGAAAAAAAGGGCGGAGCCTCGCGGCCCCGCCCTTCTTGTCTTTGGTGCACAGTCGGAAGGCTTGGACTTAGAAGTCCATGTCGCCCATGCCGCCCATTCCGCCCATGCCGCCGCCGCCGGGCATGCCCTGCGAGCTGGAGCCCTTCTTGGGCGCTTCGACGATGGCCGCTTCGGT
>PLFA01000153.1:0-161 GCA_003136615.1 Caulobacteraceae bacterium | reverse complement strand
GCGTTTTCGGCGATCTGACGGATCGGGGCCTGCAGGGCCCGGCGGACGATATTGATGCCGGCATTCTGGTCGGCATTGTCGCCCTTGAGGCCGTCCAGGGAGAGGGAGGCCTTGAGGAGAGCGACGCCACCGCCGGGAACGATGCCTTCTTCAACCGCCGC
>PLFA01000080.1:357-19627 GCA_003136615.1 Caulobacteraceae bacterium | reverse complement strand
ATCTATCGCCACCACCGCCGCTATCGCATCACCGAGGGGTCGGAGGAGATCCAGATGCGGAAAGTCGCCGCCTTCCTGTTCGGGTATCTGGGTCCCCGCCGGAAGGAACTCTCGGCGATAAGTTGGGAGGATGTGGATTACCGAAAACAGCTTTAAGGAAGTCTCATGACCTCCCAGATCCCCGCCATTCTCGCCCTCGCCGCGATCCTGACGCTTGGCGCCTGCGCCCCTGCTGGCGCCGCCAGCGATGCGGCCGCGAAGGGCCAGGCCTTCCTCGCACAGAACGCCAAGGCTCCCGGCGTGCATGTGACCCCCTCGGGACTCGAATATAAGGTGCTCACCTCAGGCCCGGCCACCGGCCAACACCCTGGCCCCGACGACGCGGTGAAGGTCAATTATGAGCTGAAGCTGCTGAACGGCCAGGTCGTCGATTCCTCCTTCGCCCGTGGCGCGCCGGACACCATGCGCCTGGGCGGCCTGATCCCGGCCTGGCAGGAGGCGATCCCCCTCATGCGCCCCGGCGACACCTGGGAGCTCTGGTCGCCCGCGTCTCTCGCCTATGGTGATAAGGACGCCGGACCCATTCCTGCCGGCAGCGTCCTTGAGTTCAAGATCGAGCTCATCGCCTTTGGACACTGAAGCACGGCGCCGCTGGCCTTTTTAGCCTAGAACGCGCATTGTGAGATCGTCCGTCATCTGCCGACGGCGGAGATGAAGCCGTTGAGTGCTCTGATTTTCCGTATCGTCCGCCATCGCGACGCCTGGGCGGTGGAGCACGAGGGGCAGTATCTCGACCACGCCCGGGACAAGGCGGAGGTCACCGCCTCGGCCACCAAGCGCGCCAGAGCCGCCGCCGGTCAGGGGCGGCTCGTCCAGGTGCGCGACTCCGCGGAGTCCGGCTACTTCTGACGACGCGTCACAAGATGAGACATCACGCCGGTCTCAGTCGTCGTCCAGGCCCTCGTCGCCTGAATCGCTCAGGTGAAACTCGTTCCACATCCCATTGAGGATGCTGAAGGCCACAGCCAGGCCGACGCCCAGGATCCAGGTGAAGTACCACATAAGCGGGCCCTTTCCTTTGAGGCTCAGTAGAGGTCTGGGTCGGTGGCCAGGGCGGCCACGGAGGAGCGGCCGAACATCACCTTATAGGCCCAGGAGGTGTAGATCAGGATCAAAGGCAGGAACACCACGACGGCCAGCAGCATGGTGAACAGGGTCGACTGGCTGGACGAGGCGTTCCAGACGGTGAGGCTGGAGCCCGGGTCCAGGCGGCTCGGCAGGATGAAGGGAAACATCGAGAGCCCCACGGTGGAGATGATCCCGATGGCCGAGAGCGAGGAGCCGGCGAAGGCGGGAAATTCCCACCCCGACCGGATGCCGATCAGCGCCAGGGCCGCGCCCGCGAAGCCCAGGGCCGGGGCCGTCCACATCCAGGGATAGGTGTGAAAGTTCGTCAGCCAGCCGCCCGGCGCGGCCACGGCCAGGGCGCGCAGGGGATTGGAGGGGCCGGACGGAGCGATCAAACCCTCCAGCTTGAAGCCGAGTCCCCCGAAGGCGACGAAGACATAGCCAACGGCGAAGAGGGCCATGGCGGCCAGGGCCGCCGCGGTTCCGATCAATCGGGCGCGATCCCGCACCGCGCCGCGCTCGGCCTTCATGGTCAGCCAGGCCGCGCCGTGAGTGACGAGCATGGCCACGGAGAGGAGGCCGCAGACCAGGGTGAACGGGGTGAAGAGACCCAGGAAACTTCCGTGATACGCCGCGCGCAGATCGCTATCGAAGGAGAAGGGAAGGCCCTGGAGCACATTGCCCACGGCCACGCCGAAGACCAGGGCCGGAGCGAAGCCGCCTACGAAGAGCGCCCAGTCCCAGCTTTCGCGCCAGACCGGGGACGGGCGCTTGGAGCGATATTTGAACGCCACGGGACGCAGGATGAGCGCGGCGAGCACGGCGAACATGGCGAGGTAAAAGCCGGAAAAACTCACCGCATAGACCAGCGGCCAGGCGGCGAAGATCGCCCCGCCCCCGAGAATGAACCAGACCTGATTGCCTTCCCAGGTGGCGCTGATGGTGTTGATCGCCATGCGCCGCTCGCCATCGTTCCGCGCCACGAAGGGGAGGAGCGAGGCAACGCCGAGGTCAAAACCGTCCGTCAGGGCGAAGCCGATCAGGAGAACGCCCATGAGCGCCCACCAGATGACGCGCAGGGTCGGATAATCCAGGGGAAGGGCCATGACGCCCTACTCCGCCGGGGCCAACGCGATGGACCCGATGACGGGACGCGGGCGCGCCTCTTCATGCTTGGCGTAGGGCCCGCGTTGGATGACCCGAACGATCAAGCCAATCTCGACCACGGCCAGGGCGGTGTAGAGCAGGGTGAAACCCACGATGGTGGTCCAGACCTGGGCGACGCTCAGGCTTGAGGCCGCCAGGAAGGTCGGCAGCACCCCATCCACGGACCAGGGCTGACGCCCGAGCTCAGAGATCGCCCATCCTGCCTCCACGGCGATCCAGGGGAGCGGGATCATGGCCACGGCCGCCCAGAGCAGCCACTTGGCGTCGAAACGTCTCATGGTGGCCATGATGAAGGCCGCGCCGAAGACGGCGATCTGCAGAAAGCCAATTCCCGCCATGGCGCGGAACGCCCAGAAGAGAACCGGCACATTGGGGACCGTGTCCCAGGAGGCCCGGTCGATCATCGCGGAACTCGCGGTCCGGGGGTCGGCCACATAGCGCTTGAGCAGGAGGCCATAGCCCAGATCACGACCGTGCAGGGCGAAGGCGGCCCGGGCCGTCAGGTCACCCGGCGCAACTTTCAACCGCTCCACGGCGCCATAGGCGATTTGACCGCTGGCGATGCGGTCGCGCGCCTCGGCCACGAGAGGGATGATGCCGGCGACGGGCTTGTCGAGACTGCGCGTGGAGATCAGGCCAAGAACGTAAGGTATCTTGACCGCGAAACGCGTGGTGTGGGTCGCAAGGTCGGGGATTCCGAACAAGGTGAGACCCGCGGGGGCCGGTTCGGTGTGCCACATGGCCTCGATCCCGGCCAGTTTCATCCTCTGGTTGTCGGTGAGGGTGTAGCCGCTCTCATCGCCCAGAACGACCACCGACAGGGCCGACGCCAAACCGAACGCGGCGGCCACGGTGAAGGAGCGCTTGGCGACCCGGGGCCACTTGCCCCACAGCAGCATCAGAGCCGAAACGCCAAGGACGAAGACGGAGGCCGTGACATAGCCCGCGCTCACCGTATGGACGAACTTGGCCTGAGCGACGGGATTGAAGATCACCGCCTTAAAGTCCGTGATCTCCATGCGCAGGGTATTGGGATTGAACGCCGCGCCCACCGGCGCCTGCATCCAGCCATTGGCGATCAGGATCCACAGGGCCGAGAGATTGGAGCCCAGGGCCACCATGAAGGTGACGCCAAGATGGGCCTGTTTGGACAGTTTCTGCCAGCCGAAGAACATCAGGCCGACAAAGGTGGCCTCCAGGAAAAAGGCCATGAGGCCTTCCAGGGCCAGGGGCGCGCCGAACACGTCGCCCACATATTGCGAATAGTAGGACCAGTTGGTGCCGAACTCGAACTCCATGGTCAGGCCCGTGGCCACGCCGAGCACGAAATTGATTCCGAAGATGGTCCCCCAGAAGCGCGTGATCGTCCGCCAGATCGGCCGGCCCGTCATCACATAGACACTCTCCATGATCACGAGCAGGAAGGAGAGGCCCAGCGTCAGGGGCACGAACAGAAAGTGGTACATGGCCGTCAGCGCGAACTGCAGCCGGGAGAGCTCTACGACGTCCATGTTTCTTCGTGACCTTTCGCGCGCTCAGATAGGTAGTTTCGACCTGGATGTCACGGCAAGGGACGGATCATACCTACTCCTCCTCTACAGGCTGCGGATTCCATGATCGCCGCCGACCCCGGGGCCGACCGCCGCTTGCTGGCGGCCCTGGGCCGGGAGGCTCATACGCCCGCGGCCGCTCTGTCGGCCTTGACCGTGGTGGGCGCCGTCGGCGCGGGCGGCTTCGCCCTCGCCCTGGCCTTCGTTCTCGCGGGACCCGGGCGCACCCTGGCCCTGGTGGGATTTATCACGGCCCTGGCGGTGCGGGCCGCCGCCGACTGGGGGTCCACGCGTCTCTCCTCTCGCCACGCCGCCCGCGCGGCCGCGATCTTGCGCCGACGTGTGCTCGTGGCTTTGCTCGGGCGGGGACGAGGCGACGCCAAGGGAATCGGCGAAGCTGTCGCCGCCGCTCTTGACGAGGTCGAGGCGGTGGAGGGCTATTTCAGTCGCTACGCGCCCGCCGCCCGGGAGGCGCGGATCGCGCCGCTGCTTATCGCGGCCATCGTCGCCCTCGCCAGTCCCATCGCCGCGGGGGTGCTGCTGGCGACTCTCATTCCCTTCGCCGCGGTGATGGCGCTCGCCGGCGGCGCGGCCGGAGTCGAGGCGGACCGGCAGTTCGCGGCCCTCTCCCGTCTATCCGGATACTTCGTCGACCGCGTCCGCGCCCTGCCGGTGATCCTGGCCTTCCAGGCCGAGGCGGCGGAGACCGCCCGGGTCGGGGCGGCGGCGGAGGAGGTGAGCGCGCGGACCTTAAGCGTTCTTCGCATCGCCTTCATCTCGTCCGCCGGGCTGGAGTTTTTCGCCGCCCTGGCCGTCGCCCTGACGGCCGTCTATTGCGGTTTTTCCCTTTTGGGCTTGCTGCCGTTCAAGGTTCCCGAGACCCTGGATTTCCGTAGGGCCCTCATCGCCCTGGCCCTGGCGCCGGAGCTCTACGCCCCCTTGCGGCGCCTCGCCGCCGCCTATCATGAGAAACAACTGGGCGAGGCCGCCGCCGCCCGTCTGCGCCCCCTCCTGGAGGCACAGGCCGCGCCTGAGCCCGATCCTGGGGACCTGGCCATCCCCGAACCTTGCGCGCCCGCGGTGCGCCTTTCAGGCCTGACCCTCAGCCTGGGCGGGACGCAGCTTGGGCCGCTGAACGCTGAGGCGCCGGCCGGGGCCCTCACCGTCATCACAGGTCCAACGGGAACGGGCAAATCCACCCTCCTGGCGGCGATCCTCGGCCTGACGCCGGCTAGCGCGGGCCAGGTCGAGATCGCCGGACACGCCCTGGCGCCAGGCGCCCTGGCCAAGGCCGCGTGGGCCGGCCAGGCCCCGGCCTTCCTGCCGGGAACCCTGTTGGAAAACCTGATGGCCGCGGGGCCCGACGTCACGCCCGCCCAGGCCTTGGAGATGGCCGAGCGGGTGGGTCTCGCAAAAGCCCTCGCCGGCCGGGCGGGCGGCGCGGACACGGTGCTGGACGAACGGGGATCAGGGCTCTCCGGGGGCGAAAGGCGCCGGCTCGCCCTGGCGCGGGCCCTTCTCAAGCCCTCGCCCCTTCTGCTTCTCGATGAGCCCACCGCCGACCTCGACGCGGCCGCCGAGGCGGAGTTTATCGCCCTTATCTGCGGGCTCACCCCTGAGCGCACCGTGATCGTCGCCACCCATTCCCCCGCGCTCGCCCGCGCCGCCGACCATGTGGTGAGCCTCACATGAGCGGCGCGTCGCCCGTCGGTGATTTCCTCAAGGGTCAAACCCGCGCGCGTCGGGGTGATCTCTTGATCGCCGCGCTGGGCGCGGCCTCCGCGACGGCGGCGGCGACCTGGCTTCTGGGACTTTCCGGGTGGTTTCTGGCCGGGGCGGCCCTGGCGGGCGCGGGCGGACCCGCGGCCCTCCAGGCCTTCAACTATCTCCTGCCGAGCGCGGCCTTGCGGGGCTTCGCCATCCTCCGCACCGGCGGGCGCTATGGAGAGCGGCTATGGGGTCATCGGGCGGCCCTGAAAGCCCTCGCCGCTTTGCGCCCCGCCCTCTTCGCGGGTCTGGCCGCCGCCAAGCCGGCCGAGGCTCTATCCTTAAGTTCCGGGGAAGCCGCCGCCCGCCTTGTCCAGGACGTGAACGCCCTGGAGACCGCCTTCGTACGCCGCGCGGCGCCCTGGGCCGCCCTCGCCGGCGCCGGCGCCGCCGGCGGCGTGATCGCGCTGGCGTCGGTCTCGGCGGCGGGCGCGTTTCTGGTGGGTCTCGGGCTACAGCTCATCATGGGCGATCAGCTCCTGCGCCGCTGGACCGCCGAGCCAGGCCGGGATGCTCTGCGCGCCGCCGGACGTCTCAAGGATGGCCTGGCCGCCTACTTGCCCGCCGCCGCCGAGCTCAGATGCTTTGATCTCACGGCCAAGGCGGCCGACGCGCTGATGGCCCACGACGGCGCCCTCAGCGCGGCGCGGCTCCAGAGCCATGACGGCCTGGCCCTCGTCAGCGCCCTGCGCGCCGCCCTCGCGGCCCTGACGCTTGGCGCCGTCGCCATCCTCTGTCGCCACGCCCCCATGCCCCTCGCCGCCCTGGCCCTGCTGGCCGCCCTGGCGGGGATGGAGGGGATTGGCGGCCTGCTCCAGGCCTCGGCGGACCGAGGCGCCTATGCTGAGGCCGTCATCCGGCTGGACGGGATGCTCCGCGCCGCCCCCTCGCCTGGACCGGCGCCGCCCCGAGATGCGATGCTTTGCCTTGATGGTCAGGATCTCCGGCCTGGGACTCGCCTGGGAATCACCGGACCGTCCGGTTGCGGCAAGACGAGCCTGTTGGAAGCCTTGGTCGGCCTCAAGCCCGCCCCGCCCGGGCGCTTGATCATTGATGGCCAGTCCGTGGAGCATGAACCCCTCGGCTGGGCGCGCCCGCTCTTCGCCTTCGCACCCCAGGACGCCCGCCTGACCACAGGGACGATCGCCGAGGCCCTGCGCCTCGCCAACCCGGAGGCCGACGACGACGCCCTGTGGGAAGCCCTAGGAGACGCCCAGCTCGAAGGCCGCGTCCGGGCCGCGCCCCAGGGCCTCGAAACCTGGATCGGCGACGGCGGCGAGATCCTCTCCGGGGGCGAGCGCCGGCGCCTTAGCCTCGCCCGCGCCTATCTTCGCCCCGCCCCCTGGCTGCTCCTGGATGAGCCCACCGAGGGTCTGGACCGCGATACCGAAGCCGAGGTGGTCGCCGCCCTCGCCGTCCGGCTCACGCGCACCGGCCAAGGCGCGATCATCGTCAGCCACAGGCCCGCGCCGCTGGGCATCTGCGAGAGGGTGGTGCGGATGGGGGGATAGGGTGGCAGATTGATAATGAAGTCTGATTCGAAGCCATCTGGGCGGAACACGGTTGCTCATTGTGTCATACTGCGATCGCGGTCACGGGAAACAGAGATGCACGATAGCCTTGGTATCCGGGACTTGGCTCAAACCGCGGAACGCCGTCAGCTCACGGTGATGTTCTGTGATCTGGTCTGACCTCTGACCAGGCGGCGCGCCGATGACTGCCCGGATAACGTTGACGGAACGCACCTTGGCCTCGGCCATGAATGCGAGCCCAATCCTGGCCGCGTTCTCGGCCGCGACGCGAGACAAAGTCGCCGCGGCGGGCTCAGCCATCGCGCTGGAACCGGGAGCTCTGCTTTGCCAACAGGGTGACCCCGGCGACGCTATTTTCATCGTGTTGGAAGGCGAGATCGAGGCCAGGACGACCTCGCTCGAGGGAATTCAGGTCCGGTTCGCGAGCTTTCGTCGCGCTGCGGTTATCGGTGAGATGGCCGCGCTTGGGGGCGGCGTGCGTTCGGCGGACCTGATCGCGGTCAGGCGGTCGACTCTTTGGCGAATCCCGCGGGCGACTTTGATCGCGGCTCTCACCGCGGAACCGGCCGCGGCCGTGGCCTTGATCGCCGAACTCGCTGAACGACTGCGCACGGCTAACACCGCCATGGAGGCCATCAGCACCCTCGATCTGGGAGGCCGATTGGCGCGACTATTATTTGAAACCATGGGCCAGGGCGCGCGGGTGGCGCTGACACAAACAGAGCTGGCGCGCCGACTGGGCGCCTCCCGGGAAAAGGTTAATCGCAAGCTCAACGACTGGGCGCGCCGCGGCTGGGTTGAACTGGGCGCCATCGGGATCCGTGTGCTGGAGCCGAACAGGCTGGCTGAACTCACGGGGGGTAAGGAAAACCGCTAGACAGCCTGGCGTGTGACCAAGGTCACATCGGCCCGCCCTTGGACGGCCTAGGTCTCCTTCACCGCGTCAATTCCGACGCGCCTTGGAGATGACCCCGATGAATAAGATCCTTACCCTGGCGCTTAGCGCCTCTCTCGTGGCTCTTGCCATTGCCCCGGCCGCGAGCGCCTCCGCCCAGGAGACATTCGCTGTCACCGTGAAGTACAGCGACTTGAACATTGCCAGCCCCGAGGGTGCGAAGACGCTGTACCAGCGCATCACGAAGGGCGCGGAGCAAGGCTGCGGCGAGCAGCCCGAATTCCGCGACCTGGCCGCTCACGGCGTTTGGCGCTCATGCGTGAAAGACGCCGTGGACCACGCGGTTCGTCGCCTCAACGCGCCGATGGTCACCGCCCTCAATGGCGGCCGCGGATCGGTTGCGCCAATCCAGCTCGCACAAGCGCGCTGACCGTTAACTCGAGTGTGTCACCATTGCAGGCGACGGCCCCGGCCGTCGCCTGTCCTCTTATTATGGCGCATGCTGCTGATCGGCGTCGCTCAACGCGGCAAGTACGAAATCCGCCCGCGCCGCGCCCGCCTACCCCTCGCTCTCGCCCAACTGTGGCGTCCAGCCGCGGCGGCGCAGGCCGAACTGGTTCCAGACCAGGGCCGCGACCACCACAAGCCCAAGGAGCAACAGGCTCGGACGGCCCGCGTCCTTGTCGGCGAGATCGGCGAGGGTGAACCCCACGGCCATCACCAGGCCGACAACCGGGGCAAGGGGGAAAAGGGGCGCGCGCCAATAGCCCGGGGCGCCGGTGAGGCCCTTAAGCCGTCCGATGAGCAGGGCCAGGCACACAAGGCTCCAGCCATAGACCAGGAGGCCCGTCATAAAGACCAACAGGGTATGAGCCGGAAGGAAGCAGCAGGCTCCGGCGAAGACGGCCACCACCAGGGTGGCGGACCGCGGCGTGCCTGAATGGGGGTCGACCCGCGAGAGGAGGCGGTTCACCGGCATGGGGAAAAGGCCATCCCGTCCCAGGCTGAAATAGAGCCGCGCGCTCCCCATCAGTTGCACGATATTCGCGTTGAAGATGGCGACGGCGACTCCGGCGCTGAGCGCGGGTCCAGCCCAGGCGCCCAGGCGGGCCGAGAGAAATTGCGCGAAGGGCGCCGGACTGCGCAGGAGGGCGCCGAGATCGGGCGCGCTCAGCACCACGAAAATGATCGGCAGGGCGGTGGCGAAGGCCCCGCCCATACAGGCCATGATCACCACGGGGCCCATGCGACGGTGTGGGTCTTTCAGCTCCTCGCCAAAGAAGAGGGCCTGATTGCCGCCCACGGTGGCGTAGACCGTGCTGACCGCCGCCAGGGCGATCACGCTGAAGGCCACCGGCGCCAGGGATCCGCCGGCGCCCACGGCCACGGGATGGATCAGGATGGCGCCCACCCCCCGCACAGGGCGCCCAGCGCCCACCGCGATCAGAACGGCGATGGCGACGGACTCCACGGCCAGGAACAGACCGGTGATCAGCGCGCCCCGGCGCACGGACATGAGGGCGACGGCCAAGGCCCCCAAAAGGCCCACGAAGGTCACCGCCGGGGCGGGAATCTGGGGCGCCAGTTGACCCACATAGATGGTCAGGGTCTGGGCCGCGAACGCCAGGGAAGGACCCGCTGTGACGGCCCAGATGGCCAGGGTGACAACCCCTGCCCAAGACCCAAGGATGCGGCCCACGCCCACATAGTCGCCACCCGCATAGGGATAGGCCGAGCCCAGTTCGGCATAGACCACCGCCCAGACCACGGCCGCCAGGATCGCGAAGCCAAACAGGCCGGCCGCCGCCGCCCCGGCCTGGTGCAGCACATCGCCGCCCATTCCGAACACCGAGACGACGGGCGAGAGGCTGGAAAGGGTCAGCAGAAGGACCGCGAATGACGACAGCTCCCGCCTCAAACCCTTTTTGGGCGTTTGCCGCGCCTCCTCCGTCTCGACGACGATTTCCCGTTCTGTAACGCTCATGCGGGTCGCGCCCTCCCATTACTGTCTGGTTTGCCGCCCCGCTGTTTCAAGTCCGCGCGCGCGTCGCAACGGCCCAGGCCCGATATCCGGGCGCCGCGTGGTTTTCGGGCGCGATTTGGGCAGATCAGTCTTCGGCCAGGCCGCCGAGACGCCCCCGAAGCATTTCGAGCATGATGGAGAAATCCTTGCCCCCCGCCCCGAGCCGCTCCAGCAGGGCGTAGAGGCCCTCCGCCTGGGCGCCCAGCGGCGCGGCGGCCCCGACGCTCGCGGCGGCCTCCTGGGCCAGCTTCAGATCCTTCAGCATCATGGCCACGGCGAACCCGCCTTCATATCCTCGGTTGGACGGCGCCGTCGGCACCGGTCCCGGCCAAGGACAATAACTGGTCAGGCTCCAGCACTGGCCCGATGACTGGGAGGCGATCTCATGGAATGTCACCGGATCGAGGCCCAGTTTCTCGGCCAGGGCGAAGGCCTCGCACACAGCGATCATCGAGGCGCCCAGGACCATGTTGTTGCAGATCTTGGCCGCCTGACCGGCCCCATGATCGCCAGCGCGAATGATCGTCCGCGCCATGGGCGTCAGGATGGCTTCGATAGCCGGAAAGTCCGCCTCGTCACACCCCACCATGAAGGCCAGGGTCCCGGCCGCGGCGCCCGCGACCCCGCCGGAAACCGGCGCATCGGCGAAGCGAAATCCCGCCGCCTTGGCCTGACGCGCCACGGCGCGCGCGCTTTCCACATCGATGGTCGAGGCGTCGATCAACAGGGCGCCCGGCGGGGCTCGCTGAAGAACCTCGTCCTGGTAAACCGCCCTGACATGACGTCCAGCGGGTAACATGGTGATCACCGCCCGGGCATTTTCCGCCGCGGCGCCCGCCGACGCGGCCGCCACGCATCCGGCGGCGACGGCCGTCTCAAGCGCCGAGGGCGCCAGATCAAAGGCCATCACCTCATGACCGGCCGCCGCGAGGTTCGCGGCCATGCCCGAACCCATATTGCCAAGTCCGATGAAGGCGATGCGGGTCAAAAGGCGAAATAGGGTCCGACCGTCCCGCCAGCGTTGCGCCCCTCAATGGCCGTATAGACCGAGCGGCCATAGAAGAAGGGCAGGCCGTAGTCGAAGCTGTTGGAGAAATCGACGTTGGGATAGAAAATGTTGGGATTGCCGCCGATACCCGGAACCACCGCGTTGGTCGTGGAGAGTTGAGTCTGGGCGTCATAAAGGGTGAAAGCGCCCGCGACGCTGGCCCCGTTAATTCCCTGGATCGTCGGCGAGAGGTTCAGGGCCGGGTTTGGACAATAGAAGCCGTCGAAAGAGCCGTTGGCCGGGCACGGGGTGATCGTTGTGTCGATGAAGAAATAGAGGCTGCTGCCGCTGTCCAGAAAACTCACGGGCAGGGTGGCGCCCTTATAGATGACGTTCAGCACCCCCGCCCCATAGGGGCTGGATGATCCCGTTGTGGTGTACACCGTCGCGGAGCCGAGGGCGTTGTTGGTCTGGGTGCCGATCCCGAAATAGAGGACGCCAGTCATCGTGGACTCTCCCCCCGACGGCGCGGAGGGGAGCACCAGAAGCGTGCCATTATTATCGACGCTGAAGGCGGCGACGGGATTGGGCAATTGCTGGAAGGGCGCGCTGGCGGATGAGGCCCTGGCGATGATCGACCCGCAACCCGCGGCGGGACAATCGTAATAGATCGCCGCCGACTGACCGCCGCTGACCGTGCAGGCCGACCCACAATCGGTGGTTGTGACGCCGATGCCGATAATTCCATTGGCCCCGAAATCCGCCACGGTTCCAAGATTGCTGCCGCCGCCGGCCGAGCAGGACGCCGGTACGCCCGAGAACACGCCGGTGTCGGAGAGGGCCTGGAAGGGCATATTGGCGACGCTCTCGCCGCCCACCGTCAGATCGGCTTGGCGGACCGATCCGAACACATAGCCGTCCACATACTGGTAGCATTCACCCACGGCATTGCCGCCGCCGTCGGACTCTGTCGGCAGGGCGCTAAGCAGACTGGAATTGATGACGGACGCGAAAATCCGCAACCCTATCGAGCCCGTGTCGACCTGGACGTGATCGATGGTCTGACAATTTGTCGTGCTGCCCGGCGCGCAGATCTTTACCGAGACATAGGCGACGTTGTTGGACGTATAGGCATTGGGGCCGGTATCAATTGACGCTGGGCCCTGATCGACAATCACCGAGACAAGGTTTGTCAGGGTCGGCGTGGTTGTGGAGGTCGACGAGGACGAGGACGCGGCGGATCCCGAACCACCACCGCCCCCGCCGCAGGCCGTCAGCAGGATCAGGCCGCCGAGGGCCAGGAGCCTTTTGAGCATCGCCACGGTCTATTTCACATCCGCGGCGGAGAAGCCGGCGGGCGCCACGCCAGGCAGAATCGCCACGCCCCAGAAGGCGCCGGAGTGGCCCCCGCTCTGGACCACGAAATCCGTGCGGTTGACCGACAGAGGCCGTCGCGTGCGGGGCCCCTTACGAACATTGTCGGTCTGAAGCGCGGAAAAGTGCGATCCCAAAAGCTGACGCAAGTCTGGGCGCCCGGGCCCCATCCAGGTCACCGCGAACACGGTCCCGTCGGAACGGCTGTATTCCTTGACCGTGCCGCCGTTCGCCAAGGCCATCATATCCACCGCATAAAGGCTGACGGCCCGCGACGTACGCGATGCCGCCAAATGCGCGCGGTCGGCTTCCACCGTAGCCCGCGACGCCCCGAGAGACGCTTGCGCCGGCGCCGCTAGAGCAAAAAGGCCGATCAAAAGGAGGCTCCCGGTCAGGCTGGCCCTCACGCCATCTCGCCCATAAATTCCCCGAGGCTGACACACCCGCACGCCCATGCTCCGCGATCTCATCATGCGCCCCTGACAAACGCTAGCATCTCTTCTCGCCGGGGGGAAAACATCACTTGGGCACAGAAGGTTTGACTGATGAACGTCCCTATCCTGCGCGTGGCGCGCCCAAGTGATGATCTCGAAGCGCTCATCGTCTTCTATCGCGACGGCCAACCCTGACGGATATCGGGTCGTTCTGCAGCAGGGGGCGTGGGGAAACTGACGCCGGGGAGGGACGTAAGATGGTGGACGCGGCTGGGATCGAACCAGCGACCCCTACGATGTCAACGTAGTGCTCTCCCGCTGAGCTACGCGTCCGTGGGGCCGAAGCGGCCCGACCTGGGAAGGGCGTTCCTATAGTCGCGCGGCGCGGGAGCCGCAACCTTGATGGGCGCCCGTCACGATTTGGCGCCGGCAAGGCGCCTCCGGCGTTTGACCGTGGGCGGACCTTAGCCAATATGGACACCTCATGCAGGCGCAAGACCCCACGGCCTGGACCCATGCCGTATCCGACGCGCCGCCGGCGCCCTTTCGCCTCCGCCGGCCGGCCGAGGACGCGCCCGCAACACCCCTGATCTTCGCCTCGCCCCACTCGGGCCGAATCTATCCCCCGAGCCTCTTGGCCGCCTCCAACCTGGACGCGGCCGCGATCCGGCGCTCGGAGGACGCCTATGTGGACGATCTGATCGCCCCGGCTCCGGATCACGGGATCACGGTTCTGGCGGCGCGGTTCGCCCGGGCCTGGATCGACGTCAATCGCGAGCCCTGGGAGCTCGATCCCGCCATGTTCGAAGATGAGCTTCCCGCCTACGCCCAGGGTCGCTCGGCCCGGATTTCCGCGGGACTCGGGGCGATCGCGCGCATCGTTGGCGAGGGGCAGGAGATCTATCGCCGCAAGCTTACCTTTGCCGAAGCCGCGCGCCGGGTGGAGGAGGTCCATGAGCCCTATCACGAGGTCTTGGCGGGGTTGGTGAGGGAAAGCGTGGAGGCGCATGGCCTGGCGGTGCTCATCGACTGGCATTCGATGCCGGCGGCGGCGACGGCCCAGGGCGCCGGCGCCGGATGCGATCTGGTATTGGGCGACCGATTCGGGGCGGCGGCCGCGCCGGCGATCTCGCGCCGGGTCGAGAGCGAGCTGAAGGCCCTGGGCTATCGGGTGGCGCGCAACAGTCCCTATGCGGGCGGCTACACCACCGAGCACTACGGCAAGCCGGCGGCCAAGGTGCACGCCTTACAGATCGAGGTGAGCCGGGCGCTGTATCTGGATGAATCCACGCTTAAGCCAACGCCTTTGTTCGCAAGGCTGAAAGCTGACCTGGGACGGCTCATTGCGCGCCTGGGCGCGACGCCTTGGTCACGCCTGTGACAGGTCCGTTTGACGCTTAAATGTGTCGCGAGGCCACGGGCCTCTCGTGAATCCGCTCGTTTTTGTATCAGGAACGTCGGCGGCGAAAAAAAAGGCCGCGCGCCTTTTGCAGGCGCACGGCCAGTTCATTAGGGAGGAAACGCCCAGGAAGGGCAGATGCGTCAGAGACGCGTCGAATTTGGTTTTAGGGTGCACCGCACAATCTGGCAAGGGAAAAAATAAACGCCAGGACGAAATAGTTTTCGGGATGCGTCCAATATTCTTTAAAATCAAATGGATAGGTTTGATCCCTGATCACGGCCCTCCATGGTGCGCCGCAACTATTCCCTCCAAGGCCCAGATGCGCTAAGAGCTGTCGCGGCGGCGGCGTCGGTATGGCTTCGATCCCGTCGATCCCCTATAGGCAGACTGCCTTCCTCACCGGGCACATCCCGGTCCCCGGACACTTAACTGACCATGTCTCTGCGAAACATCGCCATCATTGCTCACGTCGATCACGGCAAGACCACGCTGGTGGATCAGATGCTCGCCCAGTCTGGCGTCTTCCGGGCCAATGAGGCCCATGCCGAGCGGGCCATGGACTCAAACGACCAGGAGCGCGAGCGCGGGATCACCATCCTGGCCAAGGCCACCTCGGTCCTGTGGGACGGCGCGGCGGGCGAGACGCGAATCAATATCATCGACACCCCTGGCCACGCGGACTTCGGCGGCGAGGTGGAGCGGATCCTGGGCATGGTGGACGGCTGCCTGCTGCTGGTGGACGCCGAAGAGGGCGTCATGCCCCAGACCAAGTTCGTGCTCGGCAAGGCCCTGAAGCTCGGCCTGCGTCCGATCGTGGTGCTCAATAAGGTCGACCGGGCCAATGCCGATCCCGACAACGTCTTGGGCGAGGCCTTCGACCTCTTCGCCGCCATGGGCGCGACCGATGAGCAACTGGATTTTCCCCACCTCTATGCCAGCGGCAAACAGGGATGGGCGGTGGTGGACCTGAAGGACGAGCAAAAGGATCTGGGGCCGCTGTTCGACAAGATCGTCGAGCATGTGCCGGCCCCGGCTGCCGAGGCGCATTTGGACAAGCCGGCTCAGCTCCTGGCCGTGCTGATCGAATCGGATCCCTTTCTGGGCCGCCTGCTCACGGGCCGCGTGGAATCGGGACGGTTCACGCCGGGCATGGCGATCCGCGCCCTCTCCCGCGAAGGCGTGGAGATCGAGCGCGGCCGGGTGAGCAAGCTCCTGGCCTTCCGGGGTCTGAAGCGCCAGCCCATCGAGGAAGCTCTGGCCGGCGACATCGTGGCCATTGCGGGCCTGACCAAGGCGACCGTGGCAGACACCCTGGGAGCCATGGACGCCGAGGGCGCCCTCCCCGCCCAGCCCATCGATCCGCCCACCATCGCCATCACAGTGTCGGTCAATGATAGCCCGCTCGCCGGGCGCGACGGCGACAAGGTGCAGAGCCGGGTGATCCGCGATCGGCTGTTGCGCGAGGCCGAGGCCAATGTGGCCGTAAAGGTCGCCGAGACCGCGGAGAAAGACGCCTATGAGGTGGCCGGCCGCGGCGAGCTACAGCTAGGCGTGCTGATCGAATCCATGCGCCGGGAGGGCTTCGAAGTCTCCATCAGCCGCCCGCGCGTCGTCTTCAGAACCGATCCTGATACCGGCCAGCGCCTGGAGCCCATCGAGGAAGTGACCATCGATGTGGACGAAGATTATAGCGGCGTCGTGATCGAGAAGCTTTCGGCCCGCAAGGCCGAGCTGAAGGATATGGGACCCTCCGGGACGGGCAAAACCCGAATTGCGCTTATGGCGCCCTCCAGGGCCCTGATCGGCTATCAGGGCGAGTTCCTCACGGACACCCGGGGCTCGGGCGTTCTGAACCGCGTCTTCTCGCACTATGAACCCTATAAGGGCGCCATCGAAGGCCGCCGCAACGGCGTGCTGATCTCCAACTCCGACGGCGAGACCGCCGCCTACGCCCTTTGGAACCTCGAGGACCGCGGCACCATGTTCGTGGGCGCCGGGGAAAAGACCTATCAAGGCATGATCATTGGCGAGAACGCCAAGCCCGATGATCTGGACGTCAATCCGCTCAAGGCCAAGCAGCTGACCAATGTGCGGGCTTCCGGCAAGGACGAGGCGATCCGCCTCACCCCGCCCAAACGCATGACCCTGGAGCAGGCCATTGCCTATATCGAGGCCGACGAACTGGTGGAAGTGACGCCCAAGGCCATTCGCCTTCGCAAACTGGTCCTCAACCCCACCTTCCGCAAACGCCGGGTCCGCGAAGACGCCTGAGACATGGCGCGTTGACGCGCCGATTGTCGCTCGATTTGTCGGTGAATGCGCGGGTCGCTAAAGACCCGGTTTATGGCCAACACGATCTACTCCGCCTTGCCGACGACCATCTTTACGGTCATGTCTGGGCTCGCCCGGGAGATGGGGGCAATTAATCTCGGCCAAGGGTTTCCGGATGAGCCAGGACCGGAGAGGATCCTGCGGGCCGCCTCAGAGGCCCTCCTGACCCAGAGCAACCAGTATCCCCCCATGCCGGGCCTTCCCGCCCTGCGTGAGGCCGTGGCGCGGCACTATGAGCACTGGCAGGGTCTCAGCCTCGATCCAGCGCAAGAGATCACCATCACCTCGGGCGCCACCGAGGCCCTGGCCTGCGCCTTTCTCTCCCTCATTGAGCCGGGCGACGAGGTGGTGCTGTTTCAGCCGCTTTATGACTCATATCTCCCCATGGTCCGTCGCGCGGGAGGCGTGGCGAAGCTGGCGCGCCTCGCGCCGCCCCACTGGCGATTTACGCGCGAGGATCTGGACGCCGTGTTTAGCGCTCGCACGCGCCTGGTCGTTCTGAACAATCCGCTCAATCCCACCGGGTCAGTGTTCAGCGAGGCCGACCTCATCCTGCTGGCGGAGTACTGCGTGCGTTTCGACGCGGTGGCTCTTTGCGACGAGGTCTGGGAGCAGGTGGTGTTCGACGGCGCCGTCCACCGCCCGCTGATGGCCTTTCCGGGTATGCGCGAGCGCTGCGTGAAGATTGGCTCGGCGGGTAAGATGTTCGCCCTCACCGGCTGGAAGGTGGGCTGGCTGGCCGCCGCCCCGGCCCTTACCGAGACCCTCTCCAAAGCCCACCAGTTTCTCACCTTCACCACTGCGCCCAATCTACAGACGGCCGTCGCCTTCGGACTCGATGAGAGCCAGGACTGGTTTGACGCCATGCCCGTCGGTCTCGCCGCCTCCCGCGACCGCCTGGCCGAAGGGTTAGCCCGGGAGGGGTTCGTGACTCTCCCCAGCGCGGGGACCTATTTTCTGAATATCGATCTGACAGCCTCGGGGGTCGCGGAGGACGACACCGCCTTCGCCTTCCGCGCGGTGCGCGAGGCAGGCGTGGCGGGTATTCCCGTCTCGGCCTTCTATGAAAGCGATCCGGTGACGAACATCCTGCGCCTCTGCTTCGCCAAGCGTGACGAGACGCTGAATCAGGGTGTTATCCGCCTAGCCCGGGCACGGGACTTGTCGGTCAAGGTCGCCGCCGTAAAGTAGGCCGCCCTAAAGCGAGCGCTTCACTTCTTCCACGGTGAAACACTCGATGTAGTCGCCAGGCTTGATGTCCTGGAAGCCGGCGAACTCCATGCCGCATTCCATGCCTGACGTGACCTCGGCCACCTCGTCCTTGAAGCGCTTGAGGGTCCTGAGGGTGCCCAGTTCCAGAACGACGACATTGTCGCGGATGATCCGGACCCGCGCCCCGCGTCGCACCACGCCCTCACGCACCCGGCAGCCGGCGATACGGCCGACTTTGGAGATATCGAAGGCCTGGAGCACTTCGGCGGCGCCCAGGAAGGTTTCCCGCTGGATCGGCGCCAGCAGCCCGGAGAGGACGCCTTTGATGTCGTCGATCAGGTCATAGATGATCGCATAATAACGGATCTCCACGCCCTCATGCTCGGCCAGAGCCCTCGCCTGTTTGGAGGCGCGAACGTTGAATCCGATGATCGGGGCGTTGGCGCCCTTGGCCAGCATGACATCGCTCTCATTGATGCCTCCCGCTCCCGAGAGGATGATGCGGGCGCGGACCTCGTCGGTGCCAAGTTTGTCGAGCGAGCCGACAATGGCCTCGGCGGAGCCCTGAACGTCGGCCTTTACCAGAAGGGGCAGTTCGCTGACCTTCTTGTCGGCGAGCTTGGCCATCATCTCGGCCAGGCTGCCGCCAGCCCCAACGGGGGTGAGATTGCGCTCACGCTTGAGGCGGATCCGATAATCGGTGAGCTCCCGGGCCCGGGCCTCATCTTCCACCACGGCGAAGGGCTCGCCCGGATCGGCGGCGCCGTCGAGGCCCAGGATCTCCACCGGCGTTGAGGGGCCTGCTGTCGTGACCTGTTCGTCGCGCTCATTGAGAAGGGCGCGAACCCGGCCATAGCTAGCCCCGGCCACGACGATCTCGCCCCGCTTGAGTGTGCCGCGCTTGACCAGCACAGTGGCCACGGCGCCGCGCCCGCGATCAATCTGGGATTCTATGACCACGCCTTCGGCCGTGCGATCAGGATTGGCGCGCAGATCCAGGACCTCGGCCTGCAAAAGGATGGCCTCAATCAGATCGTCGAGACCGAGCTTTTGCAGGGCGGAGACCTCGATGACCTGGGTTTCGCCGCCCACGCTCTCGGCGACGACTTCGTGCTGCAGGAGCTCATTGATCACGCGCGTGGGATTGGCGCCCGGCTTATCGATCTTGTTGATCGCCACGATGATCGGCGCCTCGGCGGCCTTGGCGTGCTGAATCGCCTCAATGGTCTGAGGCATGACTCCGTCGTCAGCAGCCACCACCAGGATCACGATGTCGGTCACATTGGCGCCGCGGGCGCGCATGGCGCTGAACGCCGCGTGGCCGGGGGTGTCGAGGAAGGTGATCNNCCCATGACGGCCACCACCGGCGGGCGGGGGATCATACCCTCGTCATCCGCTTCATCCTCGGTCAGGAAGCCCGTCTCCACATCGCTTTCCGAAACCCGGCGCACCGTGTGGCCGAATTCG
>PLFA01000080.1:0-260 GCA_003136615.1 Caulobacteraceae bacterium | reverse complement strand
GCCTGAATGGTCAGACGGCCTTCACGACGCTTCGGCTCGCCCTTGGTGCGAGACACAGCCTTGCCACCCGCCGTCTTACCCTTGCGGGCGGCGTCTTCCTCATCGAAGTCCGGGCGACGGTCGAGGTTGAGGGCGCCCGGACGCGGCGCCTGACGCGCGGCGCGCTGGACCTCGGGGGCGCCAGCGTCGCCAGCCGCGGGGCGGCCGCCGGCGGGCGGACGCGCGCCGCCGGGCCTCGGCGCGCCATCACGGGGCGGCCG
>PLFA01000182.1:504-10592 GCA_003136615.1 Caulobacteraceae bacterium | reverse complement strand
CAGGCGGCAATGCGGTCAACAACATGATCGAAGCCGGACTCGAAGGGGTCGAGTTCGTCGTCGCCAACACCGACTCCCAGCAGCTGGCCTTCTCCAAGACCGACAAGCGCATCCAGCTGGGCGTCAATGTCACCCAAGGCCTGGGCGCCGGCGCGCATCCTGAGGTCGGCATGTCCGCCGCCGAGGAGTCCGCCATGGAGATCGGCGAGCATCTCGACGGCGCCCACATGGTCTTCATCACCGCCGGCATGGGCGGGGGCACCGGCACCGGCGCCGGCCCCATCATCGCCAAATGCGCGCGCGAGCGGGGCATCCTCACCGTCGGTGTCGTCACCAAGCCTTTCCACTTCGAGGGCCGCCACCGCATGCGCCTGGCCGACGCCGGGATCAGCGAGCTGCAGCGCTATGTGGACACCCTGATCGTCATCCCCAATCAGAACCTATTTCGCGTCGCCAATGAGCGCACCACCTTCACCGAAGCCTTCGGGATGGCCGATCAGGTGCTGCATTCGGGCGTCCGCTCCATCACCGATCTGATGGTGCTGCCGGGCCTCATCAATCTCGATTTCGCCGATGTGCGCACGGTCATGACCGAGATGGGCAAGGCCATGATGGGCACCGGCGAAGCGGTGGGCGAGGGGCGCGCCCTCATGGCCGCCGAGAACGCGATCCAGAATCCGCTGCTCGACGAAGTCACCCTCAAGGGCGCCAAGGCCGTGCTGGTCAACATCACCGGGGGCCTCGACATGACCCTCTTGGAAGTCGACGAGGCGGCCAACGCCATNNGAGACTCCCATCGAAGCCTTCGCCAGCGCGCCACCGGAGATGGAGCTTGAGCCCGTGCTGGAGCTCTCCACACCTGCGCCGGCCCCCAATCCTGCTTATGCGCCGGAGCCGGTCATGGCCGATATGGCCCAGCCGCTGTTGTTCGCCGAGCCCGCCCAGGTTCGTAATCAGGCCCCCCTGGCGGGGTGCGTTGTCGAGGCCCACGATGAGGAGCCTGTTTTTGTCGAGCGCCACTATGCCGACGAGCGTCGCGCCAAGTCCGGCGGTTTCATGCGCATGTTCGGCGGCCGTCCGCGCCCCGAAGCCCCGCGCACGCTTCCGGCCCGCTCATCCGGCGGCGCCCTGCCGGTGGAAGCCCTGGAGGAAGGCGAGGTGGAAAACACCGCCGAGTTGGAAATCCCCTCCTTCCTGCGTCGTTTGGCGAACTGAAGGGGCGTGGGCGTCCCGCCCGCGTCTNNAGCGGGCGGGACGCCCGCGCTCCTAAGAGAGATGATACAGGCGGAAACAGGATTTGTGTTGAGGCGGGTGGCCTCTGTGCCTAGTCAAGGTCCGGCGGCATTTGCCTGGAGCTCCGCTTGAACCCCGAACTGCAACATACGCTTCGCAGCCCCGTCCGTTTCGAGGGCGTCGGAATCCACACCGGCCGTGTTGCCCATGTGACCATTGAGCCTGCGGCGCCGTGNNGCTGGCGTCACCTTCGTCCGCACAGACGTGTCGGACGGCGATCCGCGCATCCCCGCCCGCGCGGAGAGTGTCTGCGAGACGCGCCTTGGCACCGTCATCGGCAACGCGGACGGCGTCACCGTCTCCACCATCGAACACATCATGGCGGTCCTCTCGGCCCTCGCCATCGACAATGCCGTGATTTCCCTCGATGGCCCCGAGGCCCCGATCATGGATGGCTCCTGCGAGCCCTTCCTGCGCCTCATCGACCGCGCAGGCCGCCGTCCTCAGGCCGCCCCGCGACAGTGGCTGGAAATTCTCGCGCCCATCGTCGTGCGCGACGGCGACAAGAGCGCGGCGCTCCTCCCGGCGGAGCAGTTTGAGGTCTTCTTCGAGATCGAATTCGACGCCGCCGCCATCGGCGTCCAGCGCCTGGATCTGCGCATCGACGAGCAAACCTTCCGCCAGGACCTCGCCGACTCCCGCACCTTCGGCTTCCTGCACGAGGTGGAGGCCCTGCGCGCCGCCGGCCTCGCCCGGGGGGGGACCCTCGAGAATGTCGTGGTCATCGATGCGGGTGAGGTGATCAATCCCGAAGGCCTGCGCCGTCCGGACGAATTCGTCCGCCACAANNCGCACCTTTGTCTTTTACGAGGAAGTCCAGCCGCTGATGGAGAAGGGGCTCATCAAGGGCGGCAGCCTAGAGAACGCCGTGGTCATCCGCGGCGACGCCATCCTCTCCCGCGAACCGCTCCGCTACGAGGACGAATTCGTCCGCCACAAGATTCTCGACGCCCTGGGTGACCTGGCCCTCCTCGGCGCCCCCATCCTCGGCCGCTACGAAGGCCGCTTCAGCGGCCACTCCCTCAACAATGCTCTCGCCAGAGCCGTCCTCGCCGAGCCAGACGCCTGGCGCCTCACCGCCCCCGCGCCCCTGGCCAAGGCGGTATGATCCCATTCGCCTCCCCCGCCGAAGCGGGAGAGGAGAGTCATTCACACGCGCTGCACGCTCGCAAACTGCCGCGCATAATCCGCGGTTAGCATGGCGTTTTCGCGCGCGCTGACGCCAGCGGCGAGTTTGGGGAAAAGGTCCGCCTCTTCCTCGTCCTTGGCGTGATGCAGGATCGCGGTCTTCAGGGCGCTGACTTTCGCCAGCCACGCGTCATCGCCCTTGGGCGTGACCTCCAGATCGGCATTGCCGACCTTGGCGTGGGCCTGTTCGATATAGAGCTGATCCGAAGCCTGGGTGAGACCTAGCCGCGCCAGGGCAGGGTAGAGGACGTTTTCCTCGGCGACGGAATGGGCGGTGAGCAGATAGCCCAGATGCTTCTGCAGCCGGGTCCGCTCGGCGACCTGACTGTCGGAGGTGGCCAGGATCATGACCAGGTTATCGGCGATCAGCGTGTGATGGGCTCTCACCATATCGAACCACGTCCCGCCCGCGGTTTGCGCTTCCGCCACGGATGCCCGCATCGCCGCGAAGGCCGCGACGCCCACCGCGCTCAGGCCAAGGGCCCGGCGTGAAAGATCATTCATAGCCCTATCTCCCTTAAGTCTTCGCGGCGCCTGACTCTAGCGCGTTCTGATCAGGTCCCAGACCGCAAACAGGGCCGGGGGAACCACAATGGCGAAAAAGATCCAATCGAACATCTGCTGCGACATTTTTCTTAAACCTCCTCTGTGATGTAGTTATCAACATCACAAATCCTTAAACGGTTCCGCGCAAATTTATAGTGAAGCTATACTGGGATCGTCTTAGGTCAGATTCAGCGCCACCTTGCCGCCCAGCTCGGGCGCGACGCCGGTGAGATTGGCCTTGGCGATCTCGAAAGCGAATTTCACCACATTGGAGTCGGAGACCCACACCTCTGTATCTTCGCAGGCGAGGCGCAGCATGATCAGGTGGGGATCGTTCTTGCCCTTCGGAAAATAGGCGGAGACCACGGGGCTCCAGAACTTGTCCCGATGCAGGGGGTCTGCCGACGCGGTCAGGCGGCCGCGGATCGAGGCCTGCAGCTTACGGTCCTTCGACATGAAGACATAGAGCCCGGTCGCCCCGGTCTGCGCCGCCTCGGCGAGGCTGTTGTCTGTCTGGGTATAGAACCACAGGCTGCCGGTTTCGGGCTCGGCGAAGGTGGTCATGGGCACGAAATGCTCACCCCGCGCGCTTGCCGCCCCCAGCATGCCAAAGCGCGTCTCGGCGATCTCTTCCCAAAGCTTGTGTTCAACCGCGGCCTTGTCGTGGATGTTGGTGGTCATGGGCGTCTGCCTCGTCTTAAAGCCATAGGGTGCGGCTTTAACCACCGGGCCGCCGGGCCGTTCCCGGCTTCAGCCCCAGACCGGCGTCAGGCGTCCGCCAAAATCCTGGCGCCCCTCGCGGAGCCGACAGGCGGCTTGGGGCGTTTGCGTAACTTGTCACCCCCGCCGAAAGACCACGCGATGCCCGCCCGAAAGTGGGATCTGCAACACCTGCGTCTGGCGGTGGATGCGGCCGGGGTGGCCATGTGGTCCTGGAACGTCGCCACTGACAAGCTCCTGATGGATAGCCGCGGCGCGGCCCTTTGGGCGGTGGATGACGGGCCAGAGGTCCCCTTCGCCGATCTCTCCGCTCACATCCACCCCGCCGATCGCGACCGTGTCCAGGCCGCCTTCGCCGCCACGCGCGCCCTCTCCGGTCCCTATGAGATCGATTTTCGGATCATGGTCGGCCATGAGATTCGGTGGATCTCCGCCCGCGGCCACGGGAGCGATGGCAAGACCCGAAAGAAGGTCGTCTTCGGCGTCTTTCTCGATGTGACCGGCCGCAAGCAGGCCGAGGAAGGTCACGAACTCCTGGCCGGCGAGATGAGCCACCGGGTCAAGAACCTGCTGATGATCGCCACGGCTCTCACCGCCATCACCTCTCGCTCAGCCACCAGCGCGCCCGACATGGCCCGCGAGCTCACCCGCCGTCTCACCGCCCTCGGCCGCGCCCATGATCTGGTCCGCCCCGTCCCGGGCGATAACGGGCGCGGCGCCCTTCTGGGGGACCTGGTTTCAGTTCTTCTCGCCCCCTATGATGATTTGGGCGCTTTCAGCGGCCGCATCCGGGTCTCCGTGCCCCGCATGGCGGTGGGGGAGGGGGCCGCCACAACCCTTTCGATGGTGCTGCATGAACTGGCCACCAATTCGGTCAAATATGGCGCCCTCTCCACCCCTGCGGGGTTGCTGGACATCTCCTGTGACACGCCGGGCGATGAGATTACCGTGGTCTGGACGGAGAGCGGCGGGCCCGAGGTCACGCCCGCCGGCGCCGCCCAGGGCTTCGGCAGCCGCCTCCTTCACCGCAGCATGCTCGACCTCGGCGGCGCCATCAAACTGGACTTTCTCAAAGGCGGCCTTGTGGCGACCCTGACCATGTCGGCGGAGAGGCTGGGGTCGTAAAGGGCGGCGGCGAAGATCACTCTGCCTCGTCGGCCAACCGTTTGAAAATCGTGATGAAGTCGGCGGGGGTTGCGCGATCCAGCGCGCCTTGGGCGACCTCCTCGGCGGTCCACATCCAGGAGCGCGCGGGGTCGTCGCGCATGGCCCAGTTTGGGAACATGCGATCCGTCACCTGGCGCGACATGCGTTTGACCACCTCCAGATGACGATTATCGCGGGCGATCCCGCCATAGCGCGCTTCCACGGCCTCTTGCGGCCCTTCCAGAAGCTGAAGATAGAGGTCGTGCCGACAGATCAGCGCGCCGGTGATCCCATCGCGCGCATTATTGCGCCGGGCGGTGAGCAAGATCCCGTTCAGGGAGGCATCATCAAAGCCGAATGGCCGCGACGAATAGATCAGTTGGATCATGTCTGTCACTGAAGATCACTCCCGCCGCGCGCCAGACCCAGAGCCATACACCTGTTCGAGACGGCGCGTATCGTGGGCAGGGGCTTAAGGCCTCATCCCGGCTCCGCATCCAGGCGGCGACCCATAGCCATTCCAACCCTGGGGCCAACCCGCCCTAGAGCNNCCGCCACCATGATCTACATCGAAGAGACCCTCCTGGACACCGCCGGCGCCCCGGTGACGCCTGGCTATATAGCCCCCCGAGCCGAGGAGCCCGCCGCGGCCCCCGACCCGAAATCCTGGTGGGAGCGTCTCGACGGTGACATGAGAAAGGTGCTCGAGACCTTCGAGGATCTGGAACCCCTGCCCATCGAGACCCTCACCGCCGAGGCGGCGCGCGAGCAACCCACGGTCGCCGACGCCGCCCTGACCCTTCTGCGCGAGCGCAAGCTGGATCGCATCGCTGATCTTGGCGTGAAGACGCAGGATATCACCATCGCGGGCGCCGCCGGCCCCTTGCCGGCCCGGCTCTATGGGGTGGATGAGGACCGCGACGCCGATGCGAAGCTGAGGCCCATGGTGGTCTATTGGCATGGCGGCGGTTTCGTCCTCGCCGATCTCAACACCTATGATTCCTCGCCGCGCGTCATCACCAAATTCTCCGGAGCCATCGTGGTCTCCTGCGACTATCGCCACGCCCCGGAAGACAAGTTCCCCGCCGCGCATGACGACGCCTTCGCCGCCTATAAATGGGTCTTGGCCCATGCGGAGAGCTTCGGCGGCGATCCGGCCAAGGTCGCGGTGATGGGGGAAAGCGCCGGCGGCAATCTCGCCGCCAATGTCGCCATCCGCGCCCGCGATGAGGGCATCCCCGCGCCGGTCTATCAGGCCCTGATCTATCCCGTGGCGGGCCACGACATGGAGACCCCCTCCTATCTGGAGAACGCTCACGCCAAGCCGCTCAACAAGGCCATGATTGGCTGGTTCGTGGAGAAATACCTGAATGTCGCCTCGGAGGCCTACGACCCGCGCATTAATCTCCTGGCCGCCAACCTCGCGGGCCTGCCGGACGCCACCGTGATCTGCGCCGAGATCGATCCGCTCCGCTCGGAGGGGGAGGCCCTGGCCGAAAAGCTGAAAGCCGCCGGCGCGGAAGTCCGCACCCATACTTTCAAGGGCGTCACCCACGAATTCTTCGGCATGGGCCTCGTGGTCAAGGACTCGGCCGCCGCCGAACAAATGGTCGCCCACAACCTGAAGCGCGCCTTCGGCACGGCGATCCTGCCGATCTGAGGTAAGGGGTTATAATCGCGGAAACGGCTCTCCGTATCTTCTGAAGCTGGCCCCCATCCGCCGAAGCCTTGGCGAAGGCGGAAGGCCCGTTGGCGTCCGCACGCCCCTGGTGTAGAGCCTACGATCAGGTTCGGGCTGGGTGGGCCGCTAAGTCTTTAGAGGTATTTGACGTCTTGCAGTCCCCGTTTGGCCGCCGCGCCCTTATCGCCCGCCCCCTTATGGTTTTGGGCCTCATCGTCGTCACCGCCCTGAGTGGCTGTACGCTGTTCAAGAAAAAGAACCCCAGCTTGGCGTTCCAGGAGCGGCCCGTGGAGCTGCTCTATTCCGTCGGCGCGCGCAATCTTGATCGCCGGCAGTGGAAGGACGCCATCACCTATTTCCACGAGGTGGAGCGCCAGCATCCCTATTCGGAGTGGGCCCGCCGCTCCATGCTCATGACCGCCTACGCCCACTATGAAATGAACGACTATCCCTCGGCCATCGCCGACGCCAATCAGTTCATCGTTCTCTATCCGGGCAATACGGCGACGCCCTACGCCTTCTATCTGCGGGCCCAGTGCTATTTCGAACAGATCGTCGATGTGGGCCGCGATCAGGCGGCCACGGGCCAGGCCCAGGCCGCCCTCTCGGAAATCATCAGGCGCTATCCGCGCAGTGCCTATGCCCTGGACGCCAAGCTGAAGCTCGACATGGTTCGCGATCAGCTTGCGGGTAAGGAGATGACCATTGGCCGGTTCTACATGGAAAACGCTGATCCCATCGCCGCCAGTGGCCGCTTCCAGACGGTGATTGATCGCTACCAGACCACCACCCACGCGCCCGAGGCCCTTTACCGCCTGGTCGCGGTGGATCTGACCATGGGCCTCCTGGACGACGCCAAGCGCAACGCCGCGGTTCTGGGCTTCAACTATCCGGGCAGCTATTGGTATAGCCAAGCCTATGACCTGATGACCTCCAAGGGCCTGCGCCCGTCTCTGACGCCCGGCGTCACCAGCCTGCCGCATATTCCTTTCACCAAGAGGCCGCCCAGCCCGGACATAGCGCCCCCGCCGCTCGAGGAACTCGCCGAGCAGGATAAGGCCGGCCCGCAAGCTCCCGCCACGCCTGTCTCCGCCAAGACCAAGTCCGCCCCCAAGCCCAAACCGCGCGGCCTCGTCCACGGGGTGTTGGGACTTTAAGCCAGCTTGAGTCTCGGTCATTGTCCGGGGCATGCTGATTGGCCTCGCCATCCGGGATCTTGTCCTGATCGAAAGCCTGGACCTGGCGCCGGGGCCGGGCCTCACGGCCTTGACTGGCGAGACGGGGGCGGGGAAATCGATCATTCTGGATGCGCTTGGCCTCGCCACGGGCGCGCGGGGCGATGCCGCCTTGGTGCGGCGCGGCGCGGCCCAGGCGGTGGTGACGGCCACCTTCGCGCCGGCGCCGGACGCGCCGGTCTGGACGGTACTGGACGAGAAGGGCCTAAACGCGCCGCGAGATGAGGATCTCGTCCTGCGCCGGGCCCTCAGCGCCGACGGCCGCTCCCGCGCCTTCGTCAATGATCAGCCCGTGGGCGTCGCCCTGTTGCGGGAACTGGGCGCCCTCTTGTTGGAGGTGCACGGCCAGCACGAGACCGTGGGCCTGCTGGACGCCCGCACCCATCTGGGGCTCCTCGATCGCGTCGGAGCCTGCGAACCCCTCGCCAAATCCTGCGGCGAGGCCTGGAGCGCCTGGCGCGCCGCCGCCGCGCGGGCCGAGGCCTCGGCCAAGGCGCGGGATCAGGCCATGGCCGCCTGCGCCGCCCTTTCCGAACAGCTCTCGGAGCTGGATCGCCTGGCGCCGTCGCCGGGCGAGGCGACGACCCTCACCCAGACCCGCGCCATCATGGGCGCGGCGGAAAAGACCCTGGCCGATATCGCGGCCGCCCGCGACCACCTGGAGGGCGAGCGCCTCACCTCGCGCCTGGGCCAGGCTTACCGGTCCCTGGAGCGCGCGCGTCAGAGGGTGCTCAGCTCCGGGGCCGACCCTGAGAGCACCGCCCCGCGCCGGATCGACGCGGCCTCAGAGGCCCTGGACCGGGCTCTGGCGGAGGCCACGGAGGCCGTCGCCGCCGTGGACGCCGCGGCCGAAGCTTTCGCCTTCGAGCCCGAGGGCCTGGAGCGCACGGAGGAGCGCCTCTTCGCCCTGCGCGCCATGGGCCGCAAGCTCGGCGTCGATCCCGATGACCTGGCCGGGGCGCGGGCAAGGCTTGCCGCCGAACTCCTCGCCCTCGAAAACGCCGACGAAACCGCCGCTGCCGACGAGGCCGGGGCGCGGGCCGCCCGCGCGGATTACGATGCGGCGGCCGCCGCTCTCTCCGCCGCGCGCCGGGCCGCGGGGGATCGCCTTTCCGCCGAGGTCCAGGCCGAACTGGCGCCCCTGAAGCTCGAAAAGGCCCGCTTCCGCGTCGGGTTTCAGGCCCTTCCGCACGACCGGGCCGGGCCCCTCGGCGTCGACCGGGTTGAGTTCGAGATCTCGACCCTGCCCGGCGCGCCCTTCCAGGGCTTAAGCGCCATTGCCTCGGGCGGCGAACTCGCCCGCTTCGCCCTGGCGCTCAAGGCTTGCCTCGCCCGCCGCAACCTCGGGCCCCAGCCCCTGATGATCTTTGATGAGGTGGATCAGGGCGTCGGCGGCGCCGTGGCCGACGCCATTGGGCTTAGGTTGGGTCGCCTCTCCGCCGGCGCCCAGGTTCTCGTCGTCACACACAGCCCCCAGGTGGCCGCCCGGGCCGACGCCCAATGGCGGGTGCGCAAGGCCGGCGATGGCGANNGGCGCCGAAATCACCGAAGCGGCCAGAGCCGCCGCCCGGGCCCTCATGCATGCCTGATCTGTCGGCGGTGGCGGACCTCACCGAGACGGAGGCGAGTGCGGAACTCGCGCGCCTGGCCGAAGAGATCGCCGGCCACGATCTGCGCTATTTCCAGGATGAGGCGCCCACCATTTCCGATGGCGACTATGACGCCCTGAAGCGCCGCAATCTGGATATCGAGGCGCGCTTCCCCCACCTCGCCCTGGAAAATTCCCCCTCCGTCCGCGTGGGCGCCCGTCGCGCCGAGGCGTTCGCCCCGGTGACGCACGGGACGCCCATGCTGTCGCTGGACAACGCCTTTTCCGATGAGGAGGCTGCGGAGTTCGACGCCCGCGTCCGGCGCTTCCTGCGCCTCGGGGATGATCCGATCGCCTATACCGCCGAGCCCAAAATCGACGGCCTTTCCGCCTCGCTCCTCTATCAGGACGGCGTCCTGGTGCGTGGCGCCACCCGGGGCGACGGAAGAGTAGGGGAGGATGTCACCGCGAACCTGCGGACCCTCAAAGAAATTCCCCATCGCCTGGCGGGTTCAGGCTGGCCGGCCCTCATCGAGATTCGCGGCGAGGTCTATCTCGGCCACGCCGAATTCGCCGCCCTCAATGCGGCGGCCGAGGCCGCGGGCCAAAAGACCTACGCCAATCCCCGCAACGCCGCCTCCGGCTCCCTGCGCCAGATCGATCCCGCTATTACCGCCGCACGGCCCCTGCG
>PLFA01000182.1:0-485 GCA_003136615.1 Caulobacteraceae bacterium | reverse complement strand
GCCCTGCGCCCACACCTCGAATTCGACATCGATGGGGTCGTCTATAAGGTGGACCGCCTGGACTGGCAGGGGCGCCTCGGCTTCGTCTCCCGCTCACCGCGCTGGGCCATCGCGCGCAAATTCCCAGCGCAGCAGGCCCGCACCCTCCTGGAAGCCATCGACCTGCAGGTCGGCCGCACCGGCGCCGTCACCCCCGTCGCCCGCCTCGCACCGGTCACCGTGGGCGGCGTGGTGGTGGAGCGCGCGACGCTGCACAATGCCGATGAGATCGCCCGCAAGGACATCCGCGTGGGCGACACCGTCATTGTCCAGCGGGCCGGGGACGTCATACCCCAGGTCGTGGAAGTGGTGCTGGCCGAGCGCCCGGCCGACTCCGCGCCCTTTACGTTCCCCACCGTCTGCCCCTGCGACCTCAAGACCCCCCTCGCCAAGGAAACCACCGCCGGCGGGGCCGAGACCGTGGTGCGCCGCTGCACCGGGGAATT
>PLFA01000134.1:2943-23888 GCA_003136615.1 Caulobacteraceae bacterium | reverse complement strand
GCCCGGGCCGCGGCGCCGGCGGTGCGATATTGCAGCCAGGCATTGGCGACGGCGGAGGACCCGCCGGTGCCTTGAAATCCAAAGCCCAGATTGGCGTAGAGCTTGGCGTTGGCCGGCGCCTCCTCAATGACGGTCTTGGACCAGTCCGCGCCCAGTTCCTCGGCGACCATGGCGGCGAGGCTGGCATGGGTGCCCTNNCCGGCCGCGTGACCGAAGGTATCGTTGACCTCTTTGAAGCGATCGAGGTCGAGGAAGGCGAGGCTGGCATGGGTGCCCTGGCCAAATTCGATATGCTTGGAGACCACCGTCACCACGCTGTCGGGCGTGATCCTGATGAACGGGCCAAAGGGCCCCAGATCCTCCTTCGCGGCGCCGACCGACAAGAGGGCCGCGGGCGAACAGCCCACCACCAGCGCGCCGGCGGCGGTGACCGCGGCGGCGACGGCCAGATCGCGGCGCGATAGACCCTCATCGGAAGCGGCGGAGTCGGGAGTCAAAGGCTTTACGGGAGCATTCATGCCTTTTGCGCCTCAAGCTGACCGTTCGCAGCGTCATGGATCGCCGCGCGGATACGTTGATAGGCGCCGCATCGGCAGATATTGCCGCTCATGGCCGCGTCGATATCCGCGTCGGTGGGTTTGGGCTTGGCCGCCAGGAGGGCGGTGGCCGACATGATTTGCCCGGACTGACAGTAGCCGCACTGGGGCACGTCCCGGGAAGTCCAGGCCGTCTGGATGGGATGATCCCCGCCCAGGCCCTCGATGGTGGTGATCTTGGCGCCGGCCACCGCGCTGATGGGCGTGACGCAGGAGCGGGTCGCCTCTCCGTTCACATGCACCGTGCAGGCGCCGCACTGGGCGATCCCGCAGCCATATTTCGTGCCGGTGAGCAGGAGCTCGTCGCGCAGTACCCAGAGAAGCGGCGTGTCGGGACTGGCGCTGACCTGGGTCGGCTTTCCATTGATATTCAGCGCCAATGCCATGATGTGTTTTCCCGGCCCCTAATTACGCGATGAACTTAGGTCTGGCGGGGTGAATTTAGAAGGGGCCGCGAGATCGAGACCTTTCCCGCCTTCTTTCCCCTGGCCGGTCGTCGGGTCGTGATCGCCGGTGAGGGCGAGCCTGCCGAAGCCAAGGCGCGGCTGTTCGCGGGCTCGCCGGCGGATGTCGTGCGTCTTTCGCCGGAGGAGGCGACCGACCCGAAGGCCTATACGGGCGCCGCGCTCATCTTCGTCGCGTCGCGGGACGAGGCCCTAAATCAGGCCGCCGCCGCCGCCGCGCGGACATCGGGTGCGCCGCTCAATGTGGTGGATCATCCCGAGCTATCGGATTTTCACACCCCGGGCATCGTGGATCGCGGCCAGGTGGTGGCGGCCATCGGAACCGGGGGCGCGGCGCCCGTTCTAGCCTCCCTTCTTCGGGGGGAGATCGAGGCGCGTATTCCGCCCGGCGCGGGGGAGATCGTGCGTCTCCTCGGTGAGCGCCGGGCTGCGATCCTGGCGGCCTTCCCCGACTTCGCAGAGCGCCGGGCCTTTTTTCGGCGTTGTCTCATGGGACCGGCGGCGCGGGCCGCCGCTGACGGCGATATGGCCAGCGCGGCGGCGCGGCTGGACGCGGCCCTGACCGAAAACGTCCCGCGACAGGGCCGGGTCTCTCTGATCGAGGCCCCCGCCGAGGCGGACCGGCTCTCACTTCGCGCGCTTCGGACCTTAAGCGCGGCGGACATCGTGGTGGTGGGCGATGGGGCTGAGGAGATCATCACCGCTCACGCGCGGCGCGACGTGGAAAGGTGGGCCGAGGCCGCGGAGGATCGACTTAGCGCGGCGGCTTTGCGCGGCGACCTCGTGGCTGTTCTGGGTCGCCATATCGACCGGGAACTGGGCGCAAGGCTGCGGGCGGACGGCGTAGCGGTGGAGATATTGGCGCCGGCGCCGTGTCCCTGATTGGCGCCGACGACCTCGAGGCCTTGGCGCTGTCCCTGCGGGTGGCCGGCGTCGCAACCCTGGGCGGCCTGCCGCTGGCTCTCGGCCTCGCCTACATCTTGACCCGAACACGGCTCCCAGGCCGGCGCGCCCTGGATGCGGTCATCACACTTCCCCTCGTTCTGCCCCCCGTGGCGACGGGGTTCGGGCTGCTGATCCTCTTTGGCCGGCACGGGCCTCTCGGCGCGCTCCTGGCGAAATTCGGTGTGGTCCTCGCCTTTCACTGGACCGGCGCCGCCCTGGCCAGCACGGTGATGGCGCTCCCCCTTATGGTGCGGCCGATCCGCCAGGCCATGGAGGCCATCGACCCCGATCTCGAGGACGCTGCCCGCGCCCTGGGGGCCGGCCCATGGGACCGCTTCTTCCGCGTGACCGCGCCCCTCGCCGCGCCGGGAATCGCCGCCGGCGCCATTCTGGGCTTCGCCAGGGCCTTGGGAGAGTTTGGCGCCACGATCACCTTCGCCGCCGCCATCCCCGGCGCGACCCTCACCCTGCCGGCGGACATCTATCAGGCGACCCAGACCCCCGGCCAGGAAACCCACGCCCTCGCCCTCTGCGGCCTCGCCGCCTTCATTGCACTTGCGGCGGCCTTTGCTTCGGAGGCCCTGGCGGGGCGGATTGCGCCGGGATCGCGCGCGGCGCCGACGCGCGCCTAAACCTCCAGATCCCGGCCCCGGGTCTCCGGCAGGAGAAACGGCAGCGTGATCACGCTCAATCCCGCGAAAATCGCCGGATACCAGAGGCCCGCATAGATATTGCCCGTGGCCGTGACGATGGCGAAGGCGGTGACGGGGACGAAGCCGCCGACCCAGCCGGTGCCCACGTGATAGGGGAGGGACATGGCCGTGTACCGAATGCGGGTGGGAAAGAGCTCCACCAGCGCAGCGGCGATCGGGGCGTAGAGGGCGGTGGCGGCGGTGACGAACACCATCATCACGGCGACCAGGCCCCAGAAATTGATGCGGGCGGGATCGGCGGCTGCGGGATAGCCGGCGCTGTTGAGGGTCGTCTTGAGCCTGGCGTTGAAGGCGCCGGATGCGGCCTTGAGCGCGGGCGCCGTAAGGCGGGAACCGTCAAAGGCGGCAACGGTCCGCCCACCAACCTCCACCCGGGCCAGCGCGCCCGACGGCGCGGCGAGGTTGCGGTAGGAGATTCCCGCGTTGGACAGGGCCGCCTTGGCGATATCGCAGGACGTGGCGAAGCGGGATTTGCCGAGGATGTCGAACTGGAAGGAGCAGTGGGCCGGATCGGCGACCACAACCACCGGCGTTCTGGCCTGGGCCTCCACGAGAGCAGGATTAGCCAGGCGCGCCATGAGGTGAAAGCCGGGGACAAAGGCCGCCACGGCCAGGGTCATGCCCGCCCAGCTGACCCACTTGCGCCCCACCCGGTCGGAGATGCCAGCGAAGAGAATATAGAGCGGCCCGCTGGCGACGGTCACGAGGATCAGCAAGAGCGTGCCGGTCTGCGCTGGAACCTTCATGAACCGCTCCAGGAACACCTGCTCGGCATAGAAGAAAACCGTGTACCAGACCGCGCCCTGGGCGCTCATCAGGGTGACGAGGGCAATGAGCACAAGCCTCAGATGCCGCCACCGGCCAAAGGCTTCGGCGAGCGGCGCCTTGGCCCTACCGCCGGCCGCCTCCATGGCGCGAAACGCAGGGCTTTCGGAGAGTTTGAGGCGCATCCAGATTGAGATCGCCAGGAGCAGGGCGGAGATGAGAAAGGGGATGCGCCAGCCGGCCAGCCAGCCGTCGCTGGCGAAGCGCGCCTCGCCCATCACCGCGCGCAGTATGAGGATGAGGCCCAGGGCGCCAACAAGGCCCGGCGCGGCGGCCACGGCGATCCATCCCGTCGCGGCGCCCCGGCGGCCCGGCCTCGCGTGCTCGGCGACATAGACCGCCGCCCCGCCCCATTCGCCGCCGAGCGCGGTCCCCTGAATGATGCGCATGAGAATGAGCAGCAGCGGCGCGATATTCCCGGCCTGGCTCCAGGTGGGCAGAAGGCCGATGGCGATGGTCGAGCCGCCCATCATGGTGACGGTGGTGAGGAAAGCGCTCTTGCGACCGATGCGGTCGCCCAGTCGCCCAAAGATCAGGGCGCCCACGGGCCGGAAGAAGAACCCCGCGCCGAAAAGTCCCAGGGCCGCGAGCAGGCCTGAGGTGGGGTCAAGCCCGCTGAAAAAGTTCTTGGCGATGACCGGCGCCAGGACCCCGAAGACGAAGAAGTCGTACCATTCGAAAATGGTGCCGAGCGAGGATGCGGCGATGACGGTGGTCATGGAGGCCGCGGGTGGACCCGCATGTCCTGATCCGCCCGTCTCGCTCATGCCCGGTTTTGGCGCGCCAAGCTTGGGCGTCAGTCCCCCATCCGGCGTCATGACTTAGAAGGCGTTTTCGCCGGTGATCGCGCGGCCGAGAATCAGGGCGTGGACGTCGTGGGCGCCTTCATAGGTGTTCACCGTCTCAAGGTTCGCGGCGTGTCGCATCACGTGATATTCGCCAGAAATCCCGTTGCCGCCATGAATGTCCCGCGCGGAACGGGCGATATCCAGCGCCTTGCCGCAATTGTTGCGCTTCATCAGGCTGATGGCTTCCGGGACCCAGGCGCCCTGATCGATCAGGCGGCCCAGCGCCAAGGCGCCTTCGAAGCCGAGAGCTACCTCCGTGGCCATGTCCGAAAGCTTCTTCTGGACCAGTTGGCGCGCGGCCAGGGGCTTTCCGAAGACACTGCGCGAGGCGACATAATCCCGCGACGCGTGGAAACAGAACTCGGCCGCGCCCATGGCGCCCCAGGCGATGCCGTAGCGAGCCTTATTCAGGCACGAGAAAGGCCCGCGCAGCCCCTTCACATGGGGCAGCAGGGCGTCCTCGGGAACGAACACGTCGTTAAGGGCGATCTCGCCAGTGACCGAGGCGCGTAAGGAAAGCTTGTTCTCGATTCGCGGCGTCGTGAATCCCGCCGCGCCGCGCTCCACGAGGAATCCGCGAATGACCCCGTCAAGCTTGGCCCAGACAAGAGCCACATCGGCGATGGGCGCGTTGGTGATCCACATCTTCGCGCCATTGAGCACGAAGCCGCCGGAGGCCGGCCGGGCCACGGTGCGCATGGAGGCCGGATCGGAGCCGCCATCGGCCTCGGTGAGGCCAAAGCAGCCGATGATCTCTCCCTTGGCCATACCTGGGAGCCAGCGCCGCCGCTGCTCCTCCGAGCCGAAGGCGTGGATCGGGTACATGACCAGGGACGACTGCACGCTCATGGCCGAGCGATAGCCGCTATCCACCGCCTCGATCTCCCGGGCGATCAGGCCATAAGCCACATGGTTCACGCCCGCGCAGCCGTAGTCTTCCGGCAGGGTGGGCCCGAGAAACCCCAGGGCGCCCATCTCCGTCATGATCTCGCGGTCGAACCGCTCCTGCGCATAGGCGCTGACGACGCGAGGGAGCAGCTCGCCGCGGGCATAGGCCCGCGCGGATTGCCAGATCATCCGCTCGTCGTCCGACAGGCGTGAGATCAGGTCGAGGGGATCATCCCACTGGAAGGTCTTGGCGATATCACCGGAGTCGAGGGGCATGGGCATGGCCTTGCGAAAGCTTCGGCCCTTATGCCGCGCGGCGGTGAAATCCGCAAAGTGTCAGAAACGGCGCAACAGATGAACGACCCAGTTTCTCGACCTCCCCTTGGAGGAGGCGGTGGAGGCAATCTGCAAGGATCTTGGTGTCAGACCGCAATATGAGCTCTGGGAAGGCCTGAGCTGGCCGTCCTGGCGCCAGAACCCGCCCCAGCCCGACCCGCCGATCCCGCCTCACCCCCCGCCGTGAGTTTAAGCGTCGCGGTTGCCCGCACGGGGCCAAGAGGCCTATGGCGACGGCGCAAGCGCCGGGAGGAACAATGGTTCAGGGTTGGAAAGAGGTCGGCCCGCAGCGATATCGCGAGAGCTTCGGCCGCTATTTCGAGGATTTCATCGTCGGAGATGTCTATGAGCATCGGCCGGGCAAGACCGTTCTCGAGTCGGACAACCACCTCTTCACCTTGCTCACCCTCAACACCCATCCCCTCCACTTCGACGCGGAATATGCCAAGGGCAGTGAGTTTGGTCAGAACCTGGTGGTCAGCACCTATACCCTGGCCCTGCTCATCGGCATGAGCGTCACCGACTGCTCACAAAAGGCCATCGCCAATCTCGGCATGGATGAGGTGCGCTTCTCCGGCCCGGTCTTCGCCGGCGACACCCTCTATGGCGAGAGCGAGGTCCTGGCGAAGCGCGAGTCCAAGAGCCGGCCAGGGCAAGGGATCGTCACTATCCGCACTTTGGGCAAGAACCAAAGGGGCGAAACCATCTGCACCTTCCGCCGTGATATGCTGATCCCCGCCCGGGGTCAGTCGGTGGAAGATCGCCTCGGATCCTATTGATGTTCCGCGCGGCTTATCAAAGCGCCAGAAGGACCTAAGCGATGAATATCCACGCCGCCATCAGCGAGGCCGACGAGCGGGCTCTCCTGGATTCCGTCGATCGCTGGCTCGTGAAAAAGGCGGCCCCCGTGGCCGCGAAGTTCGAACAGGCGGACGAATATCCCCGCGAGCTCGTGCAGGACATGTGCGAGATGGGGCTCTATGGCGCCTTGATCGACCCGGAATATGGCGGGCTTGGCCTCTCGGCCAGCACCTATGTGAAGATCGTCGCGCGGATTTCCGAAGAATGGATGAGCCTTACGGGCTTCTTCAACAGCCACCTGATGATGGCCTTGATCGTCCAGAAGTTCGGGACGGACGCTCAGAAGAACTACTGGCTCCCCAAATTCGCCACCGGAGAGCTGCGCGGAGGTCTCGGCCTGACGGAGCCGGACGCGGGCACGGATCTGCAGGGCATTCGCACCACGGCGCGTCGCGAGGGTGACCGCTATATCGTCAACGGGTCCAAGCTCTGGATCACCAATGTCATCGAGGGCGATATCCTGGCCCTTCTGGTCAAGACCGATCCGGACGCCGAACCGCGCCATCGCGGCATGACCATGCTGATCACGCCCACGCGCGATATCGCCACAGGCGCCGATCTTCCCGGCATTCAGCGCGGCCGTAAACTTCCGAAGCTCGGCTATCGCGGCATCGACACCGGGGAGATCGGGTTTTCCGACTACGCATGCGACGCGGACATGTGCCTAGTGGGGGGCGTCGAGGGCAAAGGGTTCGCCATGGCCACCGGCGGCCTGGAGATTGGCCGCGTCAATGTCGCCGCCCGGGGCGTTGGGATCGCGCGGCGGGCGCTCAATGAGGCCGTGGCCTATGCCCAGACCCGCACCACCATGGGAAAGCCCATCGCCGAGCATCAGGCCATTCAGCTCAAGCTCGGGGAGATGGCGGCCAAGACCCGGGCGTCCGAGCTCCTCGTGGAGGATGCGGCGCGGGCCTATGATCTGGGCGGGCGCGTCGACTTTGAAGCAGGCATGGCCAAATGGTTCGCCACCGAGACCGCCTTCGAGGTCGCCACCGAGGCCATGCGGATCTTCGGCGCCAATGGCTATTCCAAGGAGTACCCGATCGAACGGCTCTATCGCGATGCGCCCCTGCTAATGATCGGCGAGGGCACNNCCGTTGCGAAATCCCTCGGCGGCCTTGCCATAGCCAAGACTGACGCCTTCAGGCGTGGTGACCGAGCCCCCCGCAGCCTCAAGGATCGCCTGTCCGGCCGCGATGTCCCACTCCATAGTCGGCCCATGGCGGGGATAGATATCCGCCGCGCCCTCTGCGATCCGGCACAGCTTGATGGATGAGTCCATGGGTTGGGTGCGACTGAAGCAATAGCGGGCCTTCAGATCCTCCAATGCCTCCGCCGACATCGTGTGACTGATGAGCGCCAGGGGTTCGGCGGGCGCGGGTCGCGCCCGGACGGGATGAGAGCCTGCCTCGCCGAACCTTCGCTTTCGCGCGCCCTGATCCGCCGTGAACCACGTCTCGCCCGTGGCGGGCGCCGCCACCGCGCCGATAATGGGGCGGCCATTCTGGATCAGGCCAATATTGACCGTGAAGTTGGGATCATCGCGCACGAAGGCCTTGGTGCCATCCAGCGGGTCCACAAGGAAAAAACGGGGGCCGATCGCATCGGGGGTTCCAAATTCACTGGCGTCCTCCTCCGAGATCACCGGAATATCGCCGAAGCTCTCCGCCAGCCGCGCCAAAATCAGTCGCTCCGCACGCTGGTCCGCCACCGTGACGGGGCTCTCGTCGGCCTTGGTGGTTACCGCGAGGCCTGACCGCCAAAGCGGAAGAATCAAACGGGACGCCTCCTCGACAATGTCGGCGAGGCGGAATCCAATGTCTTCAGGGCGCATGGATAGTCTCTAGAGCGGCTTCCTTAGGCGGGCAAATCACCGGAGCTTCGACCCGCCATGATAAAAGATCGCGACGCCCTCGCGCCGGAGGTTCTGGCGGCTAAGCTCGTAGCCCGAGCCCTGCACGACATCGCCGGCCCAACATCGGGGCTGACCGCGGCGCTCGATGTTCTCGGCGACACCAACAGCCGCGATTTGCATGCGGAGGCGCTGGACTTGGCGCGCGACAGCCTGACTCAGATGGCCGCGCGGATCGCCTTTTGCCGCGCGGCGTTGGGCGGCGGCGGGGGATTGGAGGGGGAGGCGTTCGCTGTTCTCGCGCAGACCCCTTTTGCGGGGTCACGGGCGCGACTGGATGTCAGCGCCGTCGAGTACGGCGCCCCGCGACTCGTGCTTCAAGGCGCGCTCATCCTGTTGCAGATAACTGCCGAAGCTCTCGCCTCGGGAGGCGTCGCGCGTCTCAGCATCAAGCCTGATAGGGGAAACTGGCGCGCTTGTGTCAATGGCGAGGGCGCGCGGGCGCGCATCGTTCCTGAGACCTTGGCGGGTCTCGAGGGTTTAGGACCCGAATCGGGTGTGCCGGGGCGCTGGGCCCCCGGCCGTTACCTCTACGCCCTGGCCGTCTCGGCAGGCGGGTCCTTGGACTTTAGCGCCCAAGACGGCCAGTTTTGCGTGGCCCTCACGTGTCCAGCCTGACACGCGCGGGCCTGAAATGCGGAGCTACCGCGGTTTGGCGTCGTCGGCCGTATGGGTAACCGCGTGACCGGTGGCCGAGACGTCGCGGCCAGCGCCAGCGACAGTATTGCAGGCCGACACGGCGAGCGTCGCGGCAATCGCGGCGAGAAGAATGAAACGATGCATGTGATGGAACTCCGGGTTGGGTCAGTCAAAGGGCGACCCGCGCCCCAGTGACCAGAACGCCCCGCCGCGGGCTTTGTTCCACTTGGCCGCGGAGTTCCAGATCTTAGGTCTCAGGCTCGGCGTGGTCCGACGTCGGGAAAACGAGCCGGGCGGTGATTCCCTGCCGAGGCCCCGCGCAAAAGTCCGCCGCGCCCCGCATCTGACGGGCAAAGGCTGTCATCAAGGTGCGTCCCACCCCCTCGCCAACAACCGGCGTCGGCGCGCCGATTCGACCGCTGTCGCTGATCCGAAGTTCGGCCTCTCCCGGACGCACCTTGAAGGTCACCGTCAGTCGCCCTCCGCGCTCGCCGAGCCCGTGCTTCTTGGCGTTTGTGATCGCTTCCACAGCGAAAAGAGCCAGAGGGGCCAGCCGGTCTGGGTCTATCGTCAGGGGGTCGATCTCGAGATGAGTCTCAATAGCAGCGCCCCCCGATTCATTGACGACCAGATGGGCGATCAATTCCTCCAGAAAGTCTCGGAGGTCGACGCGCTTGAGATCGACGCCCTGATAGAGAGCTCGGTAGATTAGGGCGAGAGCGGTGATCCGTTGGCGCGTATCGGACATGGCGGCGCGGGCGGCGGGGTCAGCCAGAGCCCTCTGCTGCAGATTGAGGAGAGAGGATATGACCTGGAGGTTGTTCTTCACACGATGGTGGATTTCGCGCATCAGGCCGTCCTTCTCGGCCAAGCCCTCTTTCAGCGCGCGGTCGCGGGCCGCGATGACGCCGGCCATGGCGTCCATGGTTCGCGCCAGGTCGCGGATTTCGGGCGGACCTCCCAGCGCCTTCACGGGGTGCACGCCATAACGGCCGTGGGCGTAAATCGCCGCGAACCGCCTGAGATAAGCGATCCACCTCACCACGCCGCGATCGGCGACGATCCCCACGGCGGCGAGCGCGAGAATAAACGCGAGCAAAGGGAGGGCGACAGCGACGATTGGGCTGACGGCCGCCCACGACAGCGGGTCGTTGGGCGCGGAGATCAGCACGAAAACGTCCTGGCCCACCAAGGGGGCGGAGGTGAAGATTCGGGCCCGTCCGTCGCGGCTCCGGCCCAGCCACAAGGACGCCTGGGATCGCGCGGGCCCCGCGAGGCGGCCGCTCAGGCGCGCCGGAAACGCAGACGCGTCCGTGCTGGAGAGATAAAGCCCCGTGGAATCCGCGATCGCCACTTCAGAATGCGGAGGCGCGCCCGACACGGGACGATCAGGCCTGAGGCTTGATAGGGGCAGCACCGCTGTCAGCACGCCCCTGAATTGCCCGTCCGACTCCTCATCTCGGAAACTCGCGATCAAAGCGGGCGTCGCCGCATAGGAAACCCCCGGATCATCGGTGAAGGTCATGGCCTGGCCGCCAGCCAGGGCGCGAAACCAAGGGCGATCCCGCCGGTGGGGGTCGGGGGGCGCGCTGGCGGCCGCGCAGGCCACCCGCCCAATGGAATCGAAACGAATGAGATTGGCGTAGCCCGTCAGGCGATCCTTAATTGCAGCCAGATTCTGGGCGCAATCGACACCCACCGCGCCTGGCGCGAGCGTCTCGAGCAGAACCTGGCCGGCAAGCATTCTAGACCGAACGCTGGCGGCGCTGCGCTGGGCCACATCAACCAGTTCGGCGCGGCGGTCGCGTGTCTCCAGGCGGTAGTTCACAAGGGACTGGACGGTCCCGAGAATGAGCAGCGGCGCCAGACCTAAGGCGAGGGCCAGGGCGAGGCGCGCACGGATGGGTGTGCGCAACCACCAGCTGGCAGCCCGGCCGCGTGTCACCTGGCGCTGCTCAAGCGCTCCGCATGCGCGAGTATCGAGCCCATGGCGTCTCCGGCCGGGGCGCCATCGCGGTCATAATGGCCGCCGTCCAGAATGGCCTGAAGCGCCTGCCGCGCGCGGCTCACGCGGCTCTTGACGGTGCCGACGGCGCAGCCGCAGATTTTCGCGGCCTCGTCATAGGCAAAGCCACCCGCCCCAACAAGAATGAGAGCCTCGCGCTGCTCGGCGGGGAGCATCCCAAGTCCAAGCCGAAGTTCGTCCAGCGCCACTGGCGCGGAGGGATCATCCACGGCCATGAGGGTGCGCTCAGCGGCTTCCTGGTCCAGCTCGGTCTGTCGCCAAGACCGCCGCTTCTCCGAGTAGAATTGATTGCGTAGGATCATGAAGGTCCACGCTTTCATATTGGTGCCCATTTGGAAACTCGCCCGGGCGTCCCAGGCCTTCAACATGGCGTCTTGGGCGAGATCATCCGCAGCCGTCGCATCGCCGGTCAAGGTTCGCGCAAAGGCTCGTAGATGGGGGATCAAGGCCACGAGTTCGCGTTTGAACGCCACGTCCCGCGCGGGGTCGGCGAGGTCCCGTTCGCGCAAGGCTATGCTCATGACGGTTCTGGCTCGGACCCGGCCGTGGGTGCGGCGCTCTTGACGGCGTCCTCGCCCGGTTCCGCGCGACGGAGGATATCCAGGAAATCTTCAGGTACGGGCTCGCTGACGACGTCGTCAAACAAACGCCGGAGGCGTGCGCCAATGGCTTGCTGGCGAAGCCGCGCTTCTTCAACCTCAGGTGAACCTTTACGAGCTTTCGTCATTGTCCCCCAATCGCAATAGCTGTGGACCATTTAGCTTTCCGCGAGTCAGCATGGCCCCCCATTTCGCCGCTGTCGAACGTCCCAGCCTATGTGAAGTTCCACGGGCGCTTCGAGAACTAGCGCCTGAAAGGGAACCCCAAACTAACTCGAACGTTTTGGCACGTTGAAGGAATGCACGCCTTTACAAAGGCGCGATATCCGACGCCCCTCGGGATGCGGTCGGGGTCGGTTTCCATTTGGCCGCGGAGGGGTAATGAGTCTTCTTTCGACACTGGCGCCGCATCTGCCCTTTGTCCGCCGTTACGCGCGGGCTCTGACAGGCGATCAGACCACCGGCGATCACTATGTGCGAGTCGCCCTGGAAGCCCTGGCTTCCGGGGACCGCAAACTTGAGGCAGCTTTTTCGCCACGCGTCGCGCTCTACCGGGTATTTCACGCCATCTGGCATGTGACGGGCGCCCAGTTGGAGACTCCCGATGGCGATGCGACAGGGCCATCCACGCCCCGCCTCCGCCTCATGCGGATAGCTCCCCGGTCGCGCCAGGCGTTTCTGCTCACCGCCGTGGAAGGCTTCTCACCCAGCGAAGCCGCCGAAATCCTCGCCACCGATTTCAGCGAGGTCGAGCGACTCATCTCCGAAGCGCAGCGGGAGATCGACGCCGAGCTCGCAACAAGTGTGCTGATCATTGAAGACGAACCCGTGATCGCGGCCGACATTGAAGCGCTCGTGCGAGAGTTGGGGCATCGGGTCACCGCCGTCGCGGCGACTCGGTCAGAGGCGCGCGCGGCCGTGGCGCGGGAGACCCCGGGCCTCGTCTTGGCGGACATTCAACTGGCGGATGGATCCTCCGGCATTGATGCGGTGAAGGACATCCTGGCCCAATCCGACGTTCCTGTGATCTTTATCACGGCTTTTCCAGAACGCCTTCTGACTGGCGAGCGGCCGGAGCCGACATTCCTCATCACCAAGCCATTCCAGCCCGAAACCGTGAAGGCGGCCATGGGTCAGGCCCTGTTTTTCCACCCTCGGGGTCAGGAACGCGCGGCCTAGCCTTACGGTCGGCGGCGGGCTGTCTGCTCATGGAGATAGGCGCGGAGGATGGCCCCTAGATATCGAGGGTTGAAGAGCACCAGAAGAATGGCGAGGCCTCCAAGGCCGGATGTCAGGAGCGGCCGTTCCTTTATCCTCATCCAGAGCCGAGCGAGGAACTCCGGCCCGGAGGCCGCGTCGCTTATTTGACGCTTACGGGAACGGCGCGGGGCGATAAGGGCGGCCGGCAGCGCAAGACACGCGGCCAGCGCCAATGCGATCAGCGCCACCGCGCCGGGAAGGCCGGCCCAGGGTTCAAGCGCCGCTAGAGCAGCCAAAAACCCTGAGACCACCGAAACGGTCACGGCGGCGCCAAATGCGGAGGCGAGGATGCACGCCAGCAAAAGCCGGCGCGGGATCACTTATTTCGGCCGGACAGGAACAGGCCGAGCAGGAGACCGATCCCCAGAGCCACGAAGGTCGCCGTCACAGGGCGTTCCGTGACGCGTTCGACGACATAACGTTGCGCGTCATCGACAGATTGGCCCGCGGTCTCGCCATAAACCTTGGCCTGTTCGCGAAGGCGCTCAACGTTCTCCTTCAGAGTACGCTCGCTTTCACGGAACAGCTTGTCCGCGCGCTTGGCGCCCTCGACGAAAACCTTCTCCGCCGCCACGATCGCCTCGTTCAAGGCCAGCCGGCCATGGTCCACCGCATCCGTCGCGGATTTTCCGGCGGCATCCGCCTGTTCGGTCGCAAGTTCGAGTGTGTCTGTCGCCATGGAAGGGTCTCCGATGTGAAGGGCGCATGCCCGCCTGAGCGCGGATGTGCTCTGCGGGCTAATATGGGGCATCCAACGCGGCTGGAAAGCCTTGGGTTCCTGTGAGCGGCGTCCAAGCCTCAATGTGTGACACTTTTGGGCTCTAGCCTTGGCTTCGCCGGTTGGCGCGTTAGGTTGTGGAGGCATGGTTCATCGCCCGATTATTGGACTCCCCCAGGAATCCCGCTCCCCGGGCGCCAAGCATGACGCCTTGGACGCCGCGCGGGCGACGCATGGCCTTGCCGGCAGAAGCACGAAGGAGATCGAGGACGACGCCTTGGGCCTCGAGATGGACCATAGGGTCAAGAACCTTCTGGCGTCCGTTCAATCCCTCGCAGCGCAATCTGCCCGGCACGCGTCTTCGATGGATGAATTCTTGGCCAGTTTCATGGGTCGAATCGACGCCATGGCGTCGGCCTACACATTGCTCGCCGCGACCCGTTGGCGAGGCGCTGATATCGGCGACATCGCCACGGCGGTTCTTGGCGGCCTGGCCGGGGGACGGGTGACCTGGCGCGGACCCGACATTCTGCTGAACGCCCGCGCCACAAACGCCTTGACCCTGGCGCTGCACGAACTCGGCGCCAATGCGATCAAGTTTGGCGCCCTCGCCTCCGCGGCGGGGCGCGTGGAGGTGCTGTGGCACGGGACGCCGCAGGGCGGCTTCGAGCTGGAATGGGTGGAGACCGGGGGCGGCCCGGCGAACCAAAACGCGGGATATGGTTTCGGGCGCACTCTTATCGAGCGCGTGACCGGACGGGAACTTGGGGGAACCAGTTTCCTTGAGCTTAGCAACGAGGGGGTGCGGGTCCGCCTCACGGCGGGCGAGACCGCTTTGGCCGATGCGAGGGGGGCCCTAAGGCCTCGCGCTGAATCCGCCCCGCGCCCGAACGGGGCCTCCTCTGGGTCCGAGAGCTTGACTGACCTCAGCGGCGTCAAAGTGCTGATTGTTGAGGATGCGATGTTGCTCGCACTGGAACTGGAGGCGGGATTGACCGAGGCGGGGGCGCAGGTCGTGGGGGTCGCCAGCGACCTGGACGAGGCGTGGCGTTTGGCCAGCCTGGACTTCGATGTGGCGGTTTTGGACGCCAACCTGAATGGACAATCGGCCAAACCCATAGCCCACAGCCTGGCGCAACGCGGCACGCCGTTCATCTTCGCGACGGGATATCGCGATATGGGGGCGGACACAGCGGGCTTTGATGCGCCGGTTATCCTTAAGCCCTACAATATACGCCAGATCGCCGCCGCCCTCAGGATGGCCCTGAACGCTTGAGGTCCCAGTGAGCGAGGGGGTGCGGCGCTTTGCCCAGTAAAGTCATCAGCGAAGGCTTGCCCATGCCGCCATTTGTGTTCCCGGCGCCCGCGACGCCAACACTTCCCGTTTTGGGCGACGCTGCGGCGTTCCCCGTGAGGCGCATTCTGTGCGTGGGGCGCAACTACGCCGCGCACAGGCGCGAAATGGGCGGGGACGACCGCGAGCCGCCCTTCTTCTTCAGCAAACCCGCTGACGCCGTGGTATCCGGCATGAAGGTTCCCTTTCCCTCACGCACCGAGGAGCTCCACCACGAGGTCGAGCTGGTCATAGCCCTTGGGGCAGGCGGTGAAGCCGTATCGGCCGATCAGGCCCTGTCCCTGGTATTCGGCTACGCCACTGGCGTCGATCTCACCCGACGTGACCTCCAGACAGCGGCGAAGGCCAAAGGCCAGCCCTGGGACGCCGCGAAAGGGTTCGACGCCTCCGCGCCGATCAGCCCGATCCGCAGGTGGTCTGGGCCGCCCCCCACAGGCGCCATTCGGCTCTGGGTCAACGACGCCCTCAAGCAGGAGGGTGAGATGGCGGATATGATCTGGGGCGTCGCTGAAATCATCGCTGAGGCGTCAAGTCTCTGGCGACTGGCGGCTGGCGACCTGATCTTCACGGGGACGCCCGAGGGGGTGGGTCCCCTGGGCATTGGTGACCGGGTGCGCGGTGAGATCGAGCGCGTCGGCGACGTGGCCTTCACGATCGGCGAGCGCCGGTAGCGGGCCCTTAACACTTTGCCGGCACAACCGGACTCGTATTAGTCTTACCGGTTTCACGGGATGGAGGTCCTGATGGGCAGACCCTTCGCGCGGGGCCTGGCGGAGAGCAGCATCCCGGCGGCGCCAGGCGTCTGGACCCGTCTCGTCGGCGCGCCTCTCGTTGTGGCCGGTGTGGCTCTGGCCCTCGCTCTGGCGAGCTATCGGGCGGGAGATCCCAGCCTTAATACTGTCGGCGGCGGCGTGGCCAGAAACCTGATGGGTACGGTGGGAGCGCTCGTCGCCGACCTTTCGATGCAGGCCTTCGGCCTCGCAGGTTGCGTTTTCCCCGTCCTTTTGATCGCCGCCGGTGTCGACCGCCTTCTGGGGACCCCGCCCTCGCCGGCCTGGGGTTCACGGGGCATCCGCGTCGGCGCGGGCTTGCTCGGCACGGTCTTTATCGCCGGGGCGCTGGCGGCGCTTCCCGCGCCGGGCATTTGGCCCCTGGCGGCGGGAATAGGTGGGCTTGTCGGGGATGGGCTTCTTGATGTGATCACCCAATGGGTCGCCCAGACCCCCGCGCCCCAGCCGCGAGTCCTGGCGGCGTGCGTGACGGGCCTTGCCGGCCTGGTCGCCGCCCTCGTCTCATTGCGCTTGATCGGCATGCGCGGAACGGGATGGCGATTCAGGCCGCCAAACCCTGCGGCCAAGACGACAGCGGCCGCGGCGCGGGCCGAAAAGCGGCCCTCGGCGACGCGGGCGGTCGCTCCCCTGCCCGAACCGGACCTCACGGATTCGCCGCGGGTGCTCGAGGGGGACGGCGGTATGCCTGCCCTGGCGATTAAGGCTCCCAAGGCTCCCGGGCGCCTTTCAAGCCGAGAGGCGCGAGAAAGTCAGCCCACGCTTCCGTTCGGCGACATGGGCGGATTTCGCCTGCCCGAGCTGGCTATGTTAGCGAAACCCAAGGCGCGCGCCACGGATTTCGATGAGGCCATTCTGCGGCAAAATGCGCGACAGCTCGAAGGCGTCCTCGCCGAGTTCGGCGTGCGGGGCCAAATCGACAATATTCGGCCAGGACCGGTTGTCACCCTATACGAACTCGTGCCGGCCGCGGGGGTGAAGTCGGCCAGGGTGGTCGCCCTCTCCGACGATATCGCGCGCTCGATGAGCGTGGCCGCCTGCCGCGTGAGCGTCGTGCCCGGACGAAACGCCATTGGCATCGAGCTTCCCAATGCTCGGCGGGAGACCGTGTTTCTCCGCGACCTTCTGGCGAGCCCTGAATATGAAAAGGCGGGCCAGGCCCTTCCCCTGGCGCTAGGCGAGACCATTGGCGGCGAGCCCTATATCGCCGACCTGTCGCGGATGCCGCACTTGCTGATCGCCGGCACGACCGGATCGGGGAAATCGGTAGGGGTCAACGCCATGATCCTCTCCATCCTCTATCGCCTTCCGCCCGAGAAGTGTCGGTTCATCATGATCGATCCGAAGATGCTGGAGCTGTCGATTTATGACGGGATCCCGCATCTCCTGGCGCCGGTTGTGACCGATCCGAAAAAGGCGATCGTGGCCCTGAAATGGACCGTCCGGGAGATGGAAGATCGCTATCGTCGCATGTCTAAAATCGGCGTGCGCAATGTGGCAGGCTACAATGATCGGGCCAACGAGGCCTTGCAGAAGGGCGAGCACTTCGTTCGCACCGTACAGACCGGATTCGATTCGCGGGGGCGGCCGATCTTCGAGGAGGAAAAGCTTCGCCCGGAGCCCATGCCCTACCTGGTNNGTGGTGATCGACGAGGTGGCTGACCTGATGATGGTGGCCGGCAAGGATATCGAGGGCGCCGTGCAGAGGCTGGCCCAGATGGCTCGCGCCGCCGGAATACATCTTATCATGGCCACCCAGCGGCCCTCAGTGGATGTGATCACCGGCACCATCAAGGCGAACTTCCCCACGCGGATCAGCTTCCAGGTGACATCGAAGATCGACTCCCGCACGATCATGGGCGAGCAGGGCGCCGAACAACTCCTTGGCTTTGGCGATATGCTCTACATGGCTGGCGGCGGGCGGATCACCCGCCTTCACGGGCCGTTCGTATCCGATGGCGAGGTGGAGGCGGTCACGAAATACCTCCGCGAGCAGGGCGAACCCGACTATTTGGACGACGTCACGACCGCGCCAGAGGAAGCGGAGTTTTCCGAGGGGGGTGAGGATGGGGAGCCGGGAAACAATCTCTATGATCAGGCCGTCGCGGTGGTAACCCGCGACAGGAAGGCGTCCACCAGCTACATCCAGCGTCGGCTGCAGATAGGTTACAATCGCGCGGCTTCGCTCATGGAGCGCATGGAGCAGGAGGGCGTCGTCGGCGCCGCGAACCATGCCGGCAAACGCGAGATTCTCGCCGCGCCGCCACCCGTATAGGCTCTGATTGCGGGGTTCAGACGTTTCGGTGAAACGTCGCCCATACTGAGGATGGCCATTTCATGACCCCACGCAGAGGCCTCTTCTTCGGCCTGGCCGCCTCCTGTGCCGGCTTGACGGCGGCGGCCGCCGCGTGGGGCGCGCCGCTGTCGCCCACGGATCAGGCTCTCGTCGACCAGGCGGCGCATTATCTTGACGGCCTGACAAGCGCCGAGGGTCGTTTTGTCCAGACGGACGGCGCGGGCCGGCAAGAGTCAGGCGGGTTCTGGCTACAGCGCCCCGGGCGCGCGCGCTTCGACTATGACGCTCCATCAGGCCTCGCCATGGCCTCCGACGGTCGTCTGGTCTCCGTGGTGAATCGCCGACTGAAGACAATCCAGAACTACCCGCTTGGCTTCACGCCGCTGTCGATTTTCCTCTCCCGGAACATCCGTTTTGATCGGAAGGTGACGGTTGAGAAGGTGACCGCCTCGGACTCGGAGCTAAACATTACGCTCGCGGATAGCCGAGGCGTGGGCCACGGTCGCATACGCCTCGATTTCAAGAGGTCGCCCATGACTCTGACGGGGTGGCTGCTCACTGATTCGCGCGGCCAGAGCGTCGATGTGCGGCTGACGCGCCTCGAACGTTCCGAACCAAAGCCGAAGTCGTTTTTCGACATCTATGACCCAAGCCTCCATGGGATCGGGATGGGCGACGTCACGCCCGTGAAATGAGGTTCTAAGGCTCGCCTCCCGCATGGCGTGGTCGTATGAGGGCAAATGCGCCTGCGACTCGCCACCTGGAATGTAAACTCGGTGCGGCTTAGGCTCGAGCAGGTGTTCCGTTTTGCCCGGGAGCATCGGCCGGACGTTCTGTGCTTGCAGGAAATCAAATGCGAGACCGCCGCCTTCCCCGCCGAGGCCTTCATCGCGGCGGGTTACCCGCACTTGAAGATCGTCGGCCAGAAGGGATGGCATGGGGTGGCAATTGCCTCATCTCTGCCGCTAGAGGCTGCGGGGCCCCTCGATATCTGCCGCGAAGGCCACGCCAGGTGCGTCTCGGTGCGGGTCGCCGGCATAGATATCCACAATCTGTATGCGCCGGCTGGGGGCGATGAGCCGGATCCGCAGGTCAATCGCAAGTTCGCGCATAAGCTGGATTTCTTCGCCCGTCTGACCGCCGATATGGCGCGGAGGGATCCCAGGGATCCCCTCATTATCTGCGGCGATCTGAACATCGCGCCCGGTGAGTTTGACGTCTGGAGCCACAAGCAGATGTCGCGGGTGGTCAGCCACACACCAATTGAGGTCGCGGCCATGGCGGCTCTTTCAAGAAGCCTCGGCTTTCTCGACATCGTGCGCGCAGCTAGGCCCGATCCAGAGCGGCTCTTTTCATGGTGGAGCTATCGCGCCGCTGATTTCCGCCTGTCTGACCGCGGCCTGAGACTCGATCACATCCTGATAACGCCGGGCCTGCGCGCCGCGGCCATACGGGAAGGCGCGATCAGCGCCTATATTCACGATGAGGTGCGCGCCTGGGAGCGACCGAGCGATCATGCGCCCGTCACGGCGGACCTGGTTATCTGACGGGGCCTTCAGGGCGCCAGCCTGTAACCTCCCGCTTCGGTTACCAGAATGCGGGCGTGCGCGGGGTCCGGCTCTATCTTCTGACGAAGCCGGTAAATGTGAGTCTCTAGAGTGTGCGTGGTCACATGGGCGTTATAGCCCCACACCTCGGAGAGAAGTTCGTCTCGCGTGACGGCCTTCGACCCTGCGCGATAGAGATATTTGAGGATATTGGCCTCCTTGTCAGTGAGGCGCAGCTTTCGACCCTTAACATCGTGGAGCATCCGATCACCGGGCCGAAACTCGTAGGGGCCAATGTGAAAGACGACGTCCTCGGACTGTTCGTGCGTTCGCAGATGAGCGCGAATTCGCGCCATCAGCACGTTGAATTTGAAAGGCTTGGTCACATAATCCGTCGCGCCCGATTCCAAACCCAAGATGGTCTCGGCCTCGCTGGAGGCGGCGGTGAGCATGATGACCGGCGCGGTAAGGCCGGCCCGACGCAATTGCGCGCAGACCTTCCTGCCGTCGCCGTCGGGAAGATCAACGTCCAGGAGTACGAGGTAGGGCCGCATTTGCAGAGCAAGCCTCTCGCCGTCGGCGGCGTTTGGCGCGGTCTCCACGGCGAAGTCGCCGCCGAACTCGAGCTGCTCGCGCAGGAGTTCCCGCAGGTCGTCGTCGTCGTCGATGATCAGGATGGTCTTGCGTGGCGGCATGGAGTTCAACATGCACCCGCTCATAGGCTCACGCCAAGCCCAGCGCGTCACGCGGCGCCAGTCGGACACGCGAGGGTTCGGCGACTAGTCCGGCCCGGCGGCGGTGATATCACGTGCTCCGAAAAGCGCGGAGCCGACGCGCACATCCGTGGCGCCATGGCCAATGGCGATCTCGAAGTCATCGCTCATGCCCATGGAGAGTCTCGCGAGGCCATTGCGGCGGCCAATCTTGGCCAACAGCGCAAAATGCGGGCCTGGGGGCTCGCGGACCGGCGGGATGCACATGAGCCCCTCAATGACGAGCCCATACTCCTCGCGGCAGACCTTGAGGAAGCCGTCAGCCTCGGTGGGCGCAATGCCCGCCTTCTGGGCTTCCTCGCCGGTATTGACCTGCACATAGAGTCGCGGCGCGTGGCCGAGAGCCTGGATCTCGCGGGCGACGCGTTCGGCGAGCTTTGCTCTATCGAGGGTCTCGATCACATCAAAGAAGCCGATGGCGTCCCGGACCTTATTGGTTTGCAAGGGACCGATGAGGCGAAGTTCAAGGCCCAGGCGGCGGTCGCCCCACCGCTGCATCGCCTCTTGCACCCGGTTTTCGCCGAAGACGCGTTGACCCGCGCCGAGGACCGGCGCGA
>PLFA01000134.1:0-2908 GCA_003136615.1 Caulobacteraceae bacterium | reverse complement strand
CGCTGGCCGCCCTTCCTCTATTTCACAGATCCGCACCGTACGCCCAATCCCGCGCATATCATCGCGACGCTTCCGAGGGGTTGTGGCGTCGTGTATCGCGCTTTCGGGGCAAAGTTGGCGATGAGCGAGGGCCGACGGCTGATCCGCATCGCCCGACGGCGCGGCCTGATCTTTTTTGTTGGCGCGGATATCCAGCTTGCCGCACAGCTCGGCGCCGATGGCGTGCATCTGCCGGAGCGGGCGGCGGCCAGGCGGGGTCGAAATCTGTCTGTGAAGAGCCGGTTCTGGCTGTCGGCGGCCGCCCATAATGAGCCCGCGGTCCGGAGAGCCCGGGCGGCAGGTGTCGAGGCCTTGGTCATCTCCCCTGTGTTTCCCAGCGATAGCCCCTCAGCAGCCAGGCCGATGGGTGTCTTCAGGTTCGCGCGATTGGCGCGCGTGGCCGGGCTGCCCGCCTACGCCCTGGGCGGCGTAAACCGCCGGACCATAAGCCAGCTAAAGGGGTCGCGGGCTATTGGCGCGGCGGCCGTGAGCGGCGCCCCAGTGGGACGCCTTAGAACTTGAAGGTCGTTTCCAGCCTTACCCGGGGATTGGGCGACTGGGGATCAATGAGATGCTGCCCGGGCCCACCCGGGAAACTATCGGGGGCAAGGGTCACATCCCCGCCAATATGCAATCTTGGGGAAAGTTTATAGAAAACGCCGGGGGCCATATCGCGAAACTGGGTCTCACGATCGGTGCGCGGATCAACCCCCAGCTTCAGACCCCAATGTCCCTTCCGGGGATCCCATTCCAGGGTCCGGCCCGAGGCGGGCGCGGATGGCGCGGGTCCCTGTGCAATGAAATCCTTCGCCGCCAGCATGATTTCTGTTGTTTCGGCATGNNAAAATCGCGAGACGGGAATGATAATTCGGATCGGATCTCGATTGATAAATGCGCAAGCAGGAACATCGTCAATCGGCTAGGCCTGAGATTCCGACATAGGCCATGCAATCACAAGACATTGTGGCCGGCTGGCCACGCGATTGGTATTTGGCGGTTGGGACTGAATGTTATAGACGCAAGGCCCCGCGGGGCGAAGCCAAGGCGCTCTGGCGCCCGCGCCCAAATCGGAATGGAGCCCATGTTAAGTCAAAAGCGTCGCGGTTGGGGTCTTCGGGGCTCAGGAAACATTTTGGTCCTTATCGGCATGCTGGGATTGGTCGCATGCGGGGGAAAGGCTTCCCACGGCCCCCCCAGGGGCGGGCAAACCGCAATGATTGGGGTCAATAGCTACCTATGGCGGGCAACCCTGGATACTCTGGCCTTCATGCCCCTTCAGTCTGCCGATCCCTATGGCGGGGTTGTGAACACAGATTGGTATGTGGATCCGCAACGTCCCACGGAACGTTTTAAGGCCACCGTCTACATCCTGGATGGTCGCCTGCGCGCCGACGGCCTTACTGTCACGATCTTTAAGGAGATCAGCAACGGGCAGGGGGGCTGGACGCCCTCGCCGGTTGCGGATCAAACCTCGATCGATATTGAGAACGCGATTCTGACCCGGGCGCGCGAGTTGAGACTTTCCAACCTTCGCTGAAGCGCGGCGCATTGAGTGCGAATCGCCCAGGCCGATGGCGCGCAGGGATGATTTCGGGGTAAGGGGCCACTCTCACCTCAGGGCGGAGTCGAGTTGGAATGGCGCGCTACAATCCCAAGACTGTCGAGCCGAAGTGGCGGGCGGCTTGGGATGCGGCGAGCGTGTTCCGCGCCGAGACTGATCCATCACGGCCGAAATACTTTGCCCTGGAGATGTTCCCCTATCCTTCGGGGAAACTTCATGTGGGCCATGCGCGGAACTATGCGATGGGAGACGTCATCGCGAGGTTCAAACGGGCGCGCGGCTTCAATGTGCTGCATCCGATGGGGTGGGACGCCTTCGGATTGCCGGCCGAGAACGCCGCCCGGGAGCGCGGCGTCGATCCTCGAGAATGGACGCGGTCCAATATCGATCTGATGCGCGACGAGCTGAAGTCGCTGGGCCTCGCCCTGGACTGGTCGCGCGAATTCGCCACCTGTGATCCAGAATATTATGGCCGCCAGCAGGCCCTGTTCCTGCGCCTCTTGGAGCGGGGCCTTGTTTACCGCCGGGAGGGTCTCGTCAACTGGGATCCCGTGGACATGACAGTCTTGGCCAACGAACAGGTCATAGACGGGCGGGGCTGGAGATCGGGTGCACTGATCGAGCGGCGTAAGCTTACACAATGGTGCTTACGCATCACAGATTACGCCGACGCGCTGCTGGAAGGACTGNNGTCTATACGACCAGGCCCGACACCTTGTTCGGCGCCAGCTTCTTGGCGGTGTCGCCTGATCACCCATTGGCCGAAGCACTCGCGGCCGCCTCGCCTGACGCCGCGGCGTTCATTAGTGCGTGCCAGAAAGGCGGGACGTCCGAAGCGGCCATCGAGTCCTCCGAGAAAGAGGGCTGGGACACGGGCCTGGAGGTAAGCCACCCCCTCCTTCCCGACCAGACGCTTCCCGTCTGGATCGCGAATTTTGTGCTTATGGATTACGGGACGGGGGCAATCTTTGGATGCCCCGCCCACGACCAGAGGGATCTGGACTTCGCCCAGAAGTATGGCTTGCCGGTCAGGCCGGTCGTTCTGCCGTCTGGGGAAGACCCGGCGGTGTTTCACGTGAAACAGGAGGCCTATGTGGGGCCGGGCCGGATCTACAATTCCGGTTTCCTCGATGGCCTGGAGATCGAGGCGGCCAAGCGCGCGGTGATCGCGCGCATTGAAGAGCTGGGCGTCGGGCGGGGCGCGACGGTCTATCGCCTGAGAGACTGGGGCGTATCACGACAACGGGCCTGGGGATGCCCGATTCCCATCATCCATTGCGCGGCGTGCGGCGCCGTGCCGGTTCCCGA
>PLFA01000092.1 GCA_003136615.1 Caulobacteraceae bacterium | reverse complement strand
TCCGGCCCCACCAAGTTCACGCCCACGACCCTGGGGTCCGCGGCGGAGAGGGCGTAGCCGAACTGGATCTCAGCGAAGTCCTCAGCCGGCGGAAAGTTGCGGATAACCTGAGCGATATAACGGATCTGCACGTGACAGCCGGGCTCGGCCCCCGCTGTGTCGCAATGCATGATCTGGCGGGCCTTGATATCGTTTGCCGCGATCTCCGACTTGGTCCTGTCCACGAGGGGCGAAAGGGCGGGCGCGAATTGGGCGTAGAGCCCACCAGGATCATTGCCCCAGGGCGCGGCCGCCCCGACGGACCGGGCCGCGGCCATGCCGGGCGAATCCATCAGCTCCAGATAATCCACGTGGTCGGCCGCGGCGCGATTGGCGGCCTCGGCGATCATCCGCGGGGTGTGGCCCGCCAGGGCTGGGCCGAAGTGATCAAAGCTGCTGAAGAACTGGTCATGGCCCGACAGGCCCGCGTGGGGAACAAAATTGCGCATCGAAAAGGCGTCGATGAGATCGTGAGAAACGGCGGGAGATTCGCCCACGGCCTGGCTCAGGAGGGGCCGGCCATGTTCGGAGTCACAGGGCGGCCAGGTCAGCGTGAGATTCGCCAGCCGGACGCACAGCCCTTCGTCGGCGCCCCATTTGATCATGCTCTCCGCATAGACCGCGCCGGCCAAATGATTGTGCAGGTCGGCGCCCTTGGGGAGCTCGCGCAGAAAGATCGCCAGCGCCACGGGTTTGTCGCGAACAGTCTCAAGATATCGCGCCGTGCGCGCTTGCGGCTCCAGCGTCGGCGACGCGCCCTGAACCCACGGGCCCACGGCCAACAGAGCCAGGCAAAGGAAGACGGCGCGCGATCTTGATCCCACCTTGGGCATGTCCCGGCCAAGGTGAAGCGGCGCGCCCACCGTGACAAGACTTGAGCCCCAGTAGGCGTCATGGCGGCGCTCATATAGGAAGGGCCCCATGAACCGGGCCGAAGCGCTCTTCGCACAGGCTTTCGCGCGGCATCAGGCCGGGGACCTCCAAGAGGCTGACCGCCTTTACAGGCAGGTCCTGGCCCTGGCGTCGGATCACCCCGACAGCCTGCACCTCTTGGGCCTCGTCCGCGCGCAATCGGGCGACCCGGAAGAGGGCGTGCGCCTGATGCGACGGGCGGTGGCGATTAAGCCGGATTTCGCCCTGGCCCACTACAATCTCGGCAATGCGCTGCGCCGACTGGGTCAGAGCGAAGGGGCGGTGGAGGCCTATCGCGAGGCGATCCGCCGCCAGCCGAATTCACCCGGCGCGCTGGTCAATCTCGGGGTGACCCTACGCGGGCTCGGGCGACATGAAGAGGCGTTGGAAGCCTATCGGCGGGCCCTGGACTATGAGCCGGACAATCCCCAGACCCACTATAATCTCGGCGTCGCGCTTCAGGGGATCGGCCGGCCCGAGGAGGCCGTCCAAAGCTACCGCCGCGCGGTCGCCCTGAAACCCGATCACGCCGACGCCTGGTCCAACCTCGCCGCCGCCCTCCTGGCCTCGGGCCGAGCGCCCGAAGCCCTCGAGTCCAGCCAGCGGCGGGTCGCCCTCGAACCGAACGCCGCCGAGGCCCACACCGCCCTGGCGGCCACATGGCTTGAACTGGGCCGCCCCGAAGAGGCGGCGGCGGCCAGTCGGCGCGCTGTCGCCCTGGCGCCGGGGGATGCCAGCGCCCACGCCCACCTTGGCGGCGCCTTGCGCGAGCTCGGGCTGAGCGCTGAGGCGCTGGCCGCCTATGAGCGCGCCGTTCACCTTAAGCCAGACGCTGTGGACAGCTGGGTCAATCGCGCCATATCCCTCCAGGAATCCGGCCGGGGCGAGGAGGCCAAGGCGGCGATCGACCGGGCCCTTGAGATCGATCCCGGCTCCGCCGCCGCCTGGTCGGTGCGTGGCGATCTTAAGACCTTCAAGTCAGGCGATCCCGAACTCGACGTCTTGAGCGCCCTTTTGGCCTCGGCGGATGCGAGGGGCGCGGACCAGGAAGCGCGCCTCGACCTGGCGTTTACGCTGGGCAAGGCCTTGATGGATATCGGCGACGCGGACGGGGCTTTCGCGCATCTGAACGCGGGAAATCGGCTTAAGCGCGCGGCCCTCCGATATGACGTGGACGACGATGTGCGTGAGCTCACCGCGATCGCAAAGGCCCTGGACGGCGCGCGGTTGGCCGGCTCGGCCGAGGCCGGCGATCCATCGGACCGGCCCCTCTTCATCGTCGGCATGCCCCGCTCAGGCACCACCCTCGTCGAACAGATCCTGGCCTCCCACCCCAAGGTGCATGGCGCCGGCGAACTCCCAACCCTGGAGTCGACCCTTATTGACCGCCTAGGCCCCGCGATCTCCGCCAAAGCCCGCGCTCAGCGACTGGCCCACCTCACCCCGGACGATCTCACGGCCATGGGTGCGGCCTATGTTCGGGGGCTCGGCGCGCTCGCGCCCAGGGGCGCCCGGGTCACTGACAAGATGCCGTCCAATTTTCGGTGGGTCGGGCTTATACGCCTGATCCTGCCAAACGCCCGGATCATCCATTGCCGACGCGACCCCATCGACACTTGCCTCTCCTGTTACACGCGCAAGTTCTCCAAGGGACAGCCCTTCGCTTACGACCTGCGGGACCTAGGCCTCTATTATCGCGCCTATGAGGGCCTGATGGCCCACTGGCGCGCCCTGCTGCCCGCCGATCGCTTCATCGAGGTCCAGTATGAGGCTGTGGTGGAGGATCTTGAGGGCGAGGCCCGACGGCTCGTCGCCTTTTGCGGCCTGGACTGGGACGAGGCCTGCCTCGCGTTTCACCAGACCCACCGGCCAGTCCGCACCGCCAGCGTCAACCAGGTACGCAGGCCGCTCTACCGCACCAGCGTCGCCCGCTGGAAGCCATGCGAAGCCCACCTCGGACCCCTATTCGAAGCTTTAGGCAGCACGCCCGTAACGTAGGCGCCCGAGGAAGCCGGCGGCGCGTTCGGCAAGTTCGGAGGGCTTCTGCAGAGTCGCCTTCCAGCGCTCGAAGGTCATGACTCCCGCGATCCGGCCGTCCAGATGCGCCTCCGCCGCCGCGGCGCCGGACGCCAGGCGTATGGCCAGGGTCGTCACCAGGATCTCCGCCAGCAGGAGACGCTTTGTGTAATGGTTCTCATCGGTGGCTGTATCGCCGGCCCAGCGCCACAGCCGATCGGCGCTGGCCCAGGTCAGGCGCAGACCCAAGGGCGCATTGGGCGCGAGGGCCAGAAAGCCCGTCCAGCGGCGCGTCGCGGCCTCTTGCGCCATGGCGGCCTGCAGCCAGGCGAGGACAGCGGCGGAGATCCGCTCGCGCACCTTGAGACCCGCGGCGTTGGTGGCCGATAGCCCCAGGACCGCCGCCGCATCCAGGCGCTGGGCATAGAGGGCGGCGAGATCGCGCGGACCGTGGGGGAGCAACAATTCAACGTCTGCGGGACCCAGGCCCGCCTTGGCGCCCGCCGCCGTCATCAGGCGCCCTGACCAACCCAGGCGCGGAATGAGAGGAAGCGCGGCGTCCAACACGGCTTGCTCGGTCCGGCTCGCCCAATCACCTGTTTCGGTCATGGAGGCTTCATACACCCAGGCCGCCCGATGGACAAAAGCCTCATCGACTGCTATGCGCGCCCCTCGCTCTTGGACCTGCCCTCCTGGAGATTGGGTTTTCGTGACCTTTTCGCGGGGCTTATCCTAAAGAGCTCTTGGTCTTGGAGGACGAGTGGTTCAGATTTTCGTTCGCGACAATAATGTCGATCAGGCGCTGAAAGCCCTGAAGAAAAAGATGCAACGCGAAGGCGCGTTCCGCGAAATGAAGCGGCACGTCCATTACGAAAAGCCCTCGGAGAAGCGCGCCCGCCAGAAGGCGGAAGCCGTGCGTCGCGCCCGCAAGCTCGCCCGCAAGCGCGCCCAGCGCGAAGGGCTCATCGCTGCCCCGAAGAAGGTCGTTCGCGGCGCTACCTAGGCGCGCGCCGCGTCGCGCACCCGCGCCACGCTGCTCACGATCACGTCCGCATGACGCGGCCCCAGCAAGGACGCGTGGGTCGCGCCTTCGACCTCAATCACATTGCCGTCTTTCAACCCCATGCGGGATGTCGGGCCTTGACGCCCCGCCAGGATCGCCATCACGGGCATATCGTCTCCGAACGCGCCCACGCCCAGAGCCTGCTGAGCCGAAGGGATCCAGGCTTCTACCTCCAAGGCGGCGCCATGGTTGTGCCGCGCATCGGCAAAGGCCCAGCGCTTTTCAACATCCGCGGGGCCCTCCACGCCGATAGCGTTGCCAAGGCCCAGAACGGCCAAGGGGCGCAGGAGTCCGAGCCATGCCCCGGTCGCCGCCGCCCGACAAAGCAGAGCGAAGGCTCCAACCGCGCGAGCGAGACTGGGTGACTGGGTCGCCTCGGGCCGCGAGGCGTCGACCAGAACGAACCCCAACATACGACCGGCATGGCGCGACGCGAAGAGCGGCGCATGCAGCCCGGCCATGGAATGCCCACAATAGATGAAGGGGCCATTCTCCCCCAATACTCTTAACAAGTGCTCAAGATCGGCGGCGATCGCGGCGGCGTCCCGGGGCGGGGGCGCCGGGTCGGAAAAGCCGAGGCCCCCGCGGTCATAGGCCATGGACCGCAAGCCCGCCACGGCGAGCCCCGCCTGAACCGTCTCCCAATCGGCGGAAAAGCCAAAGGCGCCAGCCTCCAGCACCACAAGGGGCGTAGCGCCCAGGGGCCCGGCGAAGCGCACATGCAGGCGCCGGCCGTCCGCGATCTCCACCAAGCGACCGCGCGGCGCGGGAGCTACGGACAGGACGGACATGAGCCTCCCCTTCTTGGCGGCGCTGTATTGCAGCGGCTTCTCCGATTTAGGAGGCCGTCCGGCGGTGCGGAAGTGTCCTGGGCGCCACGCGTCGCACGGATCAACTGAACCCAATCGAAGCTGCGCCGTTATGGCTGGGTTCAAGGAGATTTAAGACATCATGGGCCTCCCCCCCACCAAATCACCCTGGTTGCGCATCGAGGCGGTCCTGCTGATCGTCCTGGGTATCGCCGCGCTGATCATGCCCTTGTTCGCGGGCGTGGCCCTGACCCTGACCTTGGGGATAATCCTGACCGCGGCCGGCGTCATCGGCCTGATCAGCGCCATCGCCGGGCGACATCACGTCCACCTCGGCTGGAGCCTCGCCTCGGCGATCCTGGCCCTGCTGCTGGGCCTTTTCCTGCTC
>PLFA01000002.1:3037-5647 GCA_003136615.1 Caulobacteraceae bacterium | reverse complement strand
AGGAGCGTGCCGGTCATGTTGTGATCCTTCAGAAAGGGGAAGCGCTAGGCGCTCACCACCGCCCCGCTATCCACCGCGTACCAGGCGGTCCCCGACCACCAGACCGGAACACCCGTCCCCGATCCGCTCGCCTCGCCGGCCTTGCAGCCGTCGNNGACGCCACATCCGTCATGGCCGCATAGAGCTCGATGGCGACATTGCCCGCGAGCTGGCCGCCCTGTTGCAGACCCGCCCCCGCCACCACTTCCGTCGACCCCGGGGCGGCGGCGTTGGCCGTGTTCAGGGCGGCGTCAACCAGATCGGTTTGGCCGCCGATGCGGTTCCACACCGCCATGAACCAGGTCTGCCACTTCAGAGAGACGATGCCGCCCGTGAGCAAGGGCGTGGCGAAGGGCGGCGATGGAACAGAGGTCTCGGCCATATCAGTAGGCCGGGCGCGCGGCGTTCAGCTCCAGGTGGCTGAAGACCACGTTCACCGGGTCCGAACACCGCACCTGGACCAGGCGGCCCGGCGCGCGCAGAAGCCCGAGCCTCTGCCAGAACGCCCGCGTCCGATAGGCGCCCATCTTGCCGAGGCTGGCCGCCTTCCACCCCGTGAAGGTTCGCCCCTGATCGTCGCTGAAGCGCATCTCCACCGTGGGATTGGCGCCCGCGCCCGTGGCGTTTCCCTGCCCGACAACCCCGTGCACGACGATATTGAGGCAGCGCGGCGTGCCCTCCTCGATCTTGATGAAGGCGCTGGCCTGGCGCTTCAGGGGTCCGCCGGCGTCGGCATAGGCGCCCACCTGCATGATCCAGAGATCCGCCGTGGTCATGTCCCCCACATAGACGACGCCGCTGACCATCTGCGCCACCTGGCCGCGGAACGTGTCGAACCCCGCGCTCTGCCACTCCTGCCACTCGCCCCGCTCGTAAGAGTCGCCATAGGCCTGGGCCTGAACCCCGATCCGGCTGATGTCATAGGCGTAGGAGCCGACGCCGGGGACATTCAGCACATAGATCTCGTGACCCTCGAACTGCACCACGATGGCCGTCAGGGTCGTCGGGTCCGCGCATTGCCGGATCTTGTCCTCGATGCTGGAGCTGCTGATGCGCTGCGGCACGGACCCCGCGCGATAGATCACCAGGTCATCCCCGACCCAGAAGATCGCATTATCGGCGAACTGGACGGTGTCGCGGGCGATGCAGCCGCGCTGATAGCCCTTGCCCTCCACCGGGGCGAAGGGGCCCGTGGCGCTGCTCGTCACCTGCCAGAACTCGACGCTCTGGCTGCCGAAGATGATCAGCTCGTCATTGAGCACCGCGCAGGCGACGTTCGGGTCCGGCGCGCTCTCGGCCGTGGCGAAGTCGAGCCCCGTCTCATTGGCCGCGTCGGAAATCTCCGAGTACCACCAGGTGTCACTGCCCGTGGCCATGAAGGCGAACCGGTCGCCCAGCCACGCCACATCGCACACCGGNNGCCGCGCCATCCGCGACCAGCACCATCTGTTGCTCGCTGGCGGCCCAGCGCACCCGGTCAGAGCCGGGAATCGTGCCGCAGGCCGCGCCCGTCGCCACGTTGTAGGCCGTCGTCCCGCAGACCACGAACAGCCCAGCGCCATAGCTGAACGGCGCCCGGAAAACCCCGCGCAGGGGTCCCGTTCCATAGTTCTTGAACGCCACGAGGCCCGGGCGCGAATAATGCACCTCGCGCAGGCCCACATAGGCCGCATAGGGCCGCTCTTCCCTGAGCGGCGTCTCCTCGATCAGCATGTTCACCGGAACCACATCCGGGAACCCGAAGGCCCGGCTGAAGGCGTCGGTGAAGAACGGAATCCTTAAGCCCGTCGCCGCCGTGATCCCGTCGCTGCGGAATTGGGCAATCTGATCGTTAGGGGCGGAGCCCTGGCCGAGATTGGGCATGGGAGCCTCCGTTTATCCGCCGAATCCTTGGCGGAGGTGGACCCTTGCCGTGGCGGGCCGCATTTGACATGACTTGTGCTTGAACACGGCCAAGGCCGCCGTCGCGCCAAGGCCAGTGAGGGGGTTATCAAAGGTGGATATGACTGCCTCGGCGGTGCGCCTCGGGCTGCTCGCCTCGCAAGTTCTTCTCGCCTCGGGCGCCTTGGCCGTGGTGCTGGGCGTCGCGGGAAACTTCGTCTTCGGCGCCGCCCGGGAAAAGGCGTTTATGGCGGCGTCCCACGCGGCCGCCGCGCCCCACACCGCCCAGACCGCCGCCACCCAGACCGCCGCTGATTTGGCCCACGCCGCCCATGAACAGGAGCAGGATCACCTGGAGATCGCCTCCCTGACGGCGGAGAACCTCGGCCTCAAGAGCCGCCTCACGGCCATGGAGCGTGATCTCGCCACGGCCCAGGCCGCCGCAAAGGCGGAGCAGACCAAGATGGCGCTCGACGCCCCGCGCAGCCTCACCGAGGCGCAGAAGGTCAAGCTCCTGGCCGCCCTCAAGGCCATTCCGGGGCCGCCCCAGGTGCGTATCCAGACCCTCGCGGATCCGGAGGCCTCCATCTATGCCAGCGAGATCGTCAAGATCATCGAGAACGCCAATTATCTCGGCCAGCTCCAGAATGTCGGAAATCCCAGCCCCGCGCCCAAGGGCGTGCGCATCAT
>PLFA01000002.1:0-2881 GCA_003136615.1 Caulobacteraceae bacterium | reverse complement strand
GCGATCACCACGGCCAGCATATTGGGCAGATAGTCGATCAGCGGGTCTGGAAACTCGATCGTGCTGTCGAGCGCGGGGAAGTCCGCCTCGATGATCCAGTTGCCGGTGTCGCCCCGGAACCAAAACCGCGTGTTCTGGCCCGCCGTGCTGATCACGTAATTGGCCGCCGCGCCGGCCACGAGTTGGCCATTGCGATTAATGGTGAGGGCGTAGGCGCCCCAGGCGAGATTCGCGTCCACCACGCCGAACCGGGCGCCGGAGCGGGGGTTCAACGGCGCGGTCAGGGTGAAGGCCGCCCCGCCCGGGATCTGATACTCGCCGCCATTCTCCGCGTGGCCCGTGGTTCCGGTCAGCGAGATCGGCCCGAGACGCGGCCCGATCAGCGTGCCGAACATGGACCGCTTGAGGCTGTTGATCGCCACCAGGGCGTCCGCCGCCTCGTCGGCCGTGGGATCATCCCCAGAGGCCCAGCAGCCATGCAACCGCCCAGACCGCTGGATAACCTGACGCACGTTCAGGGACATGGCGACCTCCAGCAATGACGTGTCGGGGGGGCTTTAAGATAATGAAACGGCGGTCGCCCTAGAGCACGATGCGTAAACGGACAGGCTCTAGCGGCGGGCCTCATCGCGCGGGGCAGTGACATCCCGCCATATCTGGCGGGTCCACATCATCAGCCACCAGGCCAGGGCATAGAGCGCCACGCCCAGGGCCAACTCACAGAGCATGGTGGCGGTCATATCGTGCAGACGCGCCGACCATTCGGCCAAGCGGTTGCAGCCTATGGCGAAGGCGGCCAAGACCACCGCGACCGCGCCAACCTGAAAAGGTTTTCGCCCCATACGTGCCAATTTAACGCTCTTCGACGGTATGGTCCAGCTTATTGGAACCTTTCGCCATGCGGCTGAGCCGCGTGGCCTCACGTCGGTGCCGCGAGGCCCCAATAGGGGGAGAAAGGCGCGCAATTCGTTAGCCACGCGCCATGGCGGCTCCGTGGATTGGATTTCGCACATTGAAATATCCACGTGCGTCAGGCGCCTCTTCCAAAATAGCGCTCAACAGCGCCCCGAAAAATACAACACTTCCGAGGAACCCCAGCGGGTTATTGTAAGCAAATGTGCCCGCGAACACCGTCACCAGCACGGGCATCCACGTCACTGACGCTCGCTTGGCGAACAACGCTAAGGCCACGGCCACGAAGAACAGGGCCGCAGCTGGGGCGCCGAACGCCAGCGCCAAGTCAAGTGCTCCGCTTTCGGTGACGCCAGCGACCCGCATATCAGAAAACGCCTGCGACGCAGCCGGTGGAAAAGTATAGATTCCGCGGCCGAACCAGAACATCGCGCCTACATCATCCGCCGCGGCCGAGATAAGGCGGCTCCGGAGAACTTCTTCGGGATCTAAACTTGTGAACGTGAAATAGAGCCCGAAACCAGCCTGTATCAACGCGTATATCGGTAGCGGCACACGGCGCGCCCAGGGGATCAAGATGATCGCGGCGCCCACGATTGCGGCAACCTCGTAGCGCCGGGCAATCACGATGTGCAAGCCCAATGCGCAGAGACCGAAAATCAGATACCAGCCGGCTTTGGGTATCTTTCTGGGCTTACAGCGCGTGCGCCACGCTGAATAAAGGACGCCGATCAGCGCGACTTCGCCGGCGGATAGGATACTGCCGCTGATCCCTGGGTGGCGGTCCACCCTTACGCCGCTTAGGAATATCGCGCCCCCCGACGCAAGAGGCGTCACAACCCCAACAATCGCGAGAAGATTATAGGCCAGGTCGGCAAGCGTCATTATCACGCAGAGTCTAGCCACAAATGTTACAAGCTGCGCGCGTTCTCGATTAAGAAGAAGCAGAATCGGGATCAGGCAATAAATCCCGAATTGACCTAAATCGCGGGAGGTTGGCGGCGTGATCAAATAATGGGAAATGCTGACAAGTACCCAAAGTGATATCGCTAAGACGAGCGTAAACATGGCGCCCCGTCGAAACGTCGTTGGCGGACGGTCCACCGCCAGGGCACCCAGGCCCATTAGCGCCGTAACCGTCATCAGCGCCGCGAGAATAACCGATGCCGCAGGCGTGACGGCCGCTGTGTCAGTCGCGAAAAGGCTGTGAGCGTAGAAAAGCGAAATGAGGGTCCAGCCCGTCGCCCACCTCAGCCAAGTCCGTACGCGCTCCACAACGTCGATGCTTAGGCTGTGATAACAGCAACGTCCAGGACCACGTTGCCTCAGTTATGCCGCGCGCAGCGCACCGTGGCCTGGGCGCCCGAGACTGACGCCGACCAACCGATGGTCACGGCGCCCGTGCTGACGGACGTAACGGCGGGAAACGCCGTCGTAACATTGCCGGAGACNNCCCGGAGACCAGGCAGCTCGGCGTCGACGCCCAGCCCGTGCCGCCGGTGGAGAAGTTGACCGCGCTGCTCGTGACGCTCGACCCCGCCGTCGCGACAAAGAGGCTGTCGTTCCCGCTGACTGTCGCCGTGCCACTCCCGGCCGTGGGCTGCGGGTAGCCGAGGATGTACTCGTGGCCACCCCCGTCATAGGTCCGCTGAGGACTGCCCGCCGCCCCAAGAACGAGATGACCGCCGACTGTGTAGTTGCCGATGGAAAGATCGCCCACGGCCTCGGATCCGAAGCAGGAGTTGGCGACGGCGATGGCGCAGATGCGCCCGGCGTTGACTCCCTGGTAGCCGAAAAGGACGACCTCGTCTGCGGTCAAGCTGCCGCTGTTGAAGCTCGCCTGGTTGGCGTAGAGCGTGACCCCCGACTGAATCATGAAGGCGGTGCTCGTCAGCTTCGCCACCGCAGCGCCCGCCGCAATCACCCAGGTCGACTCTCCGGTGGCATATGCCCCGACGACCGTGTCGCC
>PLFA01000154.1 GCA_003136615.1 Caulobacteraceae bacterium | reverse complement strand
CCCGCGGCCAGCGCCGCGCCGCCCAAGAGGCCCGAGGCCAGGATCGTTCGCCGTGTCGCGTCAGCCATGTTCGGTACCCCTTAGCTGTTTCCGGCCGCTTAAGCCTTAAGGTTGCGGCGTCTTCACCGGCGCTGGCTTCTGCGTCCGGGCATAGTCCTCCAGGCTCGAAAGGCTCACATCGCTCCATTCGGTGGGCGCGTGCATCATCTGGGGATGATATTTCGCCGTGTGGTCGAGGACGTTGCGCTTGACGCGGTTGATGTCGTCGAAGTTGGCGGTGATCCCGTTGTAGAGAATGTGACCGGGCGCCTGACCCATCAACATCCAGGGGAGCCACGGCGTGACGCGCGACCAGGTGCCGTTGTTTTCCACAGAGGTCAGTTTCGGGTTCTGAAGGTCGGCCAGGGGCGCGAAATAGACATAGCTTTCGCTCACCTGATTCATCTTGCCTGAGCTTTCCCGAGGCCATTTATCGGGCTGAAGGCGGGCGGGATAGAACAGGTTCACATGCAATTGGCCGATGGCGACGCCGCCCGGGCCCACGGACCAGTTCAAGAGGAAGGGTTTGCGTGACACGGTCTCCTTGATCAGTCCGCCATAGGAAGGCGCGAGCGGCTGATAGGGCTCGATGGTCTCGTCCCACGGATCATTGGCCACATCGACCACCTTCACCGTCTCCCCGGTATAGGGATTGGCGTATTCGAAGATGATTTCGCCGGACTTCAGGTCGGTGTAATAGATCGTCTCGCGATGAAGGAACCGGAACGTGCCGTCCGGCTGCTTGCGAATGCGGCCCGCCGAAAACACCTCATAGCCGAACAGATCCCGCACCGCTTCGCCGGGGCGAACCGCGGCGACGATGCCCGTGGCGCTGCCGAACTTCTCCTTGGTCTCATCGAGATTGCCGTCAAGGCGCGCTTTGGCCAGCATATTGCCGGTTCCGGTGGTCAGATCGAGATAGGGTCCCGTGAGACTGATCGGGGCCGATTTGGCCTGCGCCAGGCCAGCGCCCGCCACAGTCGCGGCGCCCGCGCCCGCCGCCAGAAGCAGATTGCGGCGGTTCATCCCTAGAGTCTCGTCCATAGGAACCTCTGTTTCTCAACTTAACTGACCGGAGTGGTGAGCCTTTCTGGGGGATTTTCACCTTGGCCCTCGGTTTTATCCGCATGGCGGCCATCCGCCGGGGCTATAGCCTATAGCCCCGCCTGGATTGACAGGCCCAGCCGCGGCGCATTTCCTCTCTTAGACTTGGAGGGGCGCGGTCAATGGATCTGGCGATGGCTGAGCCCTTGGCCGACCTTAGTGCGACGCCGCCCCTCGTCGCGGCCCTGACCCAGGCCATCGGCGCCGACCACGTCCAGACCCGTGAGTCCGAGCGCCGCTTTTTCTCCCAGGACGTGTTCCGCACGGGCGCCCTGCCGCTCGCGGTCGTGCAGCCCCAGACCGTGGAAGATGTTCAGGCCTGCGCGGCGCTTTGCCAGGCCGCCGGCGCGCCGATGATCCCGCGCGGCGGCGGGCTCTCCTATACCGATGGCTATCTCTATCCTGATGACGGCGCGGTTCTCTTCGACCTGCGATGCCTGAACCGGATCGTCAAAATCGCCGCCGCGGACATGTATGTCACGGTGGAGGCGGGCTGCACCTGGGAGGCTCTAGATCAGGCCCTGGAGCCGCTGGGTCTGCGCCCGCCCTATTGGGGACCGGTGTCAGGCCTCCAGGCCACGGTCGGCGGCGCGCTCAGCCAGAACTCCGTCTTCTGGGGCGCGGTTCGCCACGGCGTCGCGGCGGCCAATGTGCTGGGCCTGGACGTGGTTCTCGCTGACGGGACCCTCTTAGGGGTGGGCGCGCATGGCGGGCAGGACGACGCCCCAAGATTCTTCCGTCATCATGGCCCCGAGCTGACCGGCCTCTTTAGCGGGGATTGCGGGGCCCTGGGCCTGAAGGTGCGCGCGACGCTTCCTCTGGTCCGGCGTCCGCCCTGCAAGGCGACGCTCTCGTTTGCTTATGAGACGCCGGAAGCGATGCTGGCCGCGATCGCCGAGGTTGGGCGCCGCCAACTGGTCTCCGAGGCCGCCATGTTCGACGGCGGTCAGCAGCGCGCCCGACTCAGCACGCCACCCATGCCCTTCAGCCGCATGTTCCAGGCCTTTGTCGACGTCGCCAAGGCCGACGGCCCTATCGCGGCCCTGCGGATGGCGCGTCATGGCCGGCGTTTTCTCGAAGAGGTGAACTACAGCCTCAATATGGTGCTGGAGGCGCCCAGCCGCGCCGAACTCAAGCGACACCTTCATGAGGTCGAAAAGATCATGGACGCCCACGGCGGCTGGTCCGTGGCGCCTACCCTGATCCAGGTCCTCGCCGCGCGGCCCTTCCCGCCACCGGCCTCCACCCTTTCGGCCAGCCGGTTCCTGCCCGTGCACGGGATTGTTCCCCACTCGCTGGCCGTCCGGGCCTATCGCGGCGTTCAGGAGATTTTCGCGCGCCATGCAGGCGAGACCGAACGCCTGGGCGTGCGCTCGGGCATCTTCAGCACCGCACTTGGCGCCGGCTCCGTGCTCATTGAGCCTAACTGCCACTGGGATGCGCCGTTTCTTGAATCTCATCCCCGCCTCTTCGATGTCGGTCCGGATGATCTGCCGACACCTTCGGCCAATCCGGAGGCTGAATCTCTCGTGGTGACGATCTGCGCCGAACTGCGCGAACTGTTTCTGGAGCTAGGAGCAGCCCACTTGCAGCTTGGGCGGACATATCCTTTCAAGCCGTCACGAAACCCCGAGAACTGGTCGCTCCTCAGCCAGTTCAAATCGCTGGTGGATCCCAAGGGTCTGATGAACCCTGGCGCTCTGGGGTTTGATCCTTGAGCGAGGCCACCCTGAACCCTGGAGCTGGCGGCCTTTCGGTCCCCGTTCTCCTCGCGCCAAGCCAGCGGCTGAATTATCGGATCGCGGTGGGTTGGGGTCTCGGCTGGGTCACGCTCACAGCGGTGGATTTCGCCAAGATTCTGCTACTCGGATACTTGGTGGACTATGTGGGCATGTCGGCGCTCATCGCGGGTGGGATGATCGCCATCTGCAAGTTCTACGACGCCCTGATCGATCCCTATGTGGGGGTGGTGAGCGACGGGACCCGGAGCCGGTGGGGACGTCGCCGACCCTATATTTTCGTGGGCGCGCTCGCCTGCGGCGGCGCCTATTTCATGCTCTTTCACGTGCCCCCGTGGGGATCGCCCGTGGCTGTCGGCGCCTATGTGTTCGCCGCGCTGATGATTTACGCCACGGCCTACGCGCTCTTCAGCGTGCCCCATAAGGCCATGTCGGCGGAGATCACGGACAACTACAACGCCCGCACCACCTTGATGTCGATTGGCACAGTGTTTTTCATGCTCGGCGCCGCGGTCGGGTCCTCCACCGCCCCGGTGCTGATCTCGGTTTTCGGCGGCGGTCGTGTTGGCCACGAAGCCATGTCCTCCATCATGGGCCTGAGCGTTGCGGTGATCGGCCTCGTCTGCTTCGCCATGACGATGGGGGCCCCCTCGCGGGCGCCAAGCGCCGACACGCCTCGAGCCAAGGCCGGCGAGATCTGGTCGCTGATCTTCAAGAACCGCCCGTTCTTCATCCTGACCCTCAGCTCGCTCTTTCGCGGCCTCTCCATCGCCCTGATGAACGGTTCAGCCGTCTTCTATGTCCGCAGGGTTCTGGGGGTGGGGGACGTGTGGCTAGGCCAGTTCTTCCTGGTCGTGACCGCATCCTGCGTCCTGTCTCTGCCAGGCTGGATGTGGATTTCACGCCGGGTGGGCAAGAAGAACGCCTTCCTTCTGGGGTGCGCCCTGTTCGTTCCGGCGCAACTCTCGTGGTTCTGGGCGACAGCCAACGAGCCAGGCTGGATCCTGTTCATTCGCACCGTGGCCGTGGGCTTTGCCTCGGGCTCCCTGCTGGCGACAAGCCAGTCCATGTTGCCGGACACCATCGATTTTGATCGGCGCAAATCAGGGCTGAACCGCGAGGGCGTCTTCGCGGGCTTCACCACCACGGTGGATAAGGTGACAGTGGCTCTTGGCGTGGCCTTCGTCGGCCTGGCGCTCGACATGACTCACTACGTCAAGGCGACCACCGTTCAGGTCATTCAGCCGCAAAGCGCGATCGACGGCATCTATTTCTGCTTCGCCACCGCCCCGACAGTCCTCATGGCGCTCAGCGGGCTGGTCATGTTCGCCTACCCGCTTACGGAAGCCTCACTTCAGGCGATGGCCGGCAAATCGGCCGGCGCCGCGCCTTAGGACAAGACGTCCAAGACCTCCGGCGCGGCGGCCCTCGACTCCGCGCCCCCGGCCAAATCCTGAGCTTCCTTTTCGGCGGCGCGGAAGACGCGACGCAACATGGCCGCCCGGAGGTCGGCGCGGGCGGCGGCTTCATCGGGGGTGGGCAAGTAAGCTTCCACCTTATCGGCGGCCAGGACGCCGGCGCGATCCAGGAGCCGCTCCAGCGTATCAATGCGATCCCGCGCCACGGAGAGCTCCTGGGTGAGGGCCAGCACCATNNACGGCGATGAGCAGGGGCACGTCGCCAAAGGCGCTGGCCATATAGCCCTTCTCGCCGGCGGTGGCCGTAAGCTTCAAGGGCGGCAGGTCGACAACGAAGGGCGATGTCTGGAAGCCCACATCGGCAAAGCCGATCTCTTCGTTGATCTTGACGACATCCAGAGTCCGAAGGGCCGCGAGGAACTTCTCGTTGTTGTTATAGACTTCCCATAGCCCCAGAAATTCCAGGATCGGCTCCTGCGGGCCCGTGAAGAAGCCGTCGAAATGGATCGCCACCCCACCCGGCTTGAGGACGCGAAAGCACTCCTCAAAGATGCGCTTCACCGCCGGCCGCGAGGTCTCGTGGAAAAGGAGCGCCGAGGCCACCACGTCGAAATGGTTGTCGGGGTAGTTCAGTTTCTCAGCGTTCTGCTGGCTCAGATGCACGGGAAGGCCGAGGGCATTGGCCCGCATGTGGCCGTAGCGCAGGCAGGGCGCGGCCACGTCCACGCCATGCGCCTCGGTCTCGGGATAGGCCTTGACCCAGGGGGCCGTGGAATTGCCGATGGCGCAGCCCAGGTCCAGCACCCGCTCCGGCCGCGCCTCGGGATAGGCGTTGCGATACCAGTTCACCAGGGTATCGCCCGTGGAGTTGTTGTCCGTCCCCATCATGCCCAAAGCGTAGATCGGCACCCCAAGGTCATAGATGGCGCCGGCCGCGACATCNNCGTTCCCAGGGGGCCGGGATTCGCCGCCTTGTCATTCAGGTCTGTCTGGTGGCGCTCCACCGTATCGATGACGCTGTCCCACATCATTTCCTGGCTGTTGCGCTGGGTGGCGCTCCAGAACTGGTAATAGGGCTCCGCGGTCATCAGGGGGCGAACCTCGTCGACGCTGGCGGGCGGCCGGCCGCGCGCCTTGTCAAAGGCAGGCTCGACCTTGGCCTTATAGAGCTTGTAGTTGGCGGCGCCCAAAACCCGGCCCGAATATTGGCGCAGGGAGGCGACGAAATCCTGGCGCGCGGACTCATCGTGATTGGGGCGCGGAAGCGCGTCATGCAGGCGTTGCCGATGCTCCATGATCAATCCCCTTGCTTGGCTCTACCTCTAGGATCGCACTGCTCGGCGCCGCTTCCAATCCCCGCCCGTCTATAGGTTATGCGCGGCGCTCAGACTTCAGCCGTTCTGGCGTCATAGCTGAACACGGAGAGCGCTTCGCGGGGCTTGCTTAAGGTCTCGATGACCTTCTCGCCCTGAATGAGCCTACCCTGCTCGCGCGACGTAAGGATCACTTCCGCGGCCCGATCCGCTCGCGCGCGCTCATAGCGCGTGAGGCCCTCCACAAGATCTCCGGCCTCGGCCACGGTGCGTTGCAGAACCAGGGCGTCCTCGATGGCCATCGAGGCGCCGATGCCCAGGAATGGGAGCATGGGATGGGCGGCGTCTCCCAGCAGGGTCACCCGGCCGAAGGTCCATTGAGCGATGGGGTCGCGATCAAACAGCGGCCATTTGTAAAGCTGGCCCAAGGGGATGCGATCAATCAGGTCCAGGAGGCCCTGGTCCCAGCCGGCGAATTGCGCCTTCAACTCCGCGTTTGTGGAGGGGGTCGACCAGTCGTCCGCCGCCATGATGTCGGTCTCGACAATGGCCACGCAGTTGAGAACCGCGCCATGCCGGACCGTATAGCGAACGAAGGTCGCCTTGGGTCCAAAGTGGACCGCGCTGGCGTGGCCGCCGGTGAGGTCGGCCACAAGGTCGGTGGGAATGAGGGTGCGCCAGGCCACCTTGCCCGTATGGTTGGGCCGCCCGTCGCCGTGCAGTTTGGCCCGCGCGACCGACCGCAGGCCATCGGCGCCGATGAGGGCTTGGCCGCTGGCGATCTTGCCATCGGCGAAGATGGCCCGCGCGCTGACCGCATCCTGCGCGATGTC
>PLFA01000070.1 GCA_003136615.1 Caulobacteraceae bacterium | reverse complement strand
CCGATCGCCTGATGGCCGAGGCACACGCCCAAGATGGGAAGGGTTTCCGGCGCCTGGGCGATGAGGTCCAGGCAGATGCCCGCCTGATCCGGCGCGCGGGGCCCAGGCGATAGGAGGACTGCCTTGGGCGCAAGGCCCAGAGCGGCGTCCGCGCTCATGGCGTCATTGCGGATCACCCGCGTGGGGGCGCCCAGATCGTTCAGATAGTGAACGAGGTTAAAGGTGAAGCTGTCATAGTTGTCGATGACGAGGATCATATAGCGGGCCTAGGGAAGCGTTATCGGGAAGGGGCGAGGCGTCCAAAAATCAGAATCGCCACGCCTCCGCCGCCGCCCGGGCCAGGGCGCGCGACTTGTGAAGGGTTTCCTCATATTCCGCGTCCGGATCGCTATCCGCCACCACGCCGCCCCCCGCCTGGACGTGCAGGACGCCGTCCTTGATGAGGCCTGTCCTTAGCACGATGCAGGTGTCGACAGAGCCATCGGCACCAAAATAGCCCACGGCGCCGCCATAGACCACGCCGCGCTTGGTGCTTTCCAGCTCATCGATGATCTCCATGGCCCGGAGCTTGGGGGCTCCAGACAGGGTGCCGGCGGGGAGGGCGGCCATGAGCACGTCCACCGGATCGAGGCCCTCGGGCGCGTCGCCCTCCACATTGGAGACAATGTGCATGACGTGGCTGTAGCGCTCGATCTTGAAGCTCTCGGTGACCCGCACGCGCGGCGGGACCACCTGGCTGTTACGGCCTTCGTCGCGCAGCATCGCGACCCGGCCGACGTCGTTGCGGCCTAGATCCAGGAGCATCAGATGTTCGGCCCGTTCCTTCTCATCGGCGAGGAGTTCGGCCTCCAAGGCCAAATCTTCGGCCGGGGTCACGCCCCGCCGCCGCGTCCCGGCGATGGGGCGAATGGTGATCTTTCCATCCCGGAGGCGCACCAGAATCTCCGGCGAGGATCCGACCAGGGTGAACTCCGGATAGGCCAGATAGAAAAGAAAGGGTGAGGGGTTGGTGCGGCGCAGAGACCGGTAGAGCGCAAAGGGGTCCCGGGCAAAGGGCATGGCGAAGCGATGGCTGGGGACCACCTGAAAAATATCGCCCGCGCGAATATAGGCCTTGGCCTTGTCGACCATCTCCCCGTAGGCGCCCCGGTCCACGGGAGAGGCCAAGGGGTCCGCCGGTTTGGTGTTCTCATTTGGCCTGGCCGAACCCGGGAGCGGCTTGGCGAGGTCCGCGACGACCGCGTCCAGACGCGTTTGAGCCGCCGCGAAAGCTTGCTCGGGGGACTGTGGGCCAGGACGCACCGTGGTGATCAGAACGATCTCCTGGGCGATGGCGTCGAACACTGCGACAATCGATGGACGGATCATGACGGCGTCCGGAAGCCCGAGGGGATCTGGGTTCACATTCGGAAGACGTTCGGCCAGCCGCGCTATGTCATATCCCAGCACGCCGAAGATACCCCCCGCCATGGGCGGGAGGCCCTCGGGAATCTCCATGCGCGAGCTGGCGATGAGATTCCTCAGGGACTCCAGGCTGCCGACCGCTTCCGGGTTGAAGTCGCCGAGGCTACCCTCGTCACCCCGCGCGATCTCCGCCCGCTCGCCCCGGCAACGCCAGACGAGGTCGGGGTTCATGGCGATTATCGAATACCGGCCCCGCCAGGCGCCGCCCTCCACACTCTCGAAGAGGAAGGCGTAGGGCTTGCCATGCGCGATTTTTAAGTAGGCCGAGACAGGCGTTTCCAGATCTTCAATCAGCCGGCGCCACAAGAGCTGCGCCCGCCCAGACTCATAGACCGCCGCGAAGGCCACCTCCGACGGCGCGCCCGCCACCGTATCCGTCACTGGGCCTTGCCGGCGGCCTTCGCTGGCGCGCCCGGCGTCGTCGTGTCCTGATCAACGCCCAAGGTCTGCCGCGCTAGCTTCATATTGACCTTCACGCCCACTTCTTTTTCAGCGGCCCGCTTGGACGTGTCCATGAGGTCGCGAAGGTAATCCTGGGAGAGCTTGCCGCGCACAGCGTTCGCGACCGCCGCGGTCAGGGTGGGATCGCCAGGACGCACGCTGTCCAGCTTGGCGACAAAGGCCCCGCCTGGAGCGCCGACGGCGAAGGTTTCGCCCGCCTTAACGGTAAAGACCGCATTCAGAAAGTCCCGGCCAAGGTTCTGATATTGCTGGGCCTTAATGAGCTGGATATCGCTCAGGCGCACCACATGGGCGCCTACGCTGGCGGCGACCGCGTCGATGGGTTTGCCCGCGCGGATGTCGTTCTGCAGCGCTTCGGCCCGTGCCCGAAAAGCGGTCCGCACCGTGTCCGCCATATAGGCCTGGGTCAGTTTGGGCCGCGCCTGATCCAATGGCGGCAGGGACGGGGGGGACACGCGGTCCACATGCAAGGCGAAATAGTCGCCGGGACCCGCATCCGCGATATCGGTGTCTTCCCCCGCGCCGGTGGAAAAGGCCGCCTTGGTGATCTGGTCGTTAAGGACTGGAATAGGCTTTCCGTCTTCTCCCAGGCCCGTCGCGGTGAAGGGTCCAATCGTCACCGGCGCCGCTCCGGCCTTCTGCGTCGCCGCGGCTATATTGGCGCCGCCCTGGCGGGCCTGATCAAAGGCCTCGCTCATGGCATAGGCCTTGTCTTGCGCCGCCTTCTGGCGAAGATCGGCCTCGATCTTGGCCCGCGCATCCGCCAGGCTTGCCGCCTTGGCGGCCGTGATCTTGGTCACCTCCAGAACAGCCATGCCGAGATCGCCTTGAACCGGCCCCTGGGGTTGATCCGGCTTTAGCGAGAAAGCGACAGTCCCCAGCTTACGGTCGGCGATCCCATCCTGGGTCTTGTCGACATAGGTGATCGGATCCACCCCGAAGGACTTGGCGATAGCTGCGGCCGACTCGCCCTTGGCGAGACGTTGGACCGCCTGAGCGCCCTGCGCCGCCGTCTTCACGGGGATCTGGATCACAGTCCGACTCTCGGGCGCGCTCAAGGACGCCTTGCGGGCGTTGAACTCCTTTTCGATCTGGCTCTCATCAATCTTCACCGACGAGGCGAGACTGGCCGCCGAGAAACGCGCCAGCGTGATGGTGCGCATTTCTGGCCGTGTCAGTTCCGCGGCATGCGCCTTCATGAAGGCGGTGAGCTGAGCGTCGGTCGGGGGCGCCGGCGGGGGAATGATGTGCGGATCAAGGAAGAAATAGCTGACGTTGCGATTCTCGAGGGCGGCGATCGCGTTGATCGCTGAATAGGCGCGAGGCATCTGGAACCCAGCCGACAGGGCCAGCCCGAAATGGCGCTCAGCCAGCTCGTCGGTGAAGTCATTTTGAACCTGGCGAAGGGTCAGGCCTTGGGAGGCCAGGAACTGGGTGAATTGCGCGGCGCTGAACTTGCCGGTGACCTTGTCGAAGGCGAAGGGGATCTTCTTGATCTGATCGTCGATGAGACCGGGGGCGGGTTTTATGCCCGCGCGGCGAAGCATTTCAGCGTCCCCCTGATCCATGGACATCTGGTTGATGATTTCCTGGTCGAAGCCGTTTTTCACGAGAAAGTCGGTGGCGTAGGTCTGGTTGGACTGCTGCTCCAGACGCTTTTTCTGCTGATCGAAGATCGACTTATATTCAGTGGCGGAGATTACATGTTCCCCCGCCGAGACGACGGAGTCGGCTTTGGCGCCGCTCAGGATATCGGGCATCCGTTGTCCGCCGCCCACACCCAGGAGAAGGAAGACAAGCGTCAGAGCGCCCATCAGCGCGATGCCGATGGGATTGCGGGCCGAGGAGCGCAGCGTGCCGGTCATGTTCGGTGAAGAGGCCTAAGCTTTGAATGCGCGCCCGATGGCGTCGCCGAGTGGCGCGGTATAGTGGAGGGGGCGGCTCCCCCGCAAGCAACGCGGAGGGCGCCTCCGGGCCGACATCGACATTCAGGGATCAAGTTTGGCCGCCACAGCTCCCTTCATCGCCGGCAATTGGAAGATGCATGGGCTCTGCGCGCAGCTCGACCAATTGCGCATTCTGGCGGACGGTTTGGCGAACCACCCAAGCCCGGCCCGAGTGGCCGTATGCCCGCCGGCGACCCTCCTGGCCCAGGCCGCCCATATGCTCATGGGCAGTCGCGTGGAGTTGGGCGGGCAGGATTGCCACTGTGAGGCTTCAGGGGCGTTCACCGGAGATATTTCCGCCGAGATGCTGGCGGATACGGGAGCGCGGCTGGTGATCCTCGGGCATTCGGAACGGCGCACCTTGCATGGGGAAACCGATGCGATGGTGTCGGCCAAGGTGGTCGCCAGTCTTCGCGCGAGGCTCGAGCCCATCGTCTGCGTGGGCGAACACAGGGAGGATCGCGAGGCGGGCAGGGCGGCGCCCGTGGTCGAGGGTCAACTCGCGGCGTCGCTGCCCGATCGCCTGGCCGGCGCACGGTTTAGCGTGGCTTATGAGCCGGTCTGGGCCATCGGCTCAGGCGTCACCCCAAGCTCGGATGAAATCGCCGACGTGCATGACGCCATAAGGCGAGTGCTTAGAGCGCGTTTCGGCGAACAGGGGGCTCGGGTGCGCATCCTGTATGGCGGCTCCGTGAAGCCCGACAACGCAGCGGAGATTCTGAGGATCGCCGAGGTGGGCGGCGCCCTCGTCGGCGGCGCGTCCCTGGCGGCGGCGGATTTCCTGGAGATCATCGCGGCGGCCTGATGGTCCGCTCCGAAGCGCCGCGGGTTCCTTGTGGATGGCGCCTCTTGGGGTCTATAGAGCGCGCTTCCTTCCCGACGCTCGTCCGTGAGACGCGAAAGACCCGTATTTAAGTCATGCTTCTTGGCCTCCTCCTCAGCTTGAATATCGTGGTTTGCCTGGCGCTCATCGGCGTAGTGCTTCTGCAGCGCTCCGAGGGCGGCGCTCTCGGCGGCGGGGGTAACCCGACGGGCCTGATCACCACGCGGGGGGCGGGCGACCTCCTCACCCGTGTGACCTGGATCCTCTTCAGCATGTTTCTGGCTTTGAGTCTGGCCCTGACCCTGGTGGGCGGCCACCAGCGCTCGTCTGATCAGATCCTGAACCGTTTGAAGGGCGAGTCGATCAATCCCGACCAGCTGAAGCCNNGCGCCGACAAATCCGGCCACTCCGGCGTCCGGGGGGTTTCTCGCGCCGCCTAAGCCGGTCATTGAACTTCCCCCGGCCGGGAATCCAGCGCCTAAATCCTGAAGCGCTCTCTCGCCGTTTCCTTAACGCGAGACCGCAATCCGATTTCATCAAAGCCGCCGCGCTTCTGGCTTGGCGAATCAGTGCTAGTTTGAACGCCCATGGCCCGGTACATCTTCATCACCGGAGGCGTGGTCTCCTCTCTGGGAAAAGGTCTCGCCTCCGCCGCGCTCGGCGCGCTGTTGCAATCGCGCGGCTATGGGGTTCGCTTAAGGAAGCTCGATCCCTATCTGAACGTCGATCCCGGCACGATNNGGCGTGGCGGCCACGCGCGGCGACAACATAACCACCGGCCAGATCTATCAGACGATTCTGGAGCGGGAACGGCGGGGCGACTATCTGGGCGCCACCGTTCAGGTCATCCCCCACGTCACCGATGAGATTAAGCGGTTCGTGCTCTCCGATCCCGGTGAGGGAGTGGATTTCGTCCTGGTGGAAATTGGCGGCACGGTGGGCGACATCGAAGGTCTGCCCTTCTTCGAAGCGATCCGGCAGCTGGGTCAGGACCTTCCGCGCGGCGATTCCTGCTTCGTGCATCTCACCCTGCTGCCCTTCATCAAGACCGCCGGGGAGATGAAGACCAAGCCGACCCAGCATTCGGTCAAGGAGCTGCGGTCCATCGGCATCCAGCCAGATATTCTGCTGTGCCGCTGCGAACTGCCGATCCCCCCGGAGGAGCAGCGCAAGATCGGCCTCTTCTGCAACGTCCGCCCCTCCGCGGTGATCCAGGCCCTGGACGCGCCCAACATCTACGCCGTGCCGCTCGACTATCACCGCCAGGGCCTCGACGCCGAGGTGCTGTCGGTGTTCGGCATGACCGACGCGCCGGCGCCGGACCTGTCGCGCTGGGAGGCGATCACCGAGACGCTGACCCATCCGGACGGCGAGGTCACCATCGCCGTGGTCGGCAAATACACCGTCTTAAAGGACGCCTATAAATCGCTCATCGAGGCCCTGAGCCACGGCGGCGTCGCCAACCGCGTCAAGGTGAATCTCGATTGGGTCGAGAGCGAGGCTTTCGAGGGCGACGAAAGCGCCGCGGCTGCCCGGCTCGAGGGGGTGCACGGAATCCTTGTCCCCGGCGGCTTTGGCGAGCGGGGGAGCGAGGGCAAGATCCGCGCCGCCCAGTTCGCCCGCGAGCGCGCCGTCCCCTATTTCGGCGTCTGCTTCGGCATGCAGATGGC
>PLFA01000124.1 GCA_003136615.1 Caulobacteraceae bacterium | reverse complement strand
ATCAGCTTCACCTCGTGCAGGCATTCGAAATAGGCCATTTCCGGGGCGTATCCCGCCTCGGTCAGGGTCTCGAACCCGGCGCGGATCAGCTCCACGAGGCCGCCGCAGAGCACAGCCTGTTCGCCGAAGAGATCGGTCTCGCATTCCTCGCGGAAGCTTGTTTCAATAATGCCCGAACGCCCGCCGCCGATGGCCGAGGCGTAGGCTAGACCCAGATCCATGGCGCCCCCCGTGGCGTCCTGATCCACCGCGATCAGGCACGGCACCCCGCCCCCGCGGAGATATTCCCCGCGCACGGTATGGCCGGGCCCCTTGGGCGCCACCATCAGCACATCGATGCTGGCCTTAGGCTCAATCAGCTTGAAATGCACATTCAGGCCATGGGCGAACAGCAGGGCCGCCCCGTCGCGGATATTGGGCGCGATGTCGGTCTGCCAGATCTCCCGCTGAAGTTCGTCGGGCGCCAGGATCATGATCGCGTCGGCCCAGGCGGCGGCCTCCGCCACCGTCATCACCTTCAGACCCTCAGCCGACGCCTTCTTGGCCGACGATGAACCCTCGCGCAGGGCCACGGCCACGTTCTTTACCCCCGAATCCCGCAGGTTCAGGGCGTGGGCGTGGCCTTGCGAGCCATAGCCCACAATGGCGATCTTCTTATCAAGAATGCGGGCGAGATCGGCGTCGCTGTCATAATAGACGCGCATGGTGTCGAGGTCTTTCTATCGTGAGGGACGGCGAAAATTGATGAGGCGCGCTTTCGACAGCCAATCCGCGTGCAGGTCAAGGTTGTCCCTGCATATCCAGACTGTGATTATCGGTCAGGCGAAATCAGCCGCACCTTGGGAAAGTACCCAGCATATCGTCGCGCATCACGGGTCAACAGGCAGAGGCCCGATACGGCCGCATGGGCGCCGATATAGAAATCGGGCAGGGGCGAGGTTCGAACGCCGCCACGTCTCCGATACTCGACGAACGCCCGACCCGCGACGAATCCGGCCTCATAGGGAAGCGGCAGCCGCCGGAAAGCTTCCGCACCAAGATGGAGATCAAGCTCCCTCATCGTCGGAAAACCCGATGCGATCTCGGCCTAGATGATCGGGTTGATCGCCACATCGTCACGATCCGCAGCGTCGCCGAGGGCCCCCTCCGACCATTCCCGCCATACCGGATCCTGCGTCAAGACATCGATAATGACATTGGAGTCGACGAGGATCATCGCCGAATGCCTTAACCTTCGTCCGCTGCGGGACCTCGCATGAGAGCCACGACCTCGTCGGTTGTCATCTTGAAATCCCCGCGCCCGCGAAGGCCATCGACCAGCTTCTGCCCCCGGGTCCGCCGCCCGCCGCTTGTTTCCGCCTTGACCAGACGCACGGCCCCGGCCTCGATTTCGAAAACGACGTCCGTCCCTGGCATCAGGCCCGCGCGGGCCCGTACATCCTGTGGAATGGTCACCTGACCCTTGGCTGTGATCCGCACTGAGGGGGCCTTTCTTACCGTCAGCGGTAAGAATAACACCGTCTCACCCAAATTTCACCTGGACGCCCGAACCCGGAACGGAGGGCCGTAGGAACTTGTGGGTAATCCTTGGCGAAATGGATGCGTACGCCCACGATTCGGCCTAAGCTAGAATTTCGCTATGACCCTTCTTGCCCCTACTGATCGCGCCGAAGCCTCCGATCCCACGCGCGGCGAGCGACAATATCTCGACCTCCTGGCCGAGGTGCTGACCCATGGGGAGGAGCGGGGCGACCGCACGGGCGTGGGCACGCTCGGCCTTTTCGGCCGGTCCATGCGCTTTGACCTGGCCGACGGCTTTCCCCTGCTCACCACGAAGAAGGTTCACTTCCCCTCCGTCGTCACCGAGCTGATCTGGTTTATCCAGGGCCGCACGGATGTCGCCTGGCTCAATGCGCGCGGTTGCACCATCTGGGATGAATGGGCCGACGCCGATGGGGATCTGGGCCCCGTCTATGGCAAGCAGTGGCGATCCTGGGCGGCGCCGGATGGACGCATCATCGACCAGATGGCCCTCCTGGTGCGGGGCCTGATCGAAAACCCGCACAGCCGTCGCCACGTGGTCAGCGCCTGGAACCCGGCGGATGTGGACGCCATGGCCCTGCCGCCCTGTCACTGCCTCTTTCAGTTCCACGTGGCCCGGGGGCGCCTCTCCTGCCAGCTCTATCAGCGCTCGGCGGATATCTTTTTAGGTGTGCCCTTCAATATCGCCAGCTACGCCCTCCTGACCCTCATGGTGGCTCAGGTCACGGGCCTGGAGCCCGGCGAATTCGTGCATGTGCTGGGGGACGCCCACCTCTATCTCAACCACACCGAACAGGCCGCCGCCCAGCTCGCCCGCGCGCCCTATGCCCCGCCCCGGGTGCGGCTGGCGCCGAAGACCGACCTCTTCGCCTTTACCCCCGAGGACGTGATCCTGGAGGGCTACCGCGCGCACCCCGCCATTAGGGCGCCCATCGCGGTTTGAGGCCTCTGGCGTGACCGTCACCCTGGCGCTCGGCCCCGTGGCGCGCGGCGCCAATGGCGTGATTGGCGTCGGCGGCGCCCTCCCTTGGCGCCTGAAATCAGATCTGGCCATTTTTCGGGAGGTCACCTTGGGCAAGCCCGTGATCATGGGCCGCAAGACCTGGGATAGCCTTCCCCGCCGCCCCCTGCCCGGCCGCACCAATATCGTCCTCTCCCGGGACGGAACCTTCGCGCCCCATGGGGCCGTCGTCTGCGAGACCTTCGCCGAGGCCGTGGGCATCGGCCGCGATCAGGCGGAGGACGACGGCGCGCGCGAAATCTGTGTCATCGGCGGGGCGGAGATCTTCGCCCTCGCCCTGCCTCGCGCCCGGCGGCTCTATATCACCGAGGTGGACGCTTCCCCCGCCGGCGACGTCGTCTTTCCGCCTCTGGATGAGACCGCCTGGATCGAAACCCGGCGCGAGGCCCATGAGCCCGGGCACGAGGACGACCATGGCTTCGTCTTCCGGGTGCTGGAGCGGCGTGGGTAGCCACGGCGATGACGCGCGCACCCTCGCCAAGACAGCATCCCGACCGCCGCGCGGTGCTTACGGGAGGCTTGACCGCCGGCGCCCTGATGGGGGAAGCGCCCCCGCCGCCTCGCTCCTCAGGCCCAGCCCGGGGCGCGCTCCTGATCATGGGGGGCGGCGTGATGAGCCCGCGCGTTCCCCCGGTCGCGACGGCCTTGGCCGGCGGGGCGAGCGCCCGCTGGGTCTATATTCCCACGGCCCTGCGCGATGAAGAGATCCCCACGGCGCGGCCGCCCGTATTCATCACCAAGGCCGGAAGTCCGGTCAGCATCCTGCATACCCGCGACCGGGCCGAGGCCGATAGCGACCCCTTTATAACCTCCCTGCTCACAGCCACGGCCGTCTATATCGAGGGCGGACGCGAGTGGCGCCTGGCTGACGCCTATCTCGATACCAAGACGGAGAGCGCGCTCCACGAGCTCCTGGCCCGGGGGGGGCTGATCGCGGGAACCTCCGCCGGCGCCTCGATCATGGGCTCCTTTCTGGTCAGGGCCTCGCCCCTCGGAAATGGCCTCATGGTCTCGCCGGGCCACGAGCGCGGCTTTGGCTTCATCACCCATTGCGCCATCGACCAGCATGTGGTCCGCCGTCATCGACAGGGCGACCTCGCCCAGGTGGTGGCGGAGCATCTCGATATATTGGGGATCGGCCTCGATGAAGGCGCCGCGGCGGTCGTGCGGGAGGGTCGCCTGACGCCCCTCGACGACAAGCCGATCCTGATCACCGACGGCTCCGCGCACGGACAACTTTCATACTATGTGCTGCCCCACGGGTCGCATCTTAATTTGGCAACCTGGCGAGCAATTTGAAATATTTGCGCAATTCGCTCTCATAACCGTCTAGCCTAGTGACGCCGCCACGGCGCGAGTGCTACAGCCTCGCAAAGTGAGTGGCGTTTGGTAGCGTGGGCGGGCGTGTTTCTTGATCGATTTGCACTGCCACCTCCTGCCCGGCATAGACGACGGCGCCACTGACCTTGAGACCGCCCTCGCCATGGCAAAAATCGCCGTGGCGGATGGCGTCGAGATCATCGCCTGCACCCCGCACATCACCCCTGGGGTCTATGATAATCAGGGCCCTGATATCGCCTTGGCCATTATCAGTCTCCAGGCCGCGCTCGATGCCGCTGGCATTCCCCTCCAACTGACCTGTGGCGCGGACGCGCATCTGGCGCCCGAGCTTGGCCAGGGCCTGCGCTCGGGGCGCGTCCCTTCCCTCGGCGGATCGCGATATTTTCTTCTCGAGCCGCCCCATCACGTGGCGCCCCCGCGCCTGGATCTGGCCGTCCAGGATCTTCTTGACCAAGGCTATGTGCCGGTCATCACACACCCCGAGCGCCTGACCTGGATCGAGGATCACTACAATCAGATGAAGGCTCTTGTCGGCGCCGGCGCCTGGCTGCAGATCACGGCCGGCTCACTCACCGGCCGCTTTGGCCCGCGCCCTCGCTATTGGGCCGAGCGCATGGTCGATGAAGGCCTGACGCACATCCTCGCCACGGATGCCCATAATCTGCGCAACCGCGCGCCGCATCTCGCAGAGGGCCGCGAGGCCGTGGCCGCGCGTCTGGGCGCTGAGGAGGCGAGACGAATGGTCCTTGACAGGCCGCGCGGCATGCTAGCCAACGCCGATCCCGAGACCCTGTCGCCGCCGAACCCTCCCCGCCCCGGTCTTTCGCTTTCCGGTCTTTCGATTTCTGGCCTTTCGCTTTCTGGCGCGCGGGCGCGCGGTTGGATGTCGAAACTGTTTCATGTGTCGTGAGTGAGTAGGGTTTGGACGTAATGAGAGTCCTGAAGAACTGTCTCGGGCGCGGAATTCTCGCGGCCGCCTTGTCGTGCGCCGCCATATCTGGCGCATCAGCCGCCTCGGCTCATGGCGCGCCGACCCCCATGGAAGCACCCCTGCCGCCGCCTGATCCCGCCAACGGACTGGCGACCCGAAACTACAAGATCGGTCCGCTGGATGAAATCGATGTGGTGGTCTATCAGGACAAGGATCTCACCGAGACCATCGACGTCGACGGGAGCGGACGGATCGTCCTGCCCTTCGTGGGCCAGCTCGAGGCGGCTGGTAAAACCCCCGAGGAATTGGCCGCCCTGATCACGGCGAAGCTGTCTGTATCCTATTTCCAGAACCCCCAGGTCGCCATCGTGGTCAAGAAGGCGGTCAGTCAACAGATCACGGTTGAGGGAGAGGTCACCAAACCGGGCATCTATCCGATCCTCGGCCGCACAACGCTGATCCAGGCCGTCGCCCTGGCCAGTGGCGCCGATCAATATGCGGACAATCGTCACGTGGTGATCTTTCGCGACGTCAACAATAAGAGGTATAGCGAAACCTTCAATCTAGACAGTGTTAATCATGGCCATTCCCCTGACCCAGAGGTTTATGGAAATGACATCATCGTGGTCGAACGGTCAGACATTAAAGCTAATATTCGCGACTATATAGGCCCCCTTGCGCCAGTGATTTATACAATCCCTCTTCTCGTTAAGTAGTTCTAATCTTTATTTCAAATTTTTCCATTCCTTTTCCGCAAGGTCGTTGAGTAATATGGCGCAGGACGCTGCAAACATCTGGACGCCTGGCGGCGCCTCGGCATTTGAACGCGGTCCCGGGGCGATCAACGACGATATCGAGTCGCAGGCCGGCAGCCCCGTCGTCGATCTGGCGGAATATGTTCAGGTTCTGTGGAAATACCGTCTCCTGGTCGCGGGCATCTTCGCCGCCGTTCTGGCCGTGGGCACGATCTACACGCTTCTGCTGACGCCGATTTATCGCGCGGGCGTCACCCTGGAGATCGACCGCGAGGCCTCCAAGGTTCTCAGTGGGCCCGCGGACAGCCTCCAGCCGCAGGAGTCGCCGACGGGGGATGAGTTTTATCAGACCCAATATGGCCTGCTAAAGGGAAGGTTCCTCGCCGAACGGGCGGTGGCGGTCCTGCATCTGGGCGATGATGAACACGCGCTGAAACTTATTGGCTGGCGCCCGCCCACCTTCAAATCCAGCCTCAGCCCCGAGGACCAGCGCGCCCAGCGCTATAGCGAGGCCGTCGCTCTGGTCGAGAAGCACATCACTGTGTCGCCGATTCGCGCTTCCCGACTCGTTCGGGTCGAATTCGACAGTCGTGACCCGGCTTTCTCGGCGCGTGTCGCCAACACCCTGGCTGAGAACTTCATTACCGCCAATCTCGACCGACGCTTCGAGGCCGCCTCCTATGCTCGGGAATTCCTGGAGCGGCACCTGGCCGAGGAAAAGCAGAAGCTGGAAGGCAGCGAGCGCGCCGCCGTCGCCTATGCCGCCCAGCAACAGATCATCGCCATTCCCATTCCCCAGGCCAATGGCGCCCCGCCGACCGCCGCCACCGAATCCCTGGTTGCGTCGGATCTTTCGGTCCTTAACGGGGATCTGGCGGCGGCCATCAATCAGCGGGTGCTCGCGGAACAACACCTGCATCAGGCCCTGACCACGCCCGGCGCCAATCTCCCAGAGGTCCTCGCCGACCCGACCTTCCAGCAGCTCGAGCAGGATCGCGCCAAGGCGATGGCGGATTATCAACAGAAGCTGGCGACCTACAAACCAGACCACCCCACCATGCTGGAGCTCAAAGGTCAGTTGACCGCGATCGACCGGTCCATCGCCGCCCAGATCGTCTCCACCCAAAAATCAATCCAGAATCAGTACGAGACTGCGGCAAATCAAGAAAAAGCGCTCCAGGCCAAGGTCAACCAGCTGAAGTCAGCCATGATTGATCTTAATAATCGGAGCATCCAATATAATATTCTTGAGCGGGACCTTGACACCAATCGCACCCTCTATGACGGGCTTCTCCAGCGGTACAAGGAAGTCGGCATCGCCGGCGGCGTCGGAACGAATAATGTTTCGATCGTCGATCGCGCCCTGCCGCCCCGCAAACCGGCCGTTCCGAATGTTCCGCTCTATTTGGCGATTTCAGCCGCCCTGGGCCTGATCCTGGGCCTCGCGACCGCTTTCGTGCTGGACGCTCTCGACCAGGGCATCAGCTCACCAGCCGATGTCGAAACGAGGCTGCGCCTGCCTCTGATAGGGACTGTGCCCACCACAGCGCGGGGGACGACGCCCACCCAGGCGCTGAAGGACCCGCGGTCCGCCATTTCGGAGGCGGTTAACGCGATCCGCACGGCCCTGCAGTTTTCTACCAGCGACGGCGCGCCCCGAACCCTCTTGGTCACCAGCTCCAGAGCGGCGGAAGGCAAGACCACCACCGCCGCCTCCCTGGCGACCAGCTTCGCGCGCCTGGGCGGACGGGTGCTCCTGGTGGATGGCGATCTGCGCAACCCCTCCCTGCACCGGCTGCTGGGCGTGAAGAACACCACGGGGCTGAGCAAATTCCTGTCCGGCGCCGCGAGCTTCGAGCAGATCGTCCAGACGGCGTCGGATGGGTCATTGAGCGTCGTGGCCTGCGGCCCCCTGCCACCCAATCCTTCGGAGCTCCTGGCGGGGCCCGGCCTGGCGGCGTTTCTCCAGCAGGCGGGCGACGCCTTCGATCTGGTGATCATCGACGGACCGCCAGTGGTGGGCCTCTCCGATGCGGTGTCCCTGGCCGCGGCGGCCGTGGCGACGCTTTTCGTGGTGGAAGCGGTCAGGGTGCGCCGCGCCGCCGCCCGTGAGGCCATTCGCCGCCTGGAAGCGGTTGACGCGCGGATTGTCGGGGTGGTCCTCTGCAAGTTCGACGCCCGCAACGCCGCCTATGGCTACGAATACTCTTATCATTACGCCTATGGCGGAAAGCCCGCCCAGCCCGCCGCTTGATGCCAAAAGGCGCGCTAGAGCCTGTCCCGTTTTGATGGAATCCATCAAAACGNNGACGGGATCGCCAACTGGGCCGTGGAGACCAGGCCCAGCTTCGCCTTGAGCCTGGCGCCGTACCAGGCGCGGGTCCTGGCGGCGGCGGCGGATGATGCGCTCGCCAACTCCCGAACGGGCGACGACCTCCAGCGCGCGTCGGATCTGGCCTTGCGCGCCCTCGCCGCCGACATCACCCAGGTGAGCGCCCTGCGGGATCTGGGCCTCATCGCGGCGCGGCGGGGCGATTGGGCGAAGGCGGCGAGGCTGATNNAGCCGCCCTGGCGAGTCGATTGGCGACGAACCCGCCCTGGCGTCTTGGATTTCTGATCGCCCTGGCCGCCCAGGCGCGCGACCCCGCCGTCGTCCAGACGATCTTGAGCGACCTCGCCGAGACCCCGGCGAAACCGACCCCCGAGGAGTGGGCCGCCTATTTCGCGCGCCGCGTGAAGGACCAGGCCTATGAGCTGGCCTATCTCGACTGGCTGCGGACCCTCCCCCCCACGGCCCTGGCCCAGGCCAAGTCCGTCTATGACGGTGACTTCAGAGGAATGCCGGGCGCGCCCCCGTTCAACTGGCAGCTCGGGGAGGGGCCGGGCGGCGCGGCGGATTTGCAGGGCGCGGAACTGCACGCGCGCTATGACGGCTACGGCGCCCCGGAACTGGCCCAGCAGCTTCTTGTGCTCGCGCCGGGGTCCTACCGGTTCTCAGGTCAGGCGCGGACCGACGGCGACGCCGCGGGCGCCCTCGCCTGGTCGATCTTCTGCGCCGACGCCTCGGGCGTCGTTCTCGCCCGAATCCCCGCGCCTGACGGTCCGGGCGCGTGGCTCGCGTTCAGCGCCCCGATTCGGGTCCCCGAGACGGGCTGCACCGCGCAATGGCTACGCCTGACGGTGTCTCCTACCGATCATGTCAGGCCGGTCGAGATCTGGTATCGGGGTCTTGCCATTGATCAGAAATGACGGGCCCGACGCCGAACCAATCGCTTGCTCGCGCCTTGAAACTTCGATACCAAGTGAATGATATATTTCAGTTTTAGCGTGGATGGGAGTTTGGGCATGACGAAGGTTGGGGTTTCGCTCGCGGTATTGGGATCGCTCATGGCCAGCCAGGCTTTCGCGGCTGTGTCGCCGGTGGCGCGACTGGCGTCGGTGGATGGTCCAGTTCTGGTCAACCAAGGCGCGGGCTTCACCCCGGTGACCGAGTCCACCGTCCTGCATCCGGGCGACCGTCTGCTCTCGCTTCGCGGCGCCCACGCCCATCTGATCTATGCCAATGGCTGCGCGGTGTCGCTCAAGGCGAACGCCATGCTGACGGTCACCGATATGGCCCGTGGCGCGTCCTGCAAGGGCGCGGCCTCCCAGGTGGCGGATACCGATTTCACCGGTGACCAGGCGCAAGCCGCGGCCGGCGCGGCGGCGGCCGGCGGCGGTGCGGGTGCGGGCGCTGGCGCCGCGGGCCTCTCCACTCTGGCCATCGCGGGCGGCGTCGCGGGCGCTGGCGCCGTGGGGCTGGGTGTGGCGGCGGCGACCGGCGCTTTGGGCAAGACGACCAGCCCCTGAGAGATTTTTCGTCTCGGTTTACGCACGAGGCTATTCTCAGATCTCCGTTCACCTATGGCGTGATCGCGCTCCTGGTGTCCCTCATGCTGGGCGGCGCGAGCCAGGGTAACGCGGCGTCGTTGGCGGCGGCGGCGTTGGTGAGCCTGCCGGCTCTTATGCTTGGCGTCTGGATGACGGCGCGGGCTCACGACGGCCGGCGGCTGACCTGGCCTTTGGTTCTCGTCACGCTCGCCCTTCTCGTTCCGTGTCTCCAGCTCATTCCTCTGCCCGTGGCGATCTGGACCCGCCTGCCCGGGCGCGCGGGCGCTGTGGAGGTGCTGCGCGCGGCCGGCCTGCCCCTTGCCCCCATGGCTCTCAGCCTCACGCCGCAGACCACCTGGCATTGCGCCCTGGCCCTCCTTCCGCCCGTCGCGCTCTTCCTGATCACGCTGCAACTTCCGGACGCCGCGCGGCGGAGTCTGGCCCGGATCATCGTCATTGTCGCCGTGGGGAGTCTCGTCCTGGGGCTTCTCCAGCTGGCGGGAGGACCAGATAGCCCCTTAAGGTTCTACAGCCAGACCAATGTCGATTCGGCTGTGGGGTTCTTTTCCAACCGCGACCACTTCGCTGATTTTCTTAGCTGCGCCATTCCCCTCGCCGTATCAGTTTTCGCGGCCCCCGCGGGAACGGCCGGGTCCAAGCGATGGATGGGGGCGGCGTCGATGCTGGCCTTCACGCCGATCCTCGTCATCGGCGTGGNNGGGCCTTGGGCTCATGGCGGCGGTGGGTCTGGTTATCGTGGTCGCCCTCGCCGTCGGTCGCGTCCCGGCCCTGGCGCGTTTTGCCGAGGGCGGCGCGGACCTGCGCTTCACGGCCGCGCCCACCGTCTTCGCGGCCGTCCGCGCCTTTTGGCCTGTCGGATCAGGCGTCGGCTCCTTCATCCCGATCTATCAGACCTTTGAACCGGCGCGTCTGGTGGATCCCACCATTTTCAATCACGCCCATGATGACTTTCTGGAAGCTCTTCTGGAGTCCGGCCTCGCGGCGGTGGTCATCTTCCTGGGCTTTTTGACCTGGTTCGCCGTTCGCTGCCGCGCCGCCTGGGCGAGGGCCGCCGCGCCGGGCGAGGGCGCCCTGGCCCGGGCCGGATCCCTGGTGGTCGTCATGGTCCTGATCCACTCCACCGTGGATTACCCCCTGCGCACCGTGGCCATGACGACCCTCTTCGCCTTCGCCTGCGCCCTCCTGGTTCCGGCGCCGGAGAAGCGTGATCCACGGATGACACAGATGCACACAGATGTGTCCTTGAAGACGGCGCCCCCTCGGGCTTAGCGGCCAAAGGCCATTTGATGCCTACGGCGCCAGGTTCGTCGGGCCTGTCCGCTGTACGAGTCTATCTGTGTTCAACTGTGTCCATCTGTGGAAAAAAGCGATCTCGCCACTAAGACCGGCGCAAAAGAAATCGACCTTGGGAGAACGCCATGGATATCGAACTCGTCGCCGAAGGATTCGCTTTCCCTGAAGGCCCCGTCGCCATGGCCGATGGATCGGTGATTCTCACCGAGATCGAGGCCGGCGTCCTGACCCGCGTTTCACCCTCGGGCGAAAAGACCACCGTGGCCCATACTGGCGGCGGCCCCAATGGCGCGGCCATCGGGCCGGATGGGAAGATCTGGGTCACCAATAATGGCGGGTCGTTCGAATTCCTGAAGAATAATGGCCTGAACATCCCAGGTCCCACCCCCGCGAGCCACGCCGGCGGCTCCATCCAGCGCGTGGATCCGGTCACGGGCGAGGTCGAGACGATCTATGAGGCCTGCGAGGGCCGCCGGCTCATCGGGCCCAATGATCTGGTCTTTGATCGCCAGGGCGGCTTCTGGTTCACCGATCATGGTTGCGGCACGCCGGAGGGACGCAAGTTCGGCGCGCTCTATTATGCGAAGGTAGAGGGCGACCACATCGTGCGCGTCCGCGATCACCTGATCTCCCCCAATGGGGTCGGCCTCTCCCCCGACGAGAGCGTCGTCTATATGGCCGACACCCAGACCGGGCGGCTCTGGGCCTTCGATGTCCTGGAGCCCGGTGTTCTGGCGCCCCCCGCCGGCCTCATCCCCGGCCGCATCATCTGCACCCTGCCCGGCTATCAGTTCCTCGACAGTCTCGCCGTGGAGGCCGGCGGCAAGGTCTGCGTCGCCACCATCTTCAATGGCGGAATCACGGCCTTTGACCCGGACGGGTCCACGGAGCAC
>PLFA01000023.1:3794-5718 GCA_003136615.1 Caulobacteraceae bacterium | reverse complement strand
ATCCATCAGGCGCCAATGGCCCACGCGATTGCCCCAGTCCCTCTGGGAATAGCCGACAACGTCCGGTGAGGGCTTGGGCCAGCCGGGGCGGAAGGGATTCACAGGCGGCGCGAACTCATAGAACTCGATATTGGGCGCGATCCAGAAGGCCAGTTTCTTGCCGCCGGGCCAGACGATTTTCGGGCGGTCAATATAGGGCCAATAGTCATAGAGATTGGGATCGGCTTGCATGGGCAGGCGCACTCCTAAAGCGAGCTCGCGCGCCGCGCGCGCATGGCCGAGGACCGGATATATGATATATTCCTATATCTTTTACGGGCCAGGCGAGGGCAAGCCAAGCTTGCTTTGGCGCGGCCTTGCGCGAAAGCCCGCGCGATGATCTGAGCGCTTGCTTTGGCGCCACTTTCCAGGAGATCCGCCCGTGGCCAATCCGATTGTTCGTCAGAAGCTGGCGCGCAAAGAGTTTTTCGTGGCGCCCGGCCTGCAGGACATGGTCGCGACCGCGATCGCCAATAAGGTCGGCTTCGATATCGTCTATGGCACGGGCTACTGGCTGACCGCGTCAGCTTCCGGTCTGCCCGACGCCGGCATCGCCACCTACACGCAGATGCTGGATCGCATGACGACACTGGTGCGGACCTCCAACGCCGCGGTGATCGCGGATGCGGATACCGGTTACGGGGGCCTTCTCAACGTCCACCACACCGTCCAAGGCTATGAGGCGGCGGGCGTCACGGTCATCCAGTTGGAGGATCAGGAGTTCCCGAAGAAGTGCGGACACACGCCCTTCAAACGGCTAATCCCCTTGGAAGACATGGTGGAAAAGATCAAGGTCGCGGCCGACGCGCGGCGCGACAAGGAGAACTTCCTGATCATCGCCCGGACCGACGCGCGCCAGAGCGAGGGACTGGAGGGAACGCTGCGCCGTCTCGAGGCCTATTCCGCCGCTGGGGCGGATATCCTTTTTCCTGAAGCGCTCACCTCGCCAGAGGAGATGCGGACCGCCTGCGAAACGCTCGACAAGCCTTGCATGGCCAACATGGCTGACGGTGGGCTGACCCCCATTCTGCCTGCGAATCAGCTTGAAGAGATTGGTTACGCCTTCGCCATCTTTCCGTCGATGACGAGCCTCGTGGCCGCNNGAGGCGCTCTTCGATTTCAAGGAGTTCTGCGGCCTGATCGGCTTTCAGGATGTCTGGGACTTCGAGAAGAAGTGGGCCAGGTAAGGCTAAGGAAAAGCCTATCTGGTCGCGCGCTGTAGCCCCATAAACGGGGGCTGACGCATGAGGTTGGGAGCCGCCGCCGAGATGGCGAAGGGCATGCGGCTCATGTCCAGATCCCGGGTGGTGATGGGCGGATCGAGATCATCGTCATCATCGAGGGTCGGGAGATTCTTGGCGATCCGGCGGTCATAGGCCGCAGAGATGTTCGCCGCGAGATCGCGGAGGATCGGAACATACAGCTCTTCCAGCGCCGCGGCCTTCATGGCCGACTTGGTGTAGCGCATGACGATCCCGCCGACCACGCGGCCATCGGCGAAGACGGGAACAGCGAGGCCCCCTTCCCGATACTGGGCGAAGCGCCGATGGCAGAAGCCCTGCTGGCGAATCTGTTCCAGGGTGTAGTCGAGATCCAGGTCCGGCGCCGGGTCATCGGCGTTGCGGGACCGCGGGGCCGCCTCAAGGATCGAGGCGCGCTGATCATCCTCACAAAAGGCGAGATAACAGAGCCCGGCCGGCGCATGGGTCATGGGGGTGCGGAAGCCGATATAATAGCGGTCGATGGCCAGAGGGGTGTCGTGATCCGTGGCGATGCGCACGACCATGTCGGAGCCTGATGGGGTCGCCAGGGCCAGGGGCCAGCGAACCTCGTGACCGGCGCGGATCACGCGCGGCTTGGCCACCTCCACCACCAGATCGGCATT
>PLFA01000023.1:3299-3726 GCA_003136615.1 Caulobacteraceae bacterium | reverse complement strand
AGCGCTTTCTTCAGTGACTTGACCTCTTGTCGCTCATGCATGGTCGCGGCCGCCCTGTATCCGTGGTCTGGTTGAGGTGGGATCGCGACCGCCGTTTCGGGCCCCGCGAAGCATCCTTTCGTGACGTAGAAATCATCGGCAAGTTGATTTATCTTTATACCATCTCCCCACCGGCGGGCCGTGTCAACGAAGGGGCCTCTCCGCTCCGGTCGCCGCCTGCCCGTGCATATCCCGTCGGCGCCGCAGGCGGTCCCGCTTATAAAAGGTGCAGGGGCCCAGGGGTTCTTGTCTATCCGCCATGCGGATGTGAACAGGGTCTCGCCCCGCGCCAGGGGCGGTTGCGGATACAGTTTCTAGGCATCGACCAAGGGAGGTTTCATTTGCCGATCCACAAGCCTCGCCCAAGTTTTGGTTTCTGGGCCGCGCT
>PLFA01000023.1:2538-3264 GCA_003136615.1 Caulobacteraceae bacterium | reverse complement strand
GCTCAGACCTTCATCTGGGATGAAAAGATGCTGGATCGGTGGCTGACAAAGCCCACCGACGTGGTTCCCGGAACCGCCATGGCCTTTGGCGGCGTGGCCAAGGACACGGATCGCGCGGCGATCATCGAATATCTGCGGCAGGCTAAACCTTAAGGCCCATCCGCAATTCGGACATCAGGGCGCCGCCCATGGCGCGGCATATGCCTCTGGTGCTGTTCATCATGATCATAAGGCTCTCGGAGCGTACCGCTTGAAATCCGCGAACATATCCAGACGCGCGGCCCTGCAGATGGCGGGTGCGTCCATCGCCGCCGTGGCCGCGCCCAGCTGGGCCGATGCGCCAGCTAAGTCAGACGTTCTTATTCTGGGAGCGGGAATGTCCGGCCTCCACGCGGCTCGGATGTTACAGAACGCGGGCGTTTCGGTGACTGTTCTGGAAGGCAGCGGCCGCGTCGGCGGACGGGTCTGGACGGCGCGCGATGTGCCTGGCGAGCCGGAATTCGGCGCGGCTCAAATCGGGTTTGGTTATGGGCGCGTGCGCGGCAACGCCTCCGATCTGGGGGTCGTCCTGGTCCCCCCCGGAGCGGGGGCCATGGGGGAGACGAAGCTGCCCCAATCCGCCATCAGCCTCGGCGGCGCGCCGCCCAGTGTGGACTGGAAAGACTCGCCGTTGAACCACCTGGCCGCCGATGAGAAGGCGATCATCCCCTTGGGGCTGCTGTCGCA
>PLFA01000023.1:1184-2477 GCA_003136615.1 Caulobacteraceae bacterium | reverse complement strand
CACTATTATTTCTGGGACGCGAAGCACGGCCAATATAGCGAGGTGCGTGATGGCACCAGCACACTCACAGACGCCATGGCCGCCTCGCTGAAACAGCCCGTGGCGCTCCACAAGATCGTCTCTCACATCAAGGCGGGGCCCCACGAGGTCACCGTCACCTGCGCCGATGGGACCAGCTATATCGCGCGCGCCTGCATCAACACGATTCCGCCTCCGGTCCTTCGCGACATCCCCATCGACGGCCCCCTGCCGCCCGAGCAACGGCTGGGGTGGCGGCGGCAGCGGTCGGACCAATCCATCCAGATCTGTTTCGACTTCAGCGAGCCCTATTGGGAGAAGGATGGTCTGCCCGCCAATATGTGGACCGATGGCCCGTTCGAATTCTTCGCCCACACGCCCTCGCGCACCCGGCCTGAGGGCGTCCTGCGCGCCTATATCAACGGAGCGGCGGTGGCGCCGCTAAACGCCCTGAGCCCGGACGCGCTCCGAGAGCACGCGGTGGCCGAGCTCGTGCGCCTGCGGCCGGCGGCGGCGGGCGTGGTCAAGGCGACGCGGATCATGAACTGGTCAACCAACCCGTTCTCGAAGGGCCACATCGCCTATTTCGCGCCAGGCGATATCGCGCCCTATGCCGACCTGATCGGCCAGCCCGTGGGCGCCATGTATTTCGCCGGCGAACACAACTGCAAGGTGAACGCCGGCATCGAGGGGGCGTGTGAAGCCGCCGAAACCGCCGTGATTGCGGTCCTTGAATCCCTTGGCGCTGGCTGAGCCGAAGACCCAATGTCCAATATCCGGAAACATCCCCATGACTGACCAGAACTCATCCTCCGCCACCACCCGCCGCGGCGCGCTGGGACTTGGCGTCGCATCACTGGCCTTGGCCGCGGCGGCCGCTCCCGCGGCGAGGGCCGACGCCGCCGAACGCATTCCCATCCGTTTTGATGACCCGGACTGGAACCGCGAAACGGCGGCCCGCCTTCAGGCCAACACCAATGGCGATCAGGTCTATGGCCATTGCACGGGCATCGTGACCGGCGTGCGACCTGGCGAAGCCATACGCCCGCTCTTCAGCTTCGAAGTTTTCAGCACCATCCGCGTGTTGCGTCAGAGCGATGGCAGTTATCAGCGGATGACGAAGGAGACGATTTTCTACGCCGATCCCAAGACCGGCGACATCCTCGACGAATGGGATAATCCCTATACCGGAGAGCGTGTGAAGGTCGTCGATGTTCACAACGATCCCTATAATTGGGTCATCGCCTCCACGGTTCAACCGCCGGCAATGCCCGG
>PLFA01000023.1:0-1128 GCA_003136615.1 Caulobacteraceae bacterium | reverse complement strand
ACCTTCCTGCCGGCCAATGGCAGCTGGGTCCGGGTCCAGCCCTGGCTTCCCTGGATGCTGATGGGGACGGCGCCCGGCCACGTCATGTATGACGGGATTTTCCGCGCCGAACCGACGGCGGACTATATTCCCCCCAAGGTCATGGAGCGGATCAAGACGCGCTATCCGTCATATTTAGAAGCGCCGACCAAGTGGTATGGGCCGAACTATTCGAGCCTGGAACACTACGCCATGGAGCAGAAGCCGGCGCCGGTGAAATAGGGCGGTCCGCGAGGCAGCCCGGCGTTGGACATGGGCGGCGTACAAAGACATTACATCTCCGTGGCCGGACGGCGGGTTCACTATCGGCGCGCCGGGAGCGGGCCGCCCATCGTCATGCTGCATGGTTCGCCGGGGGACTCAGCCATCCTAGCCCATGAGATGGCCGTCCTTGCCGAGCGGTTCACCTGTTTCGCCCTGGATACGCCGGGCTTTGGCGGCTCAGATCCCCTTCCGGGCGACTCNNTGCCGCCCTGCCGCGTCTATGGCACCCACACCGGCGCGGCGATCGGCCTCGAGCTCGGGGTCGGCTGGCCTGACCAGGTCACGGGCCTCGTCCTTGAGGGCCTGCCCATGTTCACACAGAGCGAGATCGACGTCCTCTTCCAGGGCTATTTCGCGCCCATGGTCCCCGATCCCCTGGGCGGCCACTTGTTCCAGACCTGGATGCGGTTCCGCGATCAGTTCACCTGGTTCCCCTGGTTGTCGCGTGACGTGACGCGGCTCAACCCCGTGGACCGGCCGACGCCAGAGGAGATCGAGGTCTGGGTCTCCATGTTCTACCGCTCGTGCCGCACCTATGGGCCGGCCTATAAGGCCGCCTGCTACTATGGCCCCCTGGCGTTCGCGGCGGTCCAGGCGCTGAGGCGCCCGGCCATTTTCATGGCCAGTGCCGAAGACATGCTGTTTCCTCATCTCGACCGGCTGCCGGCCCTGGCTTCGAACCAGGAGATCGCGCGCCTCCCCTACGACGCCCCCGCCAAATATGCCGCCATCGCGGAGTTCGCCGGGAGATTGCCCGGCGGCTCGGCGTCCCCGCCGGCCCCGCGCGCCGACCTGGCGGGCGCGGATCCCGCCAAGGGTTATGTT
>PLFA01000035.1:223-13212 GCA_003136615.1 Caulobacteraceae bacterium | reverse complement strand
GGCTTGCCGAAGCTCTCCAGCCCGACGGCGCGGTAGTCGGTATTGTGCAGGTCCGCCAGGGTCTTCAGCGCGGCCATATGGATCGCGTGGCGCTCGGCCGGCGCATAGGCGGGCAGCGTCTGGTCCCAGAGGATCCGGCCCTCGACCATGTCCATGATGTAGAACATAGTGCCGATGACCGTTTCATCGACGCAGAGCCCAAAGGGCTTCGCCACCGGAAAACCGGTCGGATAGAGCGCGGAGATCACCCGGAACTCCCGGTCAACCGCGTGGGCCGAGGGGAGGAGCTTTCCCGGGGGCTTACGCCGCATGACATAGGTCTTAGCGGGCGTGACAAGCTGATAGGTGGGGTTGGATTGGCCGCCCTTGAACTGGCGAACCTCAAGCGGTCCCGCGAAGCCCTCCACATTCTCGCGCATCCAGCCCAGGAGCGCGCCCTCGTTAAAGCGGTGAGAGTCGGCGACGGACTTTGTTCCTGTGTTCAGCTGCTCGCGAACCTGCTCGTCGGCCAGTGTGTCCGTGGGCATGGCGCCTTCTCCCTGGTTCTCGCGTCTTTTGGGGCGAACCTATTCCCCTAGCGGCCCCGACTCCAGGGCCCGCCAGCCAATGTCACGGCGATGGAACCCGTCGGGCCAGACGATCTGATTGATGGCCTCATAGGCGCGGGCCCGCGCTTCGGCCAGACTGGGCGCACGGGCGCAGACATTGAGGACGCGGCCGCCGGCGGCTGTAAGCTGGCCGTCGGCTATCGCCGTCCCGGCATGGAAGACCACGACGCCCTCGCCAAAACCCGACGCCGGCAAGGTGATGGCCGAGCCCGCGACCGGGCCCCCCGGATAACCCCGGGCCGCCAGAACCACGCAGATGACCGCCTCGTCCCGCCAGAGCGGCGGGGGCAGGGCGGCTAGTCCTCCCCGCGCGCAGGCGAGAAGATAGGGCACGAGATCGCTCTGAAGGCGCATCATCAGCACCTGGGTTTCAGGGTCGCCAAAGCGCGCATTGAACTCCACGAGGCGCGGGCCCGTATTGGTCAGCATCAAGCCCGCGAAGACCACGCCGCGATAGGGCGCGCCCTCTGTGGCGAGGCCTCGGATGGCGGGCTCTACGATCTGTTCCATCGCCGCCTCTTCCAGGGCGGCGGAAAAGGCGGGAGCGGGGGCATAGGCGCCCATGCCACCGGTATTGGGGCCCTGATCGCCGTCAAAGGCGCGCTTGTGGTCCTGGGCCGATCCGAAGGCCATCGCATGGGCGCCGTCGCACAGCGCGAAGAGGGAGACCTCCTCGCCGGCCATGAATTCCTCGATCACGACCCGCGCCCCGGCGGGGCCGAACTGGCCCCCGAAGATCGCGTCCACCGCTGTGCGCCCCTCATCCAGCGTCGGGGAGATAATAACGCCTTTGCCCGCGGCTAGCCCGTCCGCCTTGATCACATAGGGCGGTGCGAACCGCCCAAGAGCGGCCTTGGCGGAGGCGGCGTCGTCAACTGTTTCGAAGGCGGCGGTGGGTATGCCGTGGCGGCTCGCGAACGCTTTCATGAATGCTTTGGAGCTCTCGATTCGCCCGGCGGCCGCGGAAGGCGCGAAACAGGCGATACCCGCCCGGTCCATGGCGTCGGAAAGGCCCGCCGCGATGGCGGCGTCAGGACCCACCACCACGAGATCCGCGCCCATCGCCTTGGCGAGCGCCACCTGTCCCGCCACATCGACGGCCGCCACGGCCGCGACCTCGCCCAATGCAGCCATGCCGGGATTTCCGGGAGCGCAGACCACGGAAGTCACCAGCGGCGACTGGGCGATCTTCCACGCCAGGGCGTGTTCGCGCCCCCCCGAGCCGACAACAAGAATCTTCATGCTGGCTGGCTTAGTGTCCGCCGCGCCTAGCTCGTCAAGTCCAGGGCGTCTTGGGGAGAGGTCCGCGCGAGGACGTCAATCGCCGGGGCCGCGGGCAGATAGGCGGTGAACAGGGCCCCCTCGCCCGGCGCGCTTTCCACGATCAGCCCGCCCCTATGCCGATTAATGATATGTTTGACGATGGCGAGGCCGAGGCCCGTGCCGGGCTTCCGGAGCCTCTGACCTTCGACCCGATAGAAGCGCTCGGTCAGCCTGGGAAGGTGACCCCGCGCCATGCCAGGCCCGAAATCGCGAACGCGCACGGCGACATATGTGCGGCCCTGCGCGTGTTCCGGCGTGAGGAGAGAGAAATGGCCCTCCAGGCCCGCTGACGCCGTCGCCGCCTGGGCGAGGGTGAGGTTCGGGGCTACCTCCAGACGCACGACGCCGCCATCGGGCGCGTATTTAACCGCGTTCTCAGCCAGATTCTGAACCACCTGGACGATCTGATCGCGATCCGCCACGGCCAGGGCGGGCGTGATCGGCAGGCTGGAATCAAACCGCACGCCCCGCTCCGTGGCCAGGGGCGCGAGGGCGTCCATAACGTCGGTGACCAGAACGCGCAGATCCACCACGCCTGAGGGCGGGATATGCTCGCCGAGTTCGATTCGGGAGAGGCTCATCAGGTCGTCGATCAAACGCCGCATGCGATCAGCCTGACCGTGCATGATGGCCAGGAACTTGTCTCGGGCCTCCACATCATCGCGGGCGTGACCGCGCAGGGTCTCGATAAAGCCGGTGAGCGACGCGAGGGGCGTGCGCAGCTCATGGCTGGCATTGGCCAGGAAGTCGGCGCGGGCCCGCTCAGTGCGCCGCAGTTCTGTCTCATCGCGCATCCACAGCAGGGCGAGACGGCTGCCGTCGCCGAAGTTGACATCCAGCGGCGAGACTCGCGCACGCCAGACCCTGTCCTGTGGGCCACGGAGCTGGTAGGCGGCCTCGCCCGATTTGTCGTTATAAAGAGCGTCGTCCACCGCATCGAGAATATCCGGGGCCCGGATCACCGTCGTGAGCAGGCCATCGGGTCTCTGGATTCGCAGCAAGTCCCGCGCCGCGCCATTGGCGAAGAGAAACTTGCGGCTGCTCTGCTCATCCCGCGCGCCGCCCGCGACGAGAAGGATCGGGTCCGCGATCTGTTCGATCATGGCCGCGAAGGGCTCGGTGGACTCCTCGGCGCCCGCATCCTCGGGCTGGGGAACGACGCGGTGCCGACCGGACGACACTATTCCCAGGGCGATCGCGCCGATGGCCACGGCAATGGCGGCGGCGATGGCCGGCCCCGCCTTGGCCGCATGACCCATCACAAGCACGATCGGCGCGGAGACAGCCATTGCGGCCAGCGCAATAAAAGGCCAAGGCGTGGGGGCAACGCCGTCATCAAGGGTCACTGACCGTTTGTCCCCCGTGTCGCTCATGCTGGAATGCGTCAAACCCTTGATTCGCCTTACCCGAACAGTTCAACAGACATCGTGTGTCGAGGGCGTGACACGGAAGCGATTCCGTGGCTCAAACAGACCTTGCGCCCCAATGCGGTCGTATTCCCCTGGCCCTAAAGGGGTTCCCACAACATGCGAGTGAGACTGCCCCCTGTGATGACGCGCAAGCTCCTAGCCGCCGCAGCGTCGGTCGCGCCTTTGATCTTGGCGGCCGCCGCGGCGCAAGCCCAGGTCTCAATCACGACCGGCACGACCACCCCTATCGCCACGGCGACGGCCAGTAGCGGCGCGCCGGCCAATATCGATATCGCTTCGGGTGGGTCCGTGGGGCTGACCGCGCCGGGAACGGCCGTCACGCTCAACAGCAATAACAGCATCACCCTCGAAGGCGAGATCGGCTCGACCAGCATTAACGGCGTCACGGGCCTGTTGATAAATGGGGGCAATACCGGATCCTTCGTCAGCACCGGCAGCTTCGTGCTGACGGAGAGCTACCTGGCGCCCACCGACAACAACACCGGCGTTCTGGAGGGCCCCTTCGCCCAGGGCAATGATCGCATCGGCATCCTGGTGTCGGGAACGTCACCTTTCAACGGGTCCATCACCCAGACCGGAAGCCTCTCTGTTACGGGTCAGACGTCCTACGGGATCGACATCCAGGCGCCGATCACGGGCAGTCTGCTGATGCAGACCGTCTCGCCCACCACCTTCACCTCCAGCACCACTGTGACGGTGACCAATGGGTCCATCACGATGGTGGGGGAAAACAGCACCGGCCTTTATGTCGCCCCGACCGGCGGCGTCGGCGGCAATGTCGTGATCACGGGTGTGACGGCGACGGGCACCGGATCAAAGGCCGTGGAGATCGACGGCGCGGTCGGGGGAAGTATCTCCGTCGCCGGCGCGGTGACCGCCACGGGCTATCGGACCACAGCCCGCAGCACCGTTCCCCAGATCGAGTCCGACTATACGGCTGGGGAACTGACCCAGGGGGGCGCAGCCTTTACGGTCGGAGGTTCCGTGGGCGGGGGGCTGATCGTCAGCGCGCCGCCGCCGATCCTGTCGGCCACCAATCCTGACCTGGACGGCAATGGCGTGCCGGACGCACAGCAGACGGCGGGCGAGCTTGTCTCCTACGGCTCCGCCCCGGCCCTGCAGATCGGCATCGCCACGCAGAGCGGTACGATGGGCCTCGTCGGACCGGGGCTTGGCGAGGTCACCGCGCTCGGAACGCCGGATGGCGGCAATATGTATGGGCTGGTCCTTCAGGGCACCGTTATCGGCAATTCCCTGTTCGATCCGGTGACCTCGCCTAACCTGACTTCGGTCCTTCCCGCCACGGCGGTCCAGATCGGGACGGGCAACAGCAACTATACTTACACCATTCAAGGCGGGATTTATAATACGGGGATCATTACGGCCGAGGCCTATCAGGCTGGCGCCACGGCCATCCATTTTCTGGCTGGCGGTAGCACGCCGCTGATCGTGAATGACGGCCAGATCAGCGCGATTTCCAATCAGGAGACCAGCATCAGCGCCGGCTTCGCGCCGGTGAATGTCTACGGGATCCTGATCGACGCGGGGGCGGTCGTGAACAAGATCGTCAATAGCGGCGCCGTCATCAGCACCATCAACGGTTTCCAGGGTGTAGGCGCGACGGAGGTCGGTGGAATCATCGACCGGTCAGGAACCCTGAACAGCATCGTCAATACCGGCGAAATCAACGCCTACGCAAACCAGACCGTGCTGTCGGAGCCCATGCCGATTGGCTCGGCGGTCGCCATCGATATCTCGCAGTCCACCGCGCCCCAGACAATCACGCAATCGGTCAATTCAAGCCTGCCGGCCAACACGGCCTATGCACAGTCGAGCACCTATACCGCCGGCCAGTATGTCAATTACGAGAACAATGTTTATCAGGCGATCGCCGCCACGGTCACCACGGGCGAAGATCCCGTGGATTATCCCTCGGCCTGGAAGGAAATCGGGGCCTTGAGCCCCAGCATCATCGGCTCGATCTATTTCGGCAATGGCGGATCCACCCTGACCGTGACAGGCGGCTCGGTGACCTCGCCAGTGATCAATCTCGGAACGGGCGCGAACACGATCACCGTGGCCGGCGCCGCGGGTTCGGGGACCACGGGGGCGACCATCACCGGCGCCATCGAGGAAGGCTCACCGACGGGAACGGGCCATTCCACCCTGACGATCAATGTCAATAACGGCACGCTCAGCGACACCAATGCGCAGTCCAACGCCTTGACGGCCAATAGCGTGTCGGTGGGGGCGAACGGCCTGCTGCTGGTGGCCGCCGATCCCGCCAATAACACCAACACGAAATTTATAACGAGCGGCGCATCGGTCTTCGCCAATGGCGCGGGGCTGGGCCTGACCTTGCTAAGCTTACCGGCGACGCTCCAACAAACCTTCGTCATTCTTCAGACGGCCGGCGCCGGCACCCTGACCGCGGGAACATTCGCCCCCTCCGGCGGGGTGGTTAACGCCCCGTACCTGTTCACCGCCACGCCCGCCTATGTACCCATTGGGACCGGGGGCGGAGGGGAGTTGACCCTGACGGTGACCGAGAAGACGCCGCAGCAATTGGGGTTTGAAACCGCCGAAGGTCAGGCCTTGAGCGCGGTGATCGCCGCGGCGCCTTTGAACCCCAATATCGAAGCCGCCCTTCTCTCCCCGACGTCCGCATCGGCTTTCAAGGCGGTTTACGACCAGCTTCTTCCCAATCAGGGTCAGGGCCTGTTTGACGCTCTGGACGCGGCCGCGCAGTCCATCTCTGAAATGACCAGCACCAACCCGGACAACGGCCAGCAGGTGGCGGGAACGAGTTTGTGGCTGCAGGAGGTGAATGAGAACGTCAAACGCGAGGGCCTGGATAGCCCCGCTAGCTACACCAAGCTCACCGGACTTGTGGCGGGCGTGGAGCATCTGGGTGAGGGCGGCGGCTCCCTCGGCGCCACCTTGAGTTTCATGAACGCCAACGAACTGCCCGCGGCCCAACAGGCGGGCTCTGGCCTCACGGGCCAGATCATTGAGGCGAGCCTCTATTACCGCCGCGCGGTGGGCGGCCTCACGCTCTCAGCGCGTGGTGGCATCGGCGTCGTCTTTTTCTCGGATGAGCGCACCTTCATCGATGGCGGCTCGAAGCTGTCCGCCAAGGGCGACTGGGACGCCCTTATCTATGACGGTCATGTGAGCCTAGCCTATGAACACCGTGTGCTGGGCAATTTCTATGCCAGACCCGAATTGGCCATGGACTATCTCGGCCTCAATGAAGAGGGCTACACCGAGAGCGGGGGCGGCGCCGGCTATGATCTCACCATCGCGGCGCGCAACAGCAACCGGCTGACGACGACCGCGGGACTGACCCTGGGCCGGGAATGGGGCAAGGACGCCTGGCTGAGATCCGAGATGAACTTCGGCTATATGGATGTGGCCTATGGTAATATCGGCGACACCGTCGCCAATTTCACGGGCGGCGCCCCCTTTGGCCTCAGCCCGGATGGAACGCAGGGCGGCTGGGCCGTGGTGGGCTTCGCGCTGAAGGCCGGCTCCGCCTCCTCCTATTTCGCTCTTGAGGGCCATTTCGAGTTCCGCCATGGCGAGCAGATCTATGATCTGGGCCTGGCCGGACGGTCGATTTTTTAAAGGCACAGAGGCGAAGCCTAGACTTTCCTTTGAACGGCTTAGCGGTGGAGGCGACCATTGGCGGCCATTGACGCTCTGAAGGATTACGAGCGCTTCGATTTCACCGATCCCGCCGCGCGCTGGACGCGGTCGGTATGGCGCCGGGGATCCGGGCCGGCGGTTATTGTCATTCACGAGATGCCAGGTCTCCATCCCCTGGTCATTCGGTTCGCCGATCGGGTGGCGGCCGCGGGCATGACCGTGTTTTGTCCCAGTCTGTTTGGCGACCCAGGCCGCCCCGCAAGCCTGGGCTATATGTTGGGGACGGCCGCCAAGGCGATCTGCGTGCGGCGCGAATTCGATGTCTGGGCGCGGGATCGTTCCAGCCCAATTGTCGATTGGCTTCGGGCTCTGGCGGCCTTCGCCCACGCGGAATGTGGCGGCCGCGGCGTCGGCGCGGTCGGCATGTGCTTCACCGGCAATTTCGCTCTGGCCATGATGACCGAGCCCTCGGTGGTCGCCCCCGTCCTCACCCAACCCTCCTTGCCTTTGGGAAGGGCGGGCGCCGCCGCGATTGGCCTGTCGCCAGGGGAGATGGCCTGCGCCAAAAGCCGTCTCGCCGACGAAGATCTGTCGATCATGGCGCTGCGTTTCTTTGGCGATCCCGTGGTTCCCGACGCCCGGTTTGATAGCCTTAAGCGTGAATTTGGGGAGCGGCTTGAGGCGATCGAGCTTGATCCAAAGGACGCCCGGAGCGGCACGGGCCTTACCCCTCACTCCGTGCTCACCATCCATTTGGACGATGCCGATCCAGAGGGTCCGACGAAACGGGCCGAAGAGAGGGTCATCGCCTTCTTCAAGGCCCGGACATCGGCCTAACCGCTTGAGGCTCTTGGCTTTCGCCGCCCTATGACCCACTGGATAGCCCTGTGACGCCAAGACACCTTCCGACCCTGACCTTCGCCGCCGCGACCCTCCTGCTCGCCGCCTGTGCGACCACGGAGCGCCTTTCCGCGGCCAATGATGTGCATGGCCTGTTGGTGGCGATCCGTGACGACGACCGCGCCGCCTTCGACGCCCACATTGATCGGTCCGCCCTGGAGGCTGAGATTCAGGACGTGCTGGTGCGCCAGACCAAAGCCGCGGGTTTGGGGGATGGCGTCGCTGGACTGGGCGTTCTCGTATCGGGTCCGTTGTCCCACGCCGCCGGCGGGATGCTGCTGCGCCCAGACGTCTTTCGCGCCGTGGCGGATGAATATGGCTATTCCCCCGACAAGCCCTTGCCAGGCACGGTTCGGCTGGCCGCCGCCCTGACGCCCATCGACGCGGGCCGCGTCTGCGCCAAGGACCCGCGCACGGGCGCCTGCCTTCTGACCTTCGCCGAGGAATCCGGAACCTGGCGGTTGGTGGCGTTCGACGCGTCTCGCGTTCTGCCCAAGCCCCCGGGCGCGCGCCGATGACCCCCGCCCGCGTCGTCGTCGCGAGCGCTCTCGTGGTGGCCGTTCTATCCGCGGGGGCTGCAGCGGCCGCGACCCATATCTATTCCTATGACCCCGCCGACGCGGCGACCCGAGACGCGGCGGGGCCCCTGACCTTCCAGGTTTACAAACCGCTGCTGGGGCCTGCCAGGGTTCTCAATCTGCGCTCAACCGTGGCGCCGGCGGACGCTGATCTGAAGCATGCCACGGATCACGATCTGGGCCCCGGCGGACTTCCCGCCTTGATCGGCCCGCGCGCGGCGGGGCGCCAGATCTATGAAATCGCGCCAACAGAGCAGGGCGCCGCCCTGATCTCCGCCCTCTGTCCGGGCGCCAAGCGGGCCTGGATGGCCTTCAGCGGTTTCGGCTTCAATGAGCCCCTGAAGATCGCGGTTCTCAGCTTACCCGCCCCTCCGGCTAAAACGAAGGTCTGCCGCACGCTCGCCTATGACTTCCATGGCGAATGGTCCGGCCCGCCCACGACCCCGCTCGTGCAAGACGGCGACAGCCTGCTTGGGCGATCATCAGGCCCTCAATAGGGCGACTACTCCATCAGCCTCGCGGCCAGAGCGCCCGCCCTTTCGGATGAGAGCCCGATGACTTCGCTGAGATAAACGTCGAGGCCGCCATGGAGCGCGGTGATCTCGGCGAAGGCGGCCTCCAGATAGGGGGCCTCAACCCCCAGAGCCACGCGAACCGCGTCCTCGGGCGGCGTGCGGCCGGTCAGTTCCGCTATGGCGGCGGCCATGAGAGGCGTACGTTCGTCAATGCGGGCGGCCTCATTGGTCTTGAGATAGTCCGCCAGAATGTCGTCGCGGTGGACCCCCGCCAGATGATGGGTGAGGGCGGCCAGGAGGCCGGTCCGGTCCTTGCCCGCCGCGCAGTGGATCAAGACCGGCCCCTCCGCCCGTTCGAGGGCCGCGAAATAGCGCCGGAACAGATCAATATGGCGGGCCTCAAAGGGCGCCGCGCGATAGTAATCGATCAGATACGCCCGGAACGAAGCCGCGCTGAGGTCCGAGCGGCGAATATGCTCGTGCCAGGTGTCGGGACCGTCATCATCATTGACGATCACCGCGCCGGAGAACTCTGGATGGCGACGGGAGGGGTCCCGTTCGCGCTCGCTCTTGCGGCGAAGATCCACAACCACGGCGATGGAGAGGTCGGCCAGGGCTTGCAGATCAGCGTCCGTGGCCCGGCCGTGGCTGGCAGAGCGGAGCAGACGCCCGCACTTCAGCCGGCGGCCGTAAACGGTGGGATAGCCGCCGAAGTCCCGAAAATTGTCGACGCCCTCAAGGTGGGGAAGCACACTCATACTCCCCACTAGCCCGACCTGACGACAAATCTAAGACGCCAGAATCCTGCTAGAGCGTGTTCCGATTTGATGGAAATCAAGTCGGCGCTCTAGCTCTTTGTTTTAGCGCGTGTTTCGTCCGATAACCGGTTCCCACTTATCGCAACACGCTCTAGTGCGCGGCGACGCCCTCTTTGCGCCGCCGCATGAGACTGTCGAACTCCGACCATACCCCCGCCTCACCGTGCCACTCGCCGCGCGTGGCGGCCTTGGAATATTCGGTTGACCTGGCCTCGAAGAAATTGGCGTGTTCGACGCCCGACAGCAGGCTCTGGAGCCAAGGCAGGGGGTTCTCGCTCACCCCGTAGACCGTGGGGAGGGACAGCTGGCGCAGCCGCCAGTCGGCGACGAAGCGGATATATTGCTTGATGTCGCCGGGGGTCATGCCCTGCACCTCCCCGGCCTCGAAGGCGAGGTCGATGAAGCGATCCTCAAGGCTGACCACGGTCTTGCAACAATCGACGATGTCGTCGGCGACGCTGGGGGTCACCGCCCCGGTCTCGGCGTTGAAGGCGTGATAAAGCTTGATCATACCCTCGCAATGCAGGCTCTCGTCGCGCACGCTCCAAGAGACGATCTGGCCCATGCCCTTCATCTTGTTGAAGCGGGGGAAGTTCATCAGCATGGCGAAGCTGGCGAACAGCTGCAGCCCCTCGGTGAAGCCGCCGAACATGGCCACGGTGCGGGCGATATCCGCGTTCGACCCCACGCCGAACTGTTGCATATAGTCGTGCTTGGCCTTGAGGGCCTCCAGCTCCATGAAGGCCGAGAACTCCGTCTCGGGCATGCCGATCGTCTCCAGAAGGAGCGCATAGGCGGCGATATGGATGGTTTCCATATTGGAGAACGCCGCCAGCATCATCTTGACCTCGGTAGGCTTAAAGACGCGGGCGTAGCGCTCCATGTAATTTTCGTTCACCTCCACGTCCGACTGGGTGAAGAAGCGGAAGATTTGGGTGAGCAGATTGCGCTCACGATCATTCAGCTTAGCCGCCCAGTCCTTGCAGTCCTCGCCCAGGGGCACCTCCTCGGGCATCCAATGGACCTGCTGCTGGCGCTTCCAGAAGTCATAGGCCCAGGGGTAGCGAAACGGCTTATAGCCGTTCGAGGGGACCAGAAGGCCAGGGGCGGCGGTGATCATCCTTGCCTCCGAACGCACGACGCAGGGGAGGAAAGCTAACACCTTTTTCGCCAACATCTAGTGGGAATACGGGGCCGCGCCACAATATGCTGTGGAAGGCCTTATCACCGCATCGGCCTCACTCTTCCATCGCGTAGGTCTTGACGAGGCCATAGAGGAAGTCGCGACCCTTATAGAGCGAGGTGACGCGAATACGCTCGTTGAGGCCATGGACGCCATTCCCGTCCGGGTCGCCGAACATGCCGGTCACGCCATAAGTGGGAATGCCCACGGGCGTGAGGAATGCGCCATCCGTGGCCCCGGCGGTGAGCACGGGAATCACCGGAACGCCCGGCCAGATCTTCGCCGCCTGATCCTTGATCGGCCCCATGATTTGGGGTGTCAGAGGCGGGGGTGTCTTGGTCACCTCGCTACGGGCGTCGCGCAGGGTGATCTTGATTTCGGGGTCGGCCATCACCTTGGCGAGGGTCTCACGCACCTGGTCCGTGGTCGTGCCGGGAAAGATGCGGCAATTGATGTTGGCGGTGGCCCTCTGGGGCAGGGCGTTGGTGGCGTGGCCCGCCTCCAGCATCGTCGCGACGCAGGTGGTGCGCAGCATGGCGTGCCAGTCCACACTTTTATCGAGCACGGCCACCGCTGCGCTGTCGTTGGGATTGGCGAGCACTGCCGTCATGGCGGCGCCCTGCTCGCCGCCCACGATCTTGGCCATGCCGGTGAAGTAGGCGCGATTGGCATCGTCGAACTGCACCGGAAACTCATAGCGGCTCACCCGATCCACGGCACGCGCCAGCGCGTAAATCGCATTGTCCGGCACGGGCCGCGAACTATGGCCACCCGGATTGGTCACTTCGAACACATAATTTTGCGAGATCTTTTCGGCCGCCAGGATTTCGAGCGCAATGCGATGGCCTTGCGCATCGAGCACGCCGTCGACGCCCTCGGTGAGCGCCAACTCTGCGTCGATGGCGGCGCGTTCATGGTCGACGAGCCAGCCCGCGCCGTTGAGCGCGCTGTTGGTTTCCTCACCGCAGGTGAGCGCCAGTTTGATCGAGCGCTTCGGCTTGAAGCCCTCCTCGCGGTAGCGCACCATATTATCGACCCAGATGGCCGCCTGCGCCTTCATGTCGCTGCTGCCGCGGGCATAGAAATAGCCGTCCTGCTCGAACAACGTGAATGGGTCGCGGGTCCAGTCCTCGCGCTTCGCTTCGACCACATCGACGTGCGCCAGCATCAAGATCGCCTTGAGCTTCGGATCCGTGCCATGCAGCACGGCGATCAAGCCGCCTTCCTTCGGATGCCCCTCGGGCACGAACACCCTGACGTCCGCATCCGGATAGCCCGCCGCCTTCAAGTGCGCGGCCATGCGCTCTGCAGCCAGCGTGCAATCGCCCGCCGACAGCGTGGTGTTGGTCTCCACCAGCTCTTTGTAGGTGGCGCGAAATCGCGCCAAACCCTTATCGTCGGACGCGGCGTGCGCCGCCGCGCTGAGCCCAAGCACGGCACACGCGCCTACGGCGCGCAAGGTTCGCAATCCCATGGTTTCCCCTCGTTTTATTATTGTCGTGACGTTGTGCGTCGCTTTGCAATCAAGTGCCGCAAAACGTGTGTGCAACCCGCTGGTCCGGCCGCGGCGGCGTCGCATAGGCCTCGAACTCGGGCTGCTCATCGAAGGGTTTCGCGAGCACGGTGAGCAGCGTATTGAACGGCGCAAAATTGCCGCGCTCCGCCGCCGCCTCGATCAACTCCTCGNNCGGCGCGCTCCGCGCCTGATCGCGCCTCCTGGGCGCATCGCGACTTCCAGCCGGCGAGCCACGTCAGGAACTCGCCATCTTCACCGAGGGCGCCGAGCGATCGCGGGCCGCTCGAATCGGCGAAGGCGCACAAGTCGCGGAACGTCAGCGTGAAGTCCGCTTCGGTACGCTGCATGATGCGCAACAGGCTTTGCGCGATCTCGCGGTCGCGCGGGTCCTCTCCCGTCAATCCAAGCTTGGCCCGCATGCCCTCGAGCCATTCGAGATCGATCCGAGCGGCAAAGGCGTTGATCGACTC
>PLFA01000035.1:0-135 GCA_003136615.1 Caulobacteraceae bacterium | reverse complement strand
ATCACGCCGTGAATGAAGCCGACTTGCATCCACCTCGCAACGAGGCTCGCCTGGCGGCGCATCACCGCCGCGAGCAACTCCAGATACGGGTTGGCTGCCGACTTGATCTCCGGGTAATGCCGCGCGATCACATAA
>PLFA01000008.1 GCA_003136615.1 Caulobacteraceae bacterium | reverse complement strand
TCTTTGCCTCGATCCAGACCATTAGTCCCGGAATGTCGATTGCGATGTCGATCCGGTCGGCGTCATCTCCGTGCGGTTGCAGTTCCGTCCGAACCAAGGCCTTGGAAAGCTCGACGTTACCCGGAGGCTTCTGGCCGCGCGGGTCTAGGTGCGCGAGGAATGACGATAGGAAAGCTGCACCCAAGCCATGGGTACCGCGAGGGTTCAGCCACCATGCGAGAACCTCTGTATTGCGCGTCTCCTTTCGGCCGAGGCCTGCAGCTGTCCAGACGTTGAGAAAGTCACCCCTGGTCAAGGCGGAGCTGTGTTCGGCACCTACCCGCGCAAGCGTCACGGCGAGCCGCGAAGGATCGATCTCGGGTGTTCTAGAAGGACGTGGCGATTGCGCGCGACCTACAGCAGCCGGGAGCTGCAGTGCCTCCCGCGCAGCCCGAAGGTGGAGCACAATTTGGCGCAGTAGGACGGGAGATAGCGCGCCGTCTTTCCTCACGTCGGACGAGTGAGCCATGCGCTACGCCCCCCCCCGGTCATCTCGGAGTTGCCGACAGAATAGCGAGACCAGTTGATTTGATCAACTCGTGCTTTGTCTAACCGGAGGCGGGGCGACAGGGAACTGCACTGTTTTGATCAAGCCATATCAATGGTGCGAATTTCGGTGAGGCTATATCAATCGCCAAATATTTCAGTGCGTCCAGCGCGATCCTTTCTTCGTCCATATGGATATCGATATGGACAGTTGTTTGGTTCGCCGCCTTGAGGTGGTGGAGCCGGGTCGGCGGCGGCGGTGGAGCGTTGAGGCGAAGCGCCGGATTGTTGAGGAGAGTCTCGCGGAGGGCGTGACGGCGTCTGCGGTGGCGCGCCGTCACGGGATCTCGCCGGCTCATCTGTTCTTGTTGCGCAAGGCGCATCGCGAGAGTGGCCTTTCCGGATCGTGGCCAACCTTCGCGCCGGTGACGGTGGATAGCGGGAGGCTGGCAGGCGGCTCGGCGGGCGGACGGATGGAGATTGTCGCGGGCAATGGCNNACACCGATATGCGCAAGGGGATGCAGGGTCTGGCGCTGCTGGTCCAGGAAGGCCTGGGGCGGGACCCTCACGCGGGGGACGTGTTCGTGTTCCGCGGACGAAGCGGCGCGCTGATCAAGGCGCTGTGGCATGACGGCCTGGGGCTGTCGCTTTACGCCAAGCGTCTGGATCGGGGCCGGTTTGTCTGGCCCGCCACGGTGGATGGCGCGGTGGCCCTGACGGTGGGCCAGACGGGCTATCTCCTGGAAGGGGTCGACTGGCGCAACCCCCAGCATACCTGGCGTCCCAAGGTCGCCGGATAGAGATAAAAACGATGGGTGTTCATCTTCTGAGAATGATGGACCCTATCGAGGTGACGCGAGTTCCCGTCCCCCCCGCGCCACATCAGCGCTTCGCTTCGGCTTGTCCAGAATGAGCGGGAACGGGACGCCAACCGCTCAGAAGCTTATCCACGCCCTTAGCCGCTCTACGGCCCCTAGCAAGGGTGGAAGATCATCGACGNNATGGTACTCGTGATGAATCCGATTGCCGATGGACCGAATGTCTTTCCAAGCGATCAAAGGTTCTCGAGCGAGGAGATCATCCGGCAAATGGCGGACGGTCTCGGAGATGATTTCGAGGCCTCGCTCGACACCTCTCTGGACAAGCCGGTTCTCAGCGAAGCTCTCCGGTGTGAACTCGGCAACCGCGTGTTCGATACCTGAGAAGACGGACAGGATTTCGTCCAGGACGACATCGACCCTTCGCGCTATCAGTAGACTCGNNGTTCAGGCAGAAGTCGCTGAATCCCAACCAGATCCAGAAGCGAAAATTTACGGCCGGGCTCAATGTCGATGAAGAGGTCGATATCGCTGTCGCGCGTCGCTTCATCACGCGCCGTTGATCCGAAGAGGAATGCGGCGGTCGCGCCTCGCGCCTTCAGGTTGTCGGCCTGATGCGAGATCAGGGATACGGCGGCTTGGCGGCGCATGGGACGATATTACACAAGTTTGGCCGGAACCTGAATTCCACAGGCAGGCCCCTTCCTGCGCTTCGCTTCGGCTTATCCATGAGGAACGGGGAAGGGGGCGTGCCATTCTTACGACTGCCAGGGATTGATGAGCTGCAGCTCCAAGCCGTTGAAGTCGCTGATGTTACGCGTGGCCAGTTCGAGGCCATAGGCCGAGGCGATGCCGGCGATCTGAAGGTCCGCCAGCTTTTGGGGGATTTGGCGCAAGGCTAAGCCTCGGGTCCGCGCCATGGCCAGGAGTTTTGACGCGGCCTGAGCGGCGGCGGTATCGAAGGCATAGACGCGCGTCCCAAAGCGGCGGATGGTTCGCGAAATGGCGGTTTCCAGAGCGTCCTTGCGGCGTCCGGCATCCAGCAACGCCAAGCCTGCTCCGAGCTCGAAAATCGTCACGCTCGAAATGGCGGCTTCCGCGAAGTTGGCGTTGAGCCAGCTGATGACCTGCGGCGAGGGCGTGGGCTTCAGTGCTTCGGAGATCACGTTTGTATCGAGGAGGATCATCCCAAGGCGGCGGGCCGGATGGGGGCGGATCTCAAGAGCTCAAGGGCGTCATCAAGATCAACGCCAGGTCTTGAGATGGTCACAAGCCAATCCCCGAACGGTTGGATCTCGTCAGGCGAAACGGCATCCTCATGGGCTAAGGCTTCAAGCGTATCGCGAAGGTCGGCTTCGAGGCTTTTGCCCCGACGTTCCGCGCGGAGACGCAGGAGGTTCTTCGTCGTTTCAGGCACCTTTCGGATAAGTATGTCGGCCATTTTCGGTCACCTACCCGTTGAAGATATCATGATATCATTCGCTGGGCCAGTTGCGCTATCGCGCGGCAAGTCTGTAGCTGCCACTTCGTGGGGGCGCGGGTGGGGACCCTATGATGTCGATGTTGCGAACCGGATCTCTGGCCCTCTTGCTGGCGTTGGGGGCCTGTGCGCCGCTGCCCTTGGCCTTCAGGGAAGGCGCGGGCGTTCAATCCATCGATCACGGGCAAAAGTTTGGGGTCTCTATCGGTATGGAACGCGGCGCGGCCCGCGCGGCGATGCTGAAACATCCCGCCAGCCATTTTATCGGGTCGGAAAAGTGCCGTGATTATCCCGCCAGCCACCAGCTGTGTGACGGCGCGACCGAGACGGACCACTACCGGATAGACGGCGTCTTCGGCGCGGGGTTGGTCGATTTCCAAATTCGCGACGACCGCGTTGTCCGGATTCGATGGGCGATGAACGGTTACGAATTGATATAGGAACTGGGCTCTGGGTCCTGGATCGCGGCTGCGCTTCGCTTCGGCTCGTCCCGGATGAGCGGGATAAGGGGGGGCGATTAAGACGTTATCGTATCCCTCAATCTCTCTATGGCGTCTCGCAAGGGTGGAAGATCATCGACGACCACCGACCAAACGATAGCCGGCTCCACGCGATGATACTCGTGACGTATCAAGTTGCCGATGGACCGGATGTCCTGCCAAGTGATCGAGGACTCTTGGGCCAGGAGGTCATCCGGGAGGTGGCGGACGGCTTCGGAGATGATTTCCAGGCCTCGCTCAACGCCTCTTTGGAGGAGCCAGTTCTCCGCGAAACTCTCCACTGAATAGCCGGCGACCGCGTCTTCGATCCCTGAGATGGCCAGCAGAATTTCATCCAGAACGACATCGACCCTGCGCGCCATCAATAGATTTGAAGCGCCCCGCGCTCAATCTCCTGGCGTAACTTCGGGTGGAGGCTCGCGCGCGTCGTGACGTCGATGTCGACGCCCAGCTTTTCGGATAGCAGTCGTTTTATTCCCGCAAGGTCCAGAAGCGAAAATTTACGCCCCGGCTCAATGTCGATGAAAATATCGATGTCGCTGTCACGCGTCGCTTCATCGCGCGCCGTCGATCCAAAAAGGAATGCGGCGGTCGCGCCGCGCGCCTTCAAGTTGTCGGCCTGAAGGGAGAGCAGCGAAATGGCGTCTTGGCGGCGCATCGCGTGACATTACACAAGTTTTGCTGGAAGCTGAATGTCCTCCTTCCTCCTTCGCCAAGGCTTCGGAGGATAGGTCGCCGGCTTAGCTGGCCTGCGCCAAATCCCCACAGACGAACGCCGTTTCGCCCGCGTCCAGAAGAGCGGCGAGGACTTCGCCGGCTTTGTCGGGGGCGGCGAGGAGGATGAACCCAATCCCGCAGTTGAAGGTGCGGCGCATTTCGGCCTCGGAGATTCCGCCTGTGCGGGCGAGCCAGTCGAAGACGGGCGGAGGAGACCAGGCGGACCAGTCGAAGCGGGGCACAAGGCCCTTGGCAATGGCGCGGGGCGGGTTTTCGATGAGGCCGCCGCCGGTGATGTGGGCGCCGCCGGTGATGAGGCCGGCCTTGGCGAGGGGGAGGACGGATTTCACATAGATCCGCGTGGGGGCGAGGAGGGCTTCGCCGAGGCTCATGCCGGGGGCGAAGGGGGCGGGGTCGCTCCAGGCGAGGCCGGAGAGGGCGACCACTTTCCGGATCAGGGAATAGCCGTTGGAATGGGGGCCGGAGGAGGCCAGGGCGATCATGACGTCGCCGGCCTTTTGGTCATCCAGGCGCGGCAGGACTCCGCCCCGGTTCACGGCGCCCAGGCAAAAGCCGGCGAGATCATAGTCGCCGTCGCTGTACATGCCGGGCATTTCCGCCGTCTCGCCGCCCACCAGGGCCGCGCCGGCCTGGCGGCAGCCTTCGGCAATGCCGGCGACGACCTCGGCGGCCGCCTCCACGTCCAGGCGCCCGGTGGCGAAATAGTCGAGGAAGGCGAGGGGCTCGGCGCCCTGGGCGAGGAGGTCATTGACGCA
>PLFA01000110.1 GCA_003136615.1 Caulobacteraceae bacterium | reverse complement strand
TCCGCCAGATCGGGGCGGTCAGAGGGCGTCACACGGCCCAGCGCACCGTCCAGACCCAGCCCCGCGAAGGCGGCCTCAGCCGCTTCGCCAAGGGCCGAACGCAGATCCGTCATGATTTGCCGGAGGACGCCTGGGCTGTTTGACCCACATTGGGGCGGAAGCGTTTGCCGTCGCGATTGAAGGCCGCCATTTGCGGGGTCACGTCAAAGCCCACCAGCACCTCGAAATTGGCCCCGCTCACCCGGGCGTCCTTGCGCGGAATGACGATCCTGTTCAGCGTTTCGGTGTGCGTGACCCTGTCCGTCCCGGTGGGGAAGGTGATCGGCATGTTGAAATAGACCTTGTCGAGCACCGCGTGGTTTCGGTCGGTGACCGCCACCCAATAATGATAGGTGTTTTCCCGACCCGTCGCCGTGGGACCACGGCCCAGTTCGAACCGCACCTTGGCCTTCAGCGTGATCGGCTGATCGCCGGCATAGGCGCAGTCGGAGACCACATCCTCGATCTCGCCGGTGTAGCCGACATTGGCATAGTCCTCGATATTGTTCTTGAAGGGCACGTAGCGCGCCGCGTCATAAAGCACCTTCACAAACGGGCAGGGCCCGGCGCTGCGCACCTTCGGCAGCGGCGCGTTCAGGCCGCCGAAATCCAGCTCCCGTTGCTTCTTCTTGGCGTCATCATCGCTGTCGCCGCCGGCCCCGCCGCCAGGGCCGCCGCGACCGCCGCCGCCGCCTCCCAGCTGCGCGAGGGCGGGTCGCACCACGAGGACCGATGCGGCCGCCATCGTCAGAAGGATCATGTAGCTGAGACGACGCATATTTGAAGTGTCCGGCGGCGAGAGCGCTGCTGACCGGCGCTGGCGAAGCGCGAGACAGGAAGCAGTTGAGCGTCCTGATAAAGCTTCCAGATCAAGGCCGCAACGCGGCGGGGGGAATCAGGGATACGGCGCCGCCATGCCTTGACGCTGGGGGCGGCCTCGCCGATCACCCCGCCGTGGCCGTCTATACCGACATCACCGATGAGGCTCTGGAGCGGTTTCTGGCGCGCTATGCGCTGGGGCGTCCCCGCGCCTTCAAGGGCATCGCCGAGGGCGTGGAAAATTCCAACTTCCTTCTGGAGACCGACAGCGGCCGCTACATCCTGACGGTCTATGAGCGCCGGGTGCGGCGCGAGGAGCTGCCGTTCTTTCTGGATCTGATGCAGTGGCTGGCGGCGCGGGGCTTTCCCGGAGCCACGCCTATCGCTGACCGGGACGGAAGTCTGCTGAACAGTCTCGCGGAAAAGCCGGCGGCGATTGTCGCTTTCCTTCCCGGCCTCTCGGTGCGGCGACCGAGCGTCAGGCACTGCGGTGAGGCCGGTGAGGGTCTGGCCTGGTTGCACCGCGCGTCGGAGGGGTTTGGCGGGCGCCGACCCAACGATCTGGGACAGGGCGCCTGGGCGGATCTCTATGCCCCTCACGCGGCGGCGGCTGAGGCCCTGGAGCGTGGCCTCGCGGCCCAGATTGCCGATGATCTTGGCGAACTGGCGCGGCTCTGGCCCACGGGGCTGCCCGAGGGGATCGTTCACGCGGACTTCTTCCCCGACAATGTGTTCTTCATCGACGACCGTTTCGCCGGCGCCATCGATTTCTATTTCGCCGCCTGGGACGCGCTAGCCTATGACTTGGCCGTAGCCCTTAATGCCTGGTGCTTCACGAAAACCGGCGTCTTCGAACCGGCCAAGAGCGCGGCGATGATTGCCGGCTATGAGCGGCGGCGGCCCCTGGCGGCGGCCGAGCGCGCCGCCCTGCCCATTCTCGCCCGCGGCGCGGCCATGCGCTTCTTCATTACCCGCCTCATCGATTGGGGCGCGACTCCGCCAGGCTCCCTCGTTCTGCCGAAGGATCCCCTGGAATATGCCCGCAAGCTGGACGCCCACCGGCGAGGTCTGGGTCTCACGGGGGCCGCGGCGTGAGCGACGATTCCGCCAAGGTGGTGATCTTCACCGATGGATCCTGCCGGGGAAATCCCGGCCCGGGCGGATGGGGCGCCATTCTTAAGCTGGGCGTCCACGAGCGGGAAATCTCGGGCGGGGAGGCGGACACCACCAATAACCGCATGGAGCTCACCGCCGCCATCGAGGCCCTCCTCGCCCTCAAGCGGCCGTGCCAGGTCGAGCTGCACACCGACAGCCTCTATGTGAAGAACGGCGTCACCCAGTGGCTGCAGCTGTGGAAGGCGCGGGGCTGGCGGACCATGAGCAAGGGCGCGGTGAAAAACGAGGATCTGTGGCGGCGCCTCGACGAGGCCCGCGCGCCTCACCAGATCGACTGGCGCTGGGTCAAGGGCCACGCCGGTCACCCCATGAACGAACGCGTTGACGCCCTGGCCCGCCGCGCCATGGAAGAGGCGGAGGCGGCCTCAAACGGCGCTTAAGGCGCCCCCTACTCCGCCGGTTCGCCCACCGGCGCCCCGATCGCCGGGCGCGGCTTGGCCGGGGATTTGGCGGGCCCCTTGAGCGGCGCATCGCGCGGGGTCACCAGGCGGCCGAGAAGGGGGCTGAGCCAGCGCTCAAAATCGTCGATGAACTCATAGACCACCGGCACGAAGACCAGCGAGAGGATGGTCGAGGTTATCAGCCCGCCGATCACCGCCACGGCCATGGGCTGGCGGAATTCCGAGCCCTTGCCGAGCGTCAGGGCCGTCGGCAACATCCCGGCCGCCATGGCCAGCGTGGTCATGACGATCGGCCGCGCCCGTTCTCGGCACGCTTCCATCAGGGCGGCCCTTTGCGTGGCGCCCTCCCGCTCACGCTCAATCGCGAATTCCACAAGCAGGATGGAGTTCTTCGCCGCCAGGCCCATGAGCATCAGAAACCCGATCAGGGACGGTATGGAGAGCGAGAGATCAAGGCTGAGGAGCGCCAGCAGGGCGCCGCCGATGGCCGTGGGCAGGGCTGAGAGAATGATCAGGGGTTTGAAGAAACTGCCGAACAGCAGAACCATGACCGCATAGACGAGGCCAATGGCGGAGAGGATGGCGATGGCGAAACCGCCGAACAGCTCCGCATAGGCCTCTTCCTGGCCTTGCGTGGCCAGCGAGACCCCCGCCGGGAGGTGCTGGAGCGCCGGCAGTTTATGCACCCGGTTAATCGCGTCACCCACCTGGGTGTCGCCGGTGGTGTCGGCCACCATGGTGATGTTGCGCTTGCGCTCGAAGCGGTCGATCTCGGCCGGCCCAGCCTGGAACGAGATGTCGGCTACGCTGTCGAGGGTCGTTGAACCGCCGCTCGCCGTGGGCAGGCGCATGTTTTTGATGACCGCGAGATTGGCGCGGTCCTGGGCCGGGAAGCGCACACGGACCGGAATCCGCCGCTCGCCCTCATCAAGTTTGGACACATTGGCGTCAATATCGCCCAGGGTGGCGATCCGGGCGGCGTTGGCGATGGTCGTGACAGACACACCGAGACGCGCGGCCTCATCCACCTTGGGCCTGACCACCAGTTCTGGACCGCTGGGCGGGGTGGCGGGCCTGGGATCGGCGATGCCGGGCACGGTGCGCATTTCGCGCTGCAGCTCCAGGGCGGTGTCCTCGAGACCGACGCCGGTCTCGCTGGTCAGGACCACCTGCACCCCGCCGGCGCCGAACCCGGAAATATCGAACGACATGCGCATATCCGGGATCTGGCGCAGGGCGTCGCGCAGACGGTCGCGAATCTGACCCACCTTGGCTTTCCGGTCAGGCTTAAGCACCGCGACCACGGCGCCATTATTCACGCCGGCATTATTTGTCAGCCCCCCAGGTCCAGAGGAGATTCCGCCCCCGCCAACCTGCGCAAAAACGTGATCTGTCTCAGGCTGGCGTGCGAGCAGAGTATCCACCTGCGTCACGGCGCGGCGCATATCCGCCAGTGTGGCGCCGGGTGGCCCCTGGAGGTTAACATAGTAATAGTTTGGGTTGCCCTCTGGCTGCACGCCCTTCTTCAGCGGCACGAAGAGCGCCATGGAGCCCACGAAGATCAGGGTCCCGATGAGGGCCGAGAGCCAGCGGTGATCCAGGGCCCAGGTCAAGCTGCGCGTGTAATAAGATGGAAGAGGCGTCCGCTCCCGCGCCGGCTTGGGCTTCAGGAAATAGGCCGCCAGCAACGGCGTCAGAAGCCTCGCCACCACCAAAGAGAACAGTACGGCCACGGAAACCGTAATGCCAAACTCCCGGAAGAACTGGCCGGGTATGCCCGGCATGAAGGCGACAGGCAGGAAAACCGCGATGATCGAAAAGGTTGTCGCCACGACGGCGAGGCCGATCTGATCGGCGCCCTCGATGGCCGCCTGGAAAGGCCGCATGCCGGTGAACACCCGTTTTTCGATGTTCTCGATCTCGACGATGGCGTCATCCACCAGAATGCCGATCACCAGGGTGAGACCCAGCAGGGTGATCGTGTTCAGGCTGAACCCCAGGAGATTCATCACGGCGAAGGTCGGGATCAGCGATACGGGCATCGCGACCGCGGTCACCGCCGTGGCGCGCCAGTCGCGCAGGAAGAGCCAGACCACCACGGCCGCGAGCACCATGCCTTCCAACAAGGTGTGCACGGTGGCCGAGAAGGCCTTGCGGGTCTGATCAACCTGAGAGACGATCTTATTGACCGTCACGCCGGGATACTGCTTTTCCAGCCTCTTGATCTCGGCGTCGACGCCGTCCTCGGTGGAGACCTCGCTGGCGAGCTTGGTCTTGCTCACCTCGAAGCCCACCACGGGGTGGCCGTCCAGCAAGGCGAAGCCCCGCACCTCGGCAGATCCGTCGCCCACATCCGCCACGTCAGAGAGGCGGACATAGCGGCCCGTAGCCGTGGGGATCACCAGATTGCGGATCTTGTTAACATCCGGCGCGGCGCCCAGAACACGCAGGGTCTGTTCGCGGCCGCCGATTTCCACCCGGCCGCCCGGGATATCCACATCCGCCTGGGCGAGGGCGTCATTCACCTGAGACGCGGTCAGGCCCTGGGCCGCCAACCGGTCGGGGTCCACCAGCACATTGATTTCTCGATCCGCGCCGCCCAGCCGATTGATCTGGGAGACGCCAGGCTGCGCCTGGAGATCGCGCGAAATGGTGTTGTCGATGAACCAGGAAAGTTCGGTCTCCGACATGGCCGGGGCCGACACGGCGTAGGTGACGATCGGCTGCGAATCCACCTCCAGGCGCTGGGTGATCGGCGGGTCCACATCGCGGGGCAGATTGTTGCGGATCTGATCGATCTTGGAGCGAACGTCGTCCGTGGCCTTCTGGATGTTCTCGCCCAGGCGGAATTGGATGATGGTGGTGGAATTGCCCTGGGTGACCGTCGAGGCGATGTTCTCCACATTGGAGAGGCCCGACAGAGCGTTCTCCACGGGCCGCGTGACCTGGGTCTCCATTTCCGCCGGGGCCGCGCCGCTGCGCGTCACCTGGATTAGGACAGCGGGAAACTCGATATTCGGGTAGTTCTTGATCGGCAGTCCGCCATACGCAACCAGACCCGCCAGAACCGCGGCGATGAACAGCACGGCCACGGGAATGGGGTGGCGAATGGCCCATTCCGAAACGCGGAAGCCGCCGCGAGGTCTGTTTTCAAATTCAGGATGGTCAGGATGGGTCATGCGCCGTTCCCCGGCCTGACAATGTCACCGGGCACCAGCATGGCCGCGGCGCGCTCCACCACGCGCGATCCGTCCGGCGGGCCGGTGAGAAGCTCCACATAGCCCCCGCCACGCTCGCCCGTGGTGACGGCGGCGCGCGCCACCTTACCGTCCGCTCCCACCACCATCACCGAAGCGCCGTCCGCGTCATACCGCACCGCCGTCTCCGGAACCGCCAGGGCTGAGCGAGCATAGCCCAAAAACCGCGCCCGGGCGAAGCCGCCCGCGCGAATATCCGGCCTGACCGGCAGGCTGACCCTCACGCGGCCCAGGCGCGTGCTGGCGTCGACGCCCGGGCTCACCAGGCGAACAACCCCGGGCGCCGAGCTGCCATCGGCGAGCGTCACACTTACCGGATCGCCGGGTTTGATCTTGTCGAGGGCGTCGGAACTGACATCGGCGGCCAGCTCCACCTTGCCGTCCCGGGCGATGCGGAACCAGGGCGTCGTCGCCCCGCCGATATCGCCGATCCGGACATTCCGTTCATAGACGAGGCCCGCATAGGGTGTGCGGATGGTCATCAGCGCCTCGCGGGTGCGTACGTCATCGGCGGCGGCCTTCTGAGCGATGGCCTGGGCCCGAGCTGATTGAGCGCTGAAGCGGCGCTCGTCGATCTGCTCCTGGGCGAGAATTCCCGCCTTATCGAGACCCTTGACCCGATTGGCCTCGGCCTCGGCCCGTTCGGCCAGGACGTTCTGCTGGTCGGCCAGGGCGACCTGCTGGGCCAGTTGCGCCCGCAAAAGGGTGTCATCAAGAAGCGCGACAGGCTGCTCGGCCTTCACCCACATACCCTCATCCACGAGCACCTTGACCGCCCGATAGGTCGTGAGCTGCGGGAAGATATCCACCTCCTCGCGCGGCACCAGGGGTCCGGAGGCCACGAGGCCGCCCTGAATCTCGCGCGGCGCCACGTTCACCACGCTCACAGTGCGGGCTTGAGCCCGGGCGGACGTCTCATCGGTCTTTTTCTGGCAGGCGGCCAGGCTCAGGGCGAGCGCCGCCAGAGCCATTAGGCCAATGGAGACGCGGCCGGGGATGTGGGAACTGAACGTCATGGAGTCCTCGTGGTCGTATAGGCCCAGCCGCCGCCCAGCGCCTTATAGGTGGTCACGGCGCTCTGCAGGGCGGCGACCCTCTGGGCGGTGAGGGCGGCGCGGGTGGCCCGCCAGCTCTGTTCCGCCGTCAGGGCGTTGGTCAGGTCATCCAGACCCATATTGTAGCGGCGTTGGGCGGCGTCGGAGGCCACCTTGGCCCGGGCCTCGCCCGTGGTCAGTACGCCCACCGCGCGGTGGGCCGCGTCGAGGGCGACCAGGGCATTCTCGGCCTCGCCATAGGCGGTCTGCACCGTCTTCTCATAAGCGATGGCGGTTTCCCGGGTCTTGGCGTCCTGAGCCTTGGCCTCAAAGAGGAGGCGGGGAATATCCAGCACCGGCTGGGAGACGCCCCCAGCGAGAGTCCAGAAGCCGATGCTCGTCGCCAGCTGCTCGGGGAACAGAGTCTGTGTCGCCACATTATAGCCGACGCTGGGCTGAACCGTGCGGGTGAGGCCCACATTGGGCTGCATGGTGAAGGTGGGGAAGATCGCCAGATGGGCCAGATGGGCCGTCCCGGCCTGGGACCTGAACTGCGCGTCGGCCTCGCGCACATCCGGCCGGCGCATCAGCAGATCGCCTGGGACGGCGGTGGGAACGGCCGGGGCTTCATCGGTGAAATCGCGGATCGGGATCGAATCTGTCGGCGCGGTTCCCCGACCGATCAGAATAAGAAGCTGGCGGCGCACGGCGTGGAGCTGGGATTGCAGACTGATCAGCTGGGCCTCGGCCTGGGCCTGATCGCCCGCCACCCGGTCCGCGTCCGACGCCGCGCCAAGCCCCCGATCCGCCTTCTCCTGAGCAACCTTGGTCAGGCCCGAATCGATCCGCACGGTCTCCCGGGCGTCCTGGATCTGGATCGTCAGCCCCGTGGCCTGGAAATAGTCGGAGGCCACATTGGCGGTCAGGCTGGCGATCGCGCCTTCGATGTCGAACCGCGTGGCGGCGAAATCCGCGTTGGCGATCTTCCGTTGGGTGGCGAGGCGGCCGAAGAGGTCGATCTCCCAAGAGACATTCAGGCTGGCGGTCTCGGTGACGAAATCGCCGCCGATGGGAAACAGGCTGTCCTGGTTCCCGCCGATGTTGAGCTCATGTTCCTTGCTGGCCGTGCCGCTGATGCTCCCCGCGGGGAAGGTCTTGGCGATCTGGCCTTGCTTCACCGCGCCCGATTCCGCCAGGCGGGCATAGGCGGTCCGCGCGTCGGGCGCGCGGCTCAACGCCTCGGTCTCCAGAGCGGTGAGCTCGGGATCATTGAAGATCAGCCACCAGCGATCAAGCTGCGGCCCCGCCAGGGCGGGCGCCGTGGCGGGGGCTTCATAGCCCGCCGGCAGATGGGCTTCGGGGTCGTGGCGCATGGCGCCCGCGCAGCCGACGGCCAGGCTAGCCATCAGCACCGAGGTTATGAGTCGTCTGATGCGTGGCATTGCTATTTTAAGGCGACCTTCCCCCCGCGGTCGGTGCTCATAGCGCCATTCGAGCGGTGTTAACATCCCGCCGTGATCCGGGGGCCAGGCTCAAGTTACAATTCGTTCACATGGCCGGAGGGGACGGACTGTCGACGCGCCCCGGCGGGTGGACCTAATCTCGCGTCGGGACAACTACGGGAGAGCGAACTTGGCCAGAACGGGCATTGGCGTCGGCGGTTGGACCTTTGCGCCGTGGCGGGGGATTTTCTACCCCAAGGGGATGCGGCAGGCGGATGAGCTGGCCTTCGCCAGCAGCGCCTTAAGCGCCCTCGAAATCAACGCCACCTATTATTCCACGCACAAGCCGGAGGATTTCGCCCACTGGGCGGCCCAGGCGCCGGAGGATTTCGTTTTCGCGGTCAAGGCCTCGCGGTTCTGCACCAACCGGCGCGTGCTGGCGGAGGCTGGCCCGTCAGTGGAGCGCTTTTTCGGCCAGGGGATCGGCGAACTGGGCCCCCGCCTGGGCCCCATACTCTGGCAATTCATGCCCACCAAGAAATTCGATCACGATGATTTCGCGCGGTTTCTCGACCTCTTGCCCCAGGACGTCGGGGGCCAGCCGCTCCGACACGCCATTGAGCCACGCCATGCCAGCTTCGTCGACCCTGCCTTTGTCGACCTCTGCCGGGCGCGCGGCGCGGCCATCTGCATCTCCGATCACCCCGTCTATCCCCTGATTGAGGAAGCCACGGCGGACTTTGCCTATGCGCGCCTCATGCGGCTCAATGAAACCCTGGAGAGCGGCTATCCGCCGAAAGACCTCGACGCCTGGGCGGGACGCCTGAAGGCGGCGGCGGACCAGACCCCGAGTGGTGATCTCTTCGCCTTCTTCATTGGCGCGGGGGGCGAGGGAAAGGTGCGAGCGCCGGCGGCCGCGCTTGGGCTGATAGATCGCCTCAAACCTGGCGGGACTTGACGGCGCCCTTGGGTCAAGGCGCATTCGCCGGGACGCGCGGACGCTTAAAAGACGGCGCGGAGGAACGCCCATGACCCCCGACGATCTTATGTTCAAGCCCGGCGCCATGGCCGGCCAGAGGATTCTGATCACCGGCGGAGGAACGGGACTCGGCAAGGCCATGGCCGAAGCCCTGCTCATGCTGGGGGCTGACATCTATATCTGCGGGCGGCGCGGCGGGGTTTTGAAGGCGGCGGCCGCCGAGCTTATGGGGGCCCATGGCGGCAAGGTCGCGCCGATCGCCTGCGATATCCGCGTGCCCGAGGCCATCCATGACATGTGCGACCAGATCTGGGCCGACGGCGGGGCCCTCACCGGTCTGATCAACAACGCGGCCGGCAACTTCATCAGCCGTACCGAGGATCTGTCCCCCCGCGCCTTCGACGCCATCGCCAATATCGTCTTTCGCGGGTCCTTCTTTGTCACCCTGGATTGCGGCAAGCGCTGGATCGCCGAGGGCAAGAGCGCGGCGGTCCTCTCCATTTTGACCACATGGGTGTGGAACGGCGGCCCCTTCACCGTGCCCTCCGCCATGTCCAAGGCGGGCCTCAATGTCATGACCCAGTCCCTGGCCGTGGAATGGGCGCCCAAAGGCATCCGCTTCAACGCCATCGCGCCGGGGCCCTTCTACACCGAAGGCATGACGGCCCGGCTCAATCCCGGCGCGGACCAATCCTCCTATGGCGATATGAAGGCCAACCCCATGGGCCGGGCCGGGGATCTGCGGGAGCTGGCGAATATGGCCGTCTGGCTCATGCATCCTTTCTCGACCTATGTGAACGGCCAGACCATCGCCATCGATGGGGGCGCCTGGAACGCCGGCGGCGGGAGCTTCGCCGCCTTGCGCGACTGGGATGACGCCCAATGGACCAAGGCCCGGGAGATGATCCGCGGCGCCAACGACAAGGACCGGGCCCAAAGAACGGTCTGAGCGGACGGTTCGGCCCGCCCGGATAGCGGTTGATTTGGCGCCACGCCCTGGACTTCGACAGCCCCGTAGCCGATCCTTGCCCGGTGAGTGCAACCCCCCGAAACCTGGCGCGCGTCGCCGATATCTCGCCTGGCAAACGCGAGCAGACCAAGGCCGCCAACAGGTCCGCCATTCTCGACGCCGCGCGCGAGGTCTTTGGCGAGCTGGGTTTCGAGACCGCCACGGTGCGCGACATCATCCGCCGCACCGGCCTCTCGGTGGGGGCATTCTATAATTACTACCGCTCCAAGGAGGAGGTGTTCGACGCTCTGGCCGATGACGGCGCCCGGCGGTTCCGGCCGATTCTCCAGGCCCAGTCCGCGCAGGCCACCGACTTCGCCTCCTATCTGCGGGCCGCGGTCACAGCCTATTTCAATTTCATCGCCAGCGAGCAGGCCGCCTGGGGCGACGCCGCGCCCGCTGGCGAAGCGGTCATGCTGATGCGCCATACGCCCGAGCTCGTGGCGGTGTTCGCCGAGGTGCGCGGCGCCTTCGCCGCCACCATGGATCGCGATCTGGCGGCCAAGGTCGACCTCGACTATCTCACCGCTAGCGCCATCGCCGTGGCCCGGGAGGTCGGGGAGAGGATGATGCACCGCCGTCCCTTGGACGTGGCCGGCGCGGCGGATTTCGTGGTGCGTCTGATCATGGGCGGCGTTCCGCACCTGCCCCGGATCGAACGCTAAAGGGCCGGCCCATGGCGACTCTCGATCCGCGCAGCCTGGCGCTGAAGGCCTTTCTGGCGCTTCCGGCCCCGGTGCTTCGCGCCCTGTCCGGCGGCGCGGCGGTCTATGTGGGCGGACGCACTCTCGATCCGCGCCTGCAATTCATCGCCGCCCAGGGCCGCGCGGCCCCGCCGCTCCATAGCCTGGCGCCCGAAGTCGCCCGCCTTCACACGGCGGCGGGGTTTGGCGTCTTGCGCGGCGCGCCGGAGCCCGGGGTCACCGTCACGCCCCTGACGATTCGGGGCGGCGACGGCCTGATCGACGCGCGCTTGTACCGTCCCGCCGTTCTGAGCCTGGATGCGCCGCTCTTCATCTTCGCCCATCAAGGGGGCGGGGTGATCGGCGATCTCGATACGGGTGAGAGTTTCTGCGCCCTCCTCGCCGCCACGGCGGGATGGCCGGTGGTCTCCATCGATTACCGCCTGGCGCCCGAAAACCGGTTTCCCGCCGCCCTGGAGGACATGCTGGCCGCTTGCCGCTGGGGGCGCGACGCCGGCGCCGGGTTTGGAGCCGCGCCTGGGCGGATCGCGGTGGGCGGCGATTCCATCGGCGGCCATCTGGCGGCCAGCGCCTGTCAGGCCCTGCGGCGAGCCGGCGAGCCGCAACCGGCCCTGCAGCTCCTTATCTACCCCGCCCTCGATGCGGCGGGGGAGCAACCCTCCATGACCCTCTATGGCCAGAGCTGGCCCCTTACCGCGGCGGATATGGCCTGGTTTATGGGCCACTATCTGGGGCCCGAGGTTTCGCCGAAGGATCCGCGCCTCTCACCGTTGCGCGAGCCGGACCTGACGGGCCTCGCCCCGGCGTTGATCGCCGGCGCGGGCTTCGATCCGCTGGTGGACCAGGGCGAGGCCTATGCCCGCGCGCTCATCGCCGCCGGGGGGCGAGCCGTCTATCGCTGCTATGACAGCCTCGCCCACGCCTTTACCGCCTTCATCGATATCGTCCCGGCGGCCCGCGCGGCCTGCCGTCAGATCGCCGAACTGGCGCGGGACACGGCGCGAGAAAGCGCCTGACCGTGCGCGCTCCGCGGATGCGCGCTCTGGTCGTCGGAAGTCTCAGCCCCGACTATGGCGGATGCGTCCTGAGAGACATTGAGACGCCCCGTCCCGGCCCGGGGGAGGCGCTCATTCGCGTGAGGGCCGCGGCGGTCAATTTTCCCGACCTTCTGATGACCCGCGGCGAATATCAGCACAGGCCGGCCCTGCCCTTCATTCCAGGCCTTGAGCTCTCCGGCGAGATCGCGGCGCTCGGTGAAGAGGTCGAAGGATGGTCCGTCGGCGAGGCCGTGGTGGGGGGCGCCCGCATCGGCGGCTTTTCCGAATATGCGGTGACGCCGGTGTCGAGCCTGCGCCACAAGCCGCGCGGCCTCTCCTTCGCTCAGGCCAGCGCCTATGGAACGGCCTATCTCACCGCCTATGTCTCCCTGGTCCGGCGCGCGCGCGTGGAGGCGGGAGAATGGGTCCTGGTCCATGGCGCCGCCGGCGGGGTAGGCTTGGCCTGCGTCGACCTCGCGCGGGTCCTGGGCTGCCGGGTGATCGCCGCCTCGGCCGCGGACGCCAAGCTTGAGGTGGTGCGGGCGGAATATGGCCCCGAGGCCGTGGTCAATGTCACCGGCGGCTTCCGCGAGGAGGTCAAGGCGCTGACCGGCGGCCGCGGCGCTGATGTCATCTATGACCCGGTGGGTGGGGATGTGTTCGACGAGAGCGTCCGCTGCATCGCCTTTGACGGTCGGCTGCTGGTGGTGGGCTTCACATCCGGACGCATTCCCAGCCTCTCGGCCAATATGCCCCTGATCAAGGGCTTTTCCGTCATGGGCGTGCGGGCGGGCGAATATGGCCGCCAGTTCCCGCAAAAGGGACGTGAAAACATCGACGCCGTCTGGTCCCTGGCTGATAAGGGTCTGATCAGGCCGCGCGTCCACGCCGAACTGCCCCTGACGCATTGGCGAGAGGCCTTTGATCTCCTGAGCGAGCGTCAGGTCATCGGCAAGGCGGTGATCCGGCCGGATCTGTGATGGAACAATTAGGCCAGGACGAGGGAGACCACGAGGGCCAGGGCCACGAGCGCCAAGCCCACAAGCCAGCCGCGCGACTTTTTGGTCTCCTTCAAGGCCCAGAATCTCCTCAAGGTCGAGGCGTCAACCCAACTGGGGCCCGCGCCGTCGGGCCTGACTTGGCTGAGGCCGCGCGAAAAGGCCAGGCCTCTGCCAATTATCGCGGCGGATTCATCCAGGATCGATCTGATCGTCATCGCCTTGCGCCCATCACTCGGATTTATAGTTTACGCTTGAGTTCGATAATCCGACTGTTCGCAAAACGTGAAAACGTCGTGACTCGTTCAATTCAATCGTTAAATGAGTTGTGACAGGCTTTCGGGGGCTAAAGACCGCGCCGTTGGGACATTACAAACTCAATCTGATTGGGCCCTTCCGGCTGCTCGATCCCGAGGGGCGGCGGGTCGGCATTACAAGCAAGCGCGCCATGGGCCTCATCGCCATGCTCGCCATGTCGGCCGAGGGCGAGCGTTCCCGCGGCTGGCTTCAGGAAAAGCTCTGGGGAGCGCGCGAGGACACGCAAGCGGCGGGAAGCCTGCGGCGGGAGCTCTCGGAGCTTCGGCGGCTGCTCAACAATGGCGAATCGCCCCTGCTCCTCACCGAGCGGGACCGCGTGCGCCTCGATCTCTCCCAATTCTGTGTGGATGCTCATACGCCCGCGGGGGGCGCCGGCCCGACCGCGCGCGCCGCGGAGGATTTCCTCGAAGGACTGGAGATCGCCGGGGAAGAGGGATTCGAAGACTGGCGGCGTGAGCGGCGTCTGGCCCTGCGCCCGCGCATGAGAGAGGACGCCGCGGCGGCGGCGGGCCCAGGCCCCCCCGACCCGGAGGCGTGGCGCGCGGCCACAATCATCGACGCCGACCACCGCCCCGTGGTGGTCATCGCGCCCTTCACGGCGATCGGCAGGATTGGCGATAGCGCCTTTGCCGAGGCCCTGGCCAAAGAGCTTGTGGCGGCCCTGGCCAAGTCACGGCTCATCGCCGTCCGCTCAACCCATCCGGACGTTCCGGAAGGCCCCGTGCAGCTCGCGCGTCTGTGCGCCAGCCTCGGGGCGGACTATCTGGTTCAGGGCCACATCCGGCGCATGAGCGGCGATGTGCGGGTTCTGATCACCCTGGCCAGCGCGGTGAACGACCGGGCGGTATGGTCGGCGCATTATGACCAGTCGGCCAGCGAGCCTTTGGTTGTCCAGGACAAGATGCTGGCGGCGATTGTCGGGCGGATCGAGCCCGCGCTTCTCGATCACGAGGCCTCGCGCTCCCTCAAGGGTCATAAGGGCGCCACGGACCATTGGAGCCTTTTCCTGCGCGGGCGATGGCGCTTCTGGCGCGCCACGGCGGAGGATTTCGAGACGGCGCTCACGCTGCTCGCCGAGGCGCGGCGGCTGCAACCCGACGATGTTCCCACCATCACGCTTCAGGCTCTGTGCCATCTGGGCCAAGCGTGGACCGGGGTTACCGGCGATCCCAGCAATTCCGTCATCCAGGCCTATGACCTGATGGGCCGGGCCGTGGCCCTCGACCCCGGCGACGCCTATGCCCATTGCGTTCACGGCATGGTCCTTTCCTTCATGGGACGCGGCGACCAGGCCGTGGCGGAGCAACGCCTGGCCCTCGACCTCAACCCCTATCTGGCGGCGGCGGCGGGAGAGATGGGCCGGCTGTCCCTTCTCGCGAACCAGCTGGACGAGGCGATTGAATGGTCGAGCACGGCCATCGCCAGCGCCCCGGGCGATCCCCACGCCTTCCTTTGGTTTCGCACCAAGGCTTTCGCCAGCTTCATCAAGGGGCGGTACGAAGACGCCGCGCGCCACGCGGCGGACGCCTGCGCCCGAAGCCCGCACCAGTTCTTCCTGCACTATCTCCTGGCCGCCTGTCGCGCCGCGGCTGGCAAGCTGGAGGACGCCCGCATGGCCTTCGGCGAGGGTCGCCGGCTTCTGCCGAGCTACAGCGAAAACATGATTCGTCTTGGCCTTCCCTTTACCGACGAGACCACGGTAGAGCTCTATATGAAGGCGCTGCGAAACGCGGGTTGGCGCGGCTAATTCAAAGCAAAGGGTGGGGGCCCCATGTCGGACGAGAAGCCCAAGATTGCGATCCTCGGCGGCGGCATCGCCGCCCTGGTCTCGGCGTTCGAGCTCACCAGCGACCCGGCTTGGACCGAAAAGTTCGAGAGCGTCACGGTTCATCAGATGGGCTGGCGCCTCGGGGGTAAATGCGCCTCGTCCCGCGGCCCCAATGGCCGGATCGAGGAACACGGGATCCACGGCTTTCTGGGCAGCTATTGGAACGCCCTGCCCCTCTTCGCCGCGGTCTATGATGAGTTGGCGCGCGCGCCCGGCGCGCCGCTCGCGACCTTCGAGAGCGCCATCCTGCCCGACAATTTCGGCGTCCTGTGGGAGTGGCGGAACGGCCGGATGACGCCCTGGCCCCAGCGATTTCCCACCAACCCCTTGTCGCCCCGCAATCCGCCCACCACACCCGCTTTCCAGCGCGCCCTGACGGGCCTGATCGAGGGCCTGGGCGACGCCCTGCTCCAATTCAACGCGCCGCCTGGCAGCATGGCCGCCAGGATCAAGGCGGAGGGTCAAAAGCTCGTCGCCAACATCGCCGGGGCCTTGGGCCGGGATATCGCTCTTGGACCCAACCACCCTGTGGTGGATGTGATCGCCAACGGCTGGCGCTTTATCGACGACCTGCTCTACCCGCTGATCCAGGGGAGCGACGATCTGCGGCGATTCTTCATCATCACCGACCACACCCTGACCCTGATCCGCGGCGCCCTGGCGGATGACGTGGTGGCCCGGGGCTATGACTATCTCGACACGGAGAACTTCAGCGACTGGCTGGCCCGCCATGGGGCCCGGCCCGAGACCATCTCCTCGCCGCTGGCCTTCAACTATATCAACATGACCTATCAGTACCCGAGCGGCGACACATCTCTCTCGCCCAGCATGGCGGCCGGCGCCTATGTCCATTGGGCGCTCCAGGCCTTCGGCTATATGGGCTCGTTCATCTGGCGCTTCGCGGCGGGAACCGGCGAGACGCTCATCGCCCCGCTCTATCTGGTGCTGAAACGGCGGGGCGTGAAATTCGAATTCTTCCATAAGGTGGAGGGCCTGCGGCTGGACGCGGCGGGGACGCGCGTGGCGGCGGTGGACATCGCCGTTCAGGCTCACATCAAGTCGCCGGACGCCGGCTACGATCCGCTTATCGACGTCAAGGGGCTGCCCTGCTGGCCGCCCGCGCCGCTCTATGACCAGCTTGTCGAGGGCGAAGCCCTCGCCGCGGCCGGCGTGGACCTGGAATCTTGGTGGACGCCCTGGGAGGCGCCCGAACGCCTCACCCTCAAAGCGGGCGAGGCCTTCGATAAGCTGATCTTCGCGATCTCCATCGGCGCGGTTCCCCATCTCTGCCAGGAGCTCATGGCGGCCCAGCCGAAATGGGCCCAGATGGTGGAAGCGATCCCCGCGCACCTGACCCAGGCCTTTCAGATCTGGGTGGACAGGGACGCCCAAGGCATGGGCTGGTCGATCCCCTTACGGCCCGGCGAGAGCGTGCTCAGCACCACCTATCTCAATCCCAATAATGGTCACGCCGAGTTCAGCGATCTTCTGCCCTTCGAGGACTGGCCGAACGAGAATGGGCCGAAAGGCCTCTGGTACTTCTGCGGATTGATGACGCAGGATGAGCCCGAGCCCCCCTTCGACGATCACGACTATCCGGTGCGGCAGAAGGCGCGGGTCAAATACCAGTCGGTGCAGTATCTCCAGGCGGGGGGGGGGGNNTGCCAAAGGCGACGGGAAACGCCAACCATCCCCCCGCCGACCCCTATGGATTTGACTTCAATCTCTTGATCGACACCCGGGCCGCGCCAGGCGTCGGGATCGCCCGGTTCGACGCCCAGTTCTGGCGCGCCAATATCGACCCCACCGAGCGCTATGTGACCTCGCCCCCGGGCAGCACGGCCCACCGCCTCAAGGCCTGGGAGAGCGGCTTTGACAATCTCTTCCTGGCCGGCGACTGGATCTATACCGGCCTCAATGTGGGGAGCGTCGAGGGCACGGTCATGAGCGGCCGCCTGGCGGCCCACGCCGTGGCGGGAACCCCGAGCCTGGAGCAGATCGCGGGCTATCCCCTACCTGGGCGGCCGTCGGGTTAGGTTCGCGAGCCCTGCGCTCCACCCCTCTCCTAGGTCCCGCATCTTCGCTCCGCTTGGTGCGGGATGACGTGAGAATTTGGCGTCATCCGGCCAAGCGTAGCGCGAGCCAGGACCCAGGTGACCGGAACTCACGTCTGGGTTCGCGTGTCTATCTCGCCGCGCCACCGCCCACGACCCCAATAACCGCCTCGCCATAGCGCTCCAACTTGCCCTGGCCGACACCCTCCACGCCCAGAAGATCGGCGAGGCTCGCCGGCCGCATGCGGGCGATCTGGGCCAGGGTGTCATTCGAGAAAATGAAATAGGGCGGCAGGTGCTGGCGGGCGGCTTCCTCGCGGCGCCAGGCGCGCAGGGCCTCGAAGAGGCCTTGAGCCTCCGGGGTCAGATCATCGGGGCCCTCCTTGCGGCGGCGACTGGCCGGCGCTTCAGCGGCGGGCGATGAGGCGGGGGCCTTCAGCACCGTCAGGCGCCGCTCGCCGCGATAGACCGCCCGCACCGCCTCAGGGTCCGCCAGGGTGATCAAGGGGCGTCCGTCATTGGGCGTTTCGGCCAGTAGCCCCTCAAAGAGAAGCTGGTCGATCAGGCCCCGCCAGGCGCCTTCGCTCATCTCCTTGCCGACGCCGAAGGTGGAGAGGGTCGCCTCCTCGGGGCGCACATCCTTGGTCTTGCCCAGCAGATGGTCCACCAGCCGGCCGCGCCCGAAGCGTCCGCCCAGACGATGCACCGCCGAGAGAGCCTTCTGGGCCGCCTGGGTGATTTCCACCCCGATCGGCGGATGGAGGCAGCGGTCGCACTGGCCGCAGGGCTGGGCCTCGGTCTCGCCGAAATAGCGCCGCACCGCCGCCGCGCGACAGGCGCCGCCTTCGAAGAGCGCATAGAGCTGGCGCACTTTCCGCGCCTGAATCTGGGCCTGCGCCTCGGAGGCGCCGCCCCGGCTGATCCGCTCCAGAGCCCAGGCCATGTCCGCGGCGCTATACAGGGTCACGCCCTCGGCCATGGATTTGTCGCGCCCGGCCCGGCCGATCTCCTGCCAATAGCCCTCAATGGAAGCGGGCGGATCGGCATGTATCACGAAGCGCACGTCCGGCTTATCGATCCCCATGCCAAAGGCGATGGTAGCCACCATCACCGCGTCATCGCTCTGCAGGAACCAGGCCAGGCGGTCGCGCCGCACCGCCTTATCAAGGCCCGCATGATAGGCCTTCGCGGCGACGCCCTCGGCGACCAGCTGTTCGGCGATCTGTTCGGTCCCGGCGCGCGATCCGGCATAGACGATCCCCGAACGCCCTGCCCGCGCCTTCACCAGCTGCGTCACCCGCGCGCGCCCCTTTCCCTGCTTGCGCTCGGCGAAAAGCGCGAGCTCCGGCCGCGCGAAGCTCGCCACGAACTGCGCCGCGTCGCCGAGACGAAGCTGGGCGCGGATGTCCTCCCGGGTGCGGGCGTCGGCCGTGGCCGTCACCGCCAGGCGCGGGATGCTTGGGAATATCTCGGCCAGGCGCCCCAGCGCCCGGTATTCGGGGCGAAAGTCATGGCCCCATTGGCTCACGCAATGGGCCTCGTCCACCGCGATGAGCGAAAGTGGCGTGGCGGTCAGGCGTTCAAGCGCCCAGGGCTGCATCAGCCCCTCAGGGGAGAGATAGATCAGGTCCAATTGCCCCTCGGCAAGCTGGCGCCAGGTCTCCTCACGTTCCCCTGGAGCCAGACCCGAATCCATGCGCGCCGCCGCCACGCCCAACTGGCGAAGCGCCTCCACCTGATCGCTCATCAGGGCGATGAGCGGCGAAATCACCAGACCGACCCCCGGACGCAGGATCGCCGGCGCCTGATAGCAGATGCTCTTGCCCCCGCCCGTGGGCAGCACCGCCAGAACGTTGCGCCCGGCCAGAACCTCGGAGATCACCTCCCCCTGCAGGCCGCGAAACTCCGCATGGCCGAAAACGCGGCGCAACAGGCCGCGAGCATCATCAAGGGTTGGGGTCACGAATCCCTTATCGCAGGGCGCTGAACGGAGCGGAAGGCCGGGCGGATCGCCCCTATCGCCAAATGTCGAAGCTATCGACAGATAGCTCAAACGTGTCGACGAATTCGCGATTTATCGACACATGCTGCCCGATCCGGGCCCAAAGCGGGCGGACGCCCGAAGCGTTCAGATCTGTCCCGTCGCCACCAGTTTGCCCAGCAGGGCGTTTATGCGCGTTTGCCATCCGGGACCGCTGCCTCGCAGGTGCTCCACCGTCTTCGCATCCAGGCGGATCTTCACCTCCACCTTTGGGGCTTCCAGCTTAGGGCGTCCACGCCGGGACGGCGTCATCCCGGTCATGAAAGCGGCGTCCATTGGTGGGTTTTCGTCGTGAATCTGAGGGTCAAATTTGGTCATAGTAGAACTTCGCTTCGTGTTTTTCCGCCGGGCGCAGACTGATCCCGCGAACCGCATTTTCATCGGAGCCTTCAGTAAAGATGAGCACATGCAACGCGCACCAATCTAACCTATGGCGACGAACCTCACCTCCCCGTAATCGAACCGATCATCCTCACGCTCAAACGCCGTGTCCCAATCGAACCCTTCCGCCGCCCGCAACGACACGCCGTGCTTGGCGATATTCGTCGCATCCTTGGCAGGATCGAACTCGATCTTCATTCAAATTTTGTGCACCCATTAAATCAAGGGCGCAACTGTTATTGTGCACCCACAAAAAGACGGGCGCCCCATTAAGCCCACGTCAATGTACCGCCGGTTAGATACTCCCGGCGGTGTTCTCGCCAGGATACATCCACGCGCCCCGTTGCGAGGCCCGTCCCAGCGCAATAGGCAAGGCGAATGTCTCAAACCCCAGCGGGCGGATCCTGGCGGCGCCGCTCATGGCTCGGCGCCCTTATCTATTGGACCCTGGTTCTCGGGGTCTGGGGCGCCATCGCCCTGGTGGCCGTGATCGCGATCTTCGCCCGCGACCTGCCCGACACCTCGGCCCTATATGACACCAAGCGCGCGCCATCGATCAGCTATCTGGATCGCTCCGGCGCCCTGATCGCCGTGCGCGGCAGCCAGAACACCCCGCCGGTGGATCTGGCGAGCCTGCCGCCTTACGTCCCCGCCGCCTTCGTCGCCATCGAGGATCGGCAATTCTATCATCACTTCGGCTTCAACCCCTGGGGGATGCTGCGCTCGGAGGTCTACAACCTCAGCCACCACGGCGCGCCCTTGCGGGGCGGCTCGACGATCACCCAGCAGCTCGCGCGGAATATCTTTCTCACCCCCGCCCAGACCTATCGCCGCAAGGTTCAGGAGCTGATCCTGGCCGTCTGGCTCGAGACCCATTTCAGCAAGACCCAGATCCTGGCCCTCTATCTCAACCGGGTGAATTTTGGCGGCGGCGCCTTCGGCATCGAGGCGGCCTCTCAGCGCTATTTCAGCAAGCCCGCCGCCAAGCTCACGCTCGGCGAAGCGGCGCTCCTGGCGGCCACCATGAAGGGCCCCTCGCGCTATAACCCCGCCGCCAACAGCGCCCGGGCCGCAAAGCGCGCCACCCTTGTAATCGATCAGATGTACCAGATGGGCGCGATCACCGCCCAGGCGCGGGACGAGGCCTTCCGCCAGCCCGTCCGCGTCTCCTCCCGCCTCGCCGATCAAAGGGCGCTCTATTTCGTCGATTGGCTGGACGGCCAGGTGCGCGCGCGCCTGGGCGATCCCACCCAGGATCTGGTGGTGGAAACGACCCTGGACCTGCCTATCGAGGCGGCCGCCGAGGAATCCGTGCGGGCTGGCGTCGCCGCCCATGGCGAAGTGGGCGTGAAACAGGCGGCGCTGGTGGCCATGGACGGGGAAGGGCGCATCCGCGCCTATGTCGGCGGCGCCGACTATGGCGAGAGCCAATATGACCGGGCGAGCGCGGGCGAGCGCCTCGCCGGCTCGGCCTTCAAGCCCTTCGTCTATCTGACCGCCATGATCCAGGGCCATACGCCGAGCGAAGGCGTGGTGGATGAGCCGGTCACCATCAAGGGCTGGACGCCGCGCAACTATACCGGCCGCTATCTCGGGCCGATCACACTCGAGACGGCCCTGGCCCAGTCCATCAACACCGTGGCGGCGCGCCTCGCGGATGAGGTGGGCACGGTGAATGTGGCCCAGACGGCGCACAACCTCGGCATCACCTCGAGGATCCAGACCGACCCCTCCATGGCGCTCGGCGCGGTGGGGGTCAGCCCGCTGGAGATGACTGAGGCCTACGACGCCTTTGGCAATGGCGGCTATCGCGTCAGCGCCTACGGCATCGAGCGGATCCGCACGGCGGACGGCAAGTTTCTCTACGACCACGGGCCGCCCCAGCGCACCCAGGTGATCAGCGAGCCGGCCTTGGGCGAAATGGACCAGATGTTGCGCCAAGTCATCGCGTCCGGAACCGGCGGGCGCGCCCGGATCGCCGGCTATGATCTGGCCGGCAAGACCGGCACCACCAGCGATTATCGGGACGCCTGGTTCATCGGCTTCACCGGCGGTTTCGTCGCCGCCGTCTGGGTCGGCAAGGACGACAACACCCCCATGCGCAAGGTCACCGGCGGCGGTCCGCCCGCCGAGATCTGGCGAAACTTCATGGCCCAGGCCCTGCCCCGCCTGGCCGCCAAACCCATCCCCTCGGCCAGCGCGCAGGACGCGGCGGTGGCGACGCCGCCGCCCGACGGCCCGCCGGGCGCGACGCTCNNCCAAGCCTAAGCGCGTGCCTGTTCCGTTCTAGACTCCGAGAGAACCTGCGGCGGTTTCCCACGGAAGTGATCCGGCGAGGCGTTTATCTGTCTTGACAACATCGTGTCTTGGCGGACTTTGTTACCCAGCAAACATCGGTTCTTCACCGAGCAGCACACCAAAATTGGAATTCGGTTGTCCCCCGATCGGCGGCGGAGTTCCTCACCAATATCGCGCCAGACATGAGGCTGGCGTGACAACGGGAAGTGGAGATCGCCATGGGAACCACGGACCCAGCCGGCCGGCGCCAGACGGATTATTCAAATCCATCCGAGGCGCGCGCGGGGCCGCCCCTGGCGACCCTCTGCTACCAGAGTCGGGCGAAACGCCGGCCAAGTTCCGATGATCTGGACCGACTGGTGGACGAGGCGCGGGAGCGAAACAGGCAGTTCGGCGTCACCGGAATGCTGGTTCACGAGGGGGACCGCTTCTTCCAGTGGCTTGAGGGGCCCGGGACCGCGCTTGAGGGCCTGTGGTCGTCGATCAAGGACGATGAGCGGCACTGTGATATCGAGCTGCTCGGTGAGGGCGTCACCCCCGTGCGCCTGTTCAGTGAATGGGATCTGAGATTTGTCCGCCGTCCTGATGGCGAGCGACCGTTACTGGGCAGTCTGGCGCCGGAAGCCTTGGTTCAACAAGCCTTGGTCGCAGAAAACGTCTTAACCGCCGAGACCGACATACCGGAGGCGTCTGGACCTTGGCGGATCGCGGAACTCGCCCTGGCCGGCGATGAAGCCGGTCTCGAATCTTTGGTTCGTGACCGACGCGCCGTCGGAGACGAGGTCCGCGTGATCTGTCGTCGTCTCCTCGAGCCCGCGGCCCATCTCCTCGGCGATTGGTGGTGCGATGACCGCTGCGACAGCTTTGCCGTGACGATAGCCCTGTCAAAACTCCAGAACCTCGCCCGGGGCCTCGAAGCCGGCCAGGCGGCCGGCCGGCGCGTGGCGATCACCGGCCAGAGCGTCCTGATAACCCCGCCGCCACGGGAAACCCACTTGCTGGGCGCCACACTTTTGGGTGGCTTCTTCCGTCAGGCCGGTTGGAGCGTTCAGGCCGAGTTTCCCAAATCCGACGCCGAGCTTGTGGGCCTGGTCAGCACCCACTGGTTCGACGCCATCGCCCTGACGCTGAGCGACGTCTTCACCCGGCGCGAACGGTTGGCCGCGCTCGTCAAGACCATAAGCGATGTTCGGGCGGCGTCTCAAAACCCGACCATGGCGGTTATCGTGGGCGGGCGGGCCTTCAGGACGGAGCCTTCGCGGCAGGCGGACCGGGTCGGCGCCGACATCCATTACACATCCGCCGGGGACGCCGTCGGGGATCTGGACTACTGGCTGTTCACCCACCGTTTCAACACCGAGGACGCATCGGCGCCGGACAATATCGAGACCGACGCCTTGCAACCCATCGATCTGGTCCGAATGATCACGCCCGCCCTCTCGCGCAGGGTCGAAAAGCTCGCCAAGCCGTCTAGCCCGACCGAATCCTAACCGCAGCCGGAGTCGGCAAGGCAATCGTTGGAAGCGATGAGCGACGCTATCGGCCCCGGCGATCTTGTTCTCTGCGTAAACGCCGCCCCGAACCATGTCACTGGCAGGCCCGTTCCCCTGCAGGCCGGGGAGACTTATCGCGTCACCGGGGTCATGGACTTTGCCTGCCCATGCGGGCGTTCCGATGCTCTGCTGGACGTCGGTGTTGATTTCGCCTGGTGCCAGACGCGCTTCCGACTTCTGCCAAAGCCCAAAGCCGAGACCAAGACGCGCCGGGTTTCAGCGCCTAAGGAGACGGAAAAGGTTCGATGAATAGCGGGGTGGTCAGCACGCCTTGCTAAGGATCAGGGCGGAGCAAAGGCGGTTCGGCATCAGGCGCTATCGGAGCTTAAGAACGCGCGCGAGGCCACGCCCGTCATGGATGATCTGAAATGGCCCTCGCCGCGGATGGATTTCCCCTATGACTCCGATCCGGTCGTCGCTTACGCGCGCCGGTCCCACAACGTGCGCTTTGCCATTAGTCTTCAGATGCGGATCGAAAACGAGATCACCGCCCTGCTCGCCAGCAATCCACCCTCCTGCCCCCTCCCCCAATTCCCGCCGCCGCCCGTGGGCCACCTTCCCCGCCCGGAAAAGGACCTGTCCGCCTTCCGTGAGGAGGTTCGCGAGAATGTCCTTGAAGCCATCAAGCCGGGATTTGGCGACGAGGATCGCGACGAAGCGCAAATGGAACGCCTGCGGAACGAACTCCATGAGAAGCTGGCCGAGGGTCCACGCTTCGACGCCTATCTCAGCCTCAGTCTGTCGGGCGCTGTCATGGCCATCTGTAAGGATCTGGGCGTGATCCCCCTCGTGGGTCGCTGGACCGGCGAGGGCTGAAGGCCGCCGGAGGGGCCGCCGCCGGCCTTCCCCCCGGGCCACTCCGTCGAGAGGCCCATGGTAGCGCGGATTCGGTGGCGGCCGGCAGATCACAGCAGCGCGTGCAGGCTTCCGCCCTTAGTTTTCAGCCAGCCGCGCAAGGCCTTGGGATTCCCCACCAGCCGCTCCACCAGAGCCCAGAATCTGGGCCCGTGATTGGCTTCGAGAAGGTGCGCGCATTCGTGGGCGACCACGTAGTCGGCCACCCCAAACGGCCCAAGCGCCAAGCGCCAGGAAAGGCGGATGGAGGCCGGGCGACCCCGCTGAGCCGGGGTGCAGGAGCCCCATCGCGTGCGCGCGTCGATGAGGCGCAGGGGCGGCGGCGGAACGCCGAGGCGCTCGCAGTGATGCGCGGCGCGGGCCTCGAAGGCGCAAAGGGCCTCGCGGATGACGGCGCGCCTGACCAGAACGGGATCGACCTCCCCGGCCCCGCAACCGCGAAGCTCCCTGACCCCGTCGGTCGCCGGGGGGCTGAGGCGCGGGCGGCGTCCGTCGGGGTTAAGCCGCCAAAGCTCATCCAGCACCTGCATGACCTGGCCGCCCGCCAAGGCCGGGGCCGGCGGAGGAACCCGGGCGATCTGGTCCGACAGCCAGTCCCGCCGGGACCTGGCGAACCCCGCCGCTTCGCCCAGGAGCGCGCGCGTGGGCGCCACGGCCAAAACCTCGCCGCTGCGCTGATCTACTTTAAGAGATATCCGCCTGGCCCGACCGCTGACGCGCAGACGGACCTTGACTCCGCCCAGATCAAGGTGCTGCCCGTCCTCATAGCGCGGTCCAAAGAGGCTCATTTCAAGGCGCCGGTCCGGGCAATATCAGGGGCCGAATCGCCCCCGCGTGCCGGAACCTTAAAGCGCCGCTTCGCTCCGCGCGATGAAATCACGCACCCGGGGATAGATCTCGGCGACAAACCGGCGGCCGTTAAAGACCCCATAGTGGCCGACGCCGGGCTGTACATAAAGCTCCCGCAGGCTCTCGGGCAGGCCCGGGCAAAGGCCATGGGCCGCCTGGGTCTGGCCGACGCCGGAAATATCGTCGTTCTCGCCCTCCACGGTCATCAGGGCGACGTCGGTGAGGGCGGAGAGCTCGACCTTGCGACCCCGATGGACCCATTCACCCTTGGCCAGGAGATATCGCTGAAAGACCACATCGATGGTCTCCAGATAGAACTCCTCGGTCATGTCCAGGACGCTGAGATATTCGTCGTAGAATTCGCGATGCCGCTCGGCCGGCTCGCCGTCACCCTTCACCAGATCGGCGAAGTAGCGGCGGTGAGCGTCCTGGTGGGCGTCGGCGTTCATGGACATGAAGCTGTAGAGCTGCACGAAGCCGGGATAGACCCGCCGCATGGAGCCCAGCCACGGCCAGGGAACCGTGTCGATCATCCGCGACTCGAACCAGGCGAAGGGCTTGGCCTCGGCGAGGGAGTTGACCTTGGTGGGCGCCAGCCGCGCATCAATGGGCGATCCCATGAGGGTCAGGCTGGCGGGGCGCGAGGCATGGCCATCGGCCGCCATCAAGGCGGTCTGAGCGAGGACCGGCGGCCCGGGCTGGCAGACGGCGACCACGTGGGCGCGCCGACCGATATGGTTCAGCATGCCGCCGATCGTGTCGATATAGTCCGCCAGACCGAAGCGTCCCGCGGCGATGGGAACATCCCGGGCATTGGACCAGTCGGTGATATAGACGTCGAAATCGGCGAGGAACGCCGTGACCGTGCCGCGCAGCAGGGTCGCGTAATGGCCCGAGAGCGGCGCGACGATCAGCAGCGGGGGCCGTTCCACGTCCGCGCCGGCGGCGGCGAGACCCTCGGGATCGCGCCGGAAATGGCGCAGCTTCACCCAGGGGGTCCGCCAGGGAGTTTCCATGGAAACCGCCACCGGATGGCCGCCAATCGTCACCTCTTCGATTCGCCAGGCGGGCTTGCCATAGCGACGGGTCATATTCGCCACCACATCGGCCGAGGCGAAAAGGGTGCGGCCCATATCCGTCTCGCCGGCCGGATTGAGGGGCGAGCGCCAGAAATGGCGCGTGATCTCCGCGCCGAGACGCAAGGGGGCGGCCATGCCGAAGGCCGCTTCATGAAACGCGTAAAGCATCCGATCTCCGAGCAGGGTCCCGCGTCGTCACCTTAAGCGGTCGCGCCCCGCGATGAAAGGGCGGGAGCGGGCCCTCTCGCCATCAATCCATCACCTGGCGCAGGTGTTCCGCCACCTGGGCCGGGGGCGCGGTTACATCGAGGGGCGCCGTGAACTGGCCCTTGGGGTCCATGAGATAGACCACGGCGGTGTGGTCCATCACGTAAGAAGTCCCTTGAGGGACCTTCTGATAAAAGACGTGATAGGCGCGGGCGACATCCGCGATCTGGGCGGGGGTCCCCGTCAGGCCGATGGCGCCCTTGGGAAAGGCAGAGCTCGAGAGATATCGCCCAAGCACCTTTGGCGTGTCGCGCCCGGGGTCGACGCTGATGAAGACGACCTGGAACCGTTTTTGGTCCGCGCCCAGATCATCGCTGACCTGGCCAAGCGCCGCCAGGGTGGTGGGGCAGACATCGGGGCAATAGGTGTAACCGAAGAACACCGCCGTCCATTTGCCCAGGAGCAGGCGCTGGTCCGCGGGCGCCCCGGCCTGATTGGTAAGATGGAACGGACCGCCGATCACGGGGCCCGTCTGCACGCTCTGGGTCGCCGGCGCCGGCGACGGGCCCGAGAGCTGTATCGCCAGGAGCCCGACGGCCAGGACCGCCAGGGCGCCGAAGGCGATCCAGACCACAACGCGTTTCATCGTATCCGCCTCATGCCCCGCCCGGCGAACAATCTCTCGCGCCCGGGCGCGATCGGAGCCATCTTCCAGAGCATGCCATCGGAGCCATCCCTCGCATCCCTGGAGGATCACCGCGCCCCGCCCCCCCGGCGCGGGCCCGATACGCCCGCCGCCGTGAGCGCGCAAGCCTTGGCGACGCCCACCCGGGCCATCCGCGTGAGCACCTTGGTCGAGATGCGCGGCATACTTCTTGTCAGCGAGATCATCGCGGTGATGGTGATCTGGAAGATCCTGGGTTGGCAGGTCGATGGCCCGGCCTGTTTCCTCGTCATTGGCGCGTCCGCCCTTGTTGATATCGTCACAGCCCTATGGCGCGCGCCGCAAGGCCATGGCCGGCACTGGGAAGTCACGGCGCATCTCACCTTCGATATCGTGCAGACCTGCGTTCTGATTGCGGTCACCGGGGGCCTCACCAATCCCCTGATGCTGGCGCTCGTCCTGCCCGTGACCATTGCGGGCAGCGCCCTGCCGCCGCGTTACGCCGTAGGGGTCTGCGCCGTGGCCACGATCGGTGTGCTCGCCCTGGCCCTTATCGCCTCGCCGCCCTGGCCAAACCATGGCGTTGGACATTTGCGCGCCGCCTATCGTCTGCTGTGCGCGGGCGCCCTGATCGTGACCATGGCCTTCGCGGCGGGCTATTCGTCCTGGTCGAGCGGCCAGCGCGCGCGCAACGCCTTGGCGCTGCAGATCACCGAGACCGTTCTGGCCCGAGAGCAGCGCCTCTCGGCCCTGGGCGCCCTGGCCGCCGCCGCCGCGCACGAACTGGGCACACCACTGGCCACCATCGCCGTGGTGGCGAAGGAAATGGCCTACCAGGCAGGCGAGGGGGCGTTCCAGGAAGACGCCTGGCTTCTGGTGGAACAGGCCCAGCGATGCCGGGACATTCTGAAGCGGCTTTCGGAAAAACCCGAGCAGTCTGACGAGGTGCACGAGCGGATGAGCTTGCTGGAGTTGGTCCGCGAGGTGGTCGACCCCTATGTCGCCGCGCAGAGCGTGCGCGTCGAGGGGGTGGTGACGGGGCCGCCCAGCCTGGCGACGCCGGATCTCTGGCGACGACAGGAGATTCTGCACGCTCTCGCCGCGCTGGTGGAGAACGCATATGATTTCGCCCGGGGCGAGATTCTGGTCACCGCCCGGTTCGACGCCGAGATGCTGTCCATTGAGGTGAGGGACGATGGCCCGGGCTTTTCCCCGCAAGTGCTGGCGAGACTCGGCGAGCCCTATGTCACCAGCCGCGCCGGCACGGCGGAAGGCTCGCGAAGCGGACACGTTGGCATGGGCCTGGGATTCTTCATCGCCAAGACCCTTCTGGAGCGGACGGGGGCCCAGGTGGCGTTCCGCAATGGCCCGAAGCTCGGCGCGATCGTCACGGCCAGATGGGCTCGTGGCCGGGTCGAAGCCTTGCAGCCGACCTGAAACGGCGAAGCCCCCTCGCCCCTGCTTGCGTCAGCCGATTGGCGTCCGCATATGATGACATTCACCGACGAACGAACCGGCGCTCGGAGGGTGTCCTGATGGGAGCCGAGTCCGCGACGCGCCTCACCGCGGCCGATATGTCGATGCTGCTCCTGGACGACGACGCCGTCCTTAGAACGCGCCTCGGGCGGGCGCTTGAATCGCGTGGCTTTGTCGTGACCCTGGCCAGTTCGGTGGCCGACGCGGTCACCGCGGTGAAAGCGTCCCCGCCAGCCTTCGCCGTCCTGGATCTGCGCCTTGAGGATGGATCAGGGCTCACCGTCGTGGACGCCTTAAGGGCCGCCAGGCCGGACGCGCGGATCATCATGCTGACAGGCTATGGCAATATCGCCACCGCCGTCGCGGCCGTGAAGGCCGGCGCCATCGACTACCTGGCCAAGCCCGCCGATGCGGATGATGTGGTGAAAGCCCTGATGGTCGCCTCCGTCACGGAGGCGCCGGCGCCGCCGGAAAACCCCATGAGCGCCGACCGGGTGCGGTGGGAGCACATCCAGAGGGTCTATGAACTCTGCGGAAACAATGTCTCCGAAACCGCGCGGCGCCTGGGCATGCATCGCCGAACGCTTCAGCGCATCTTGGTGAAGCGCGCACCCCGTTAGTTAAGAGCGCGACAGGGGATAAGCCGCGCCGTCGCGGTGACGATATTCTTCCTCACCCGGCTCGGCGATCATGTCGATATCCGAATAGGTGGTCCGATCCCGGTGCGGATCGCGGGTCCCGATCTCCAGCAGCCTGGCGTCGGCGGCGCCGCGATTGATCACATGGTGGCCATTGGCCTCCCCCGCGGGGAAGGCGGCGCAATCGCCGGCTTTCAGCAGCGTTTCACCCCTGTCCGTCAGCAGCACGACCTCGCCCTCCAGCACCCAGACGAATTCGTCCTCGTGGCTGTGCCAGTGCCTCTGGCTAGACCAACCGCCGGGCGGCAGGGTGAGGTGATTGACCCCGAATTGGCTGAGGCCCCCCGCGTCGCCAAGTCGCCGCCGAACCCTTAAGCGGCAGGGCGCGTCATGGGGCGCGGGATAATTCGTGCCCGTCCGGACAGGCGCGGCGGCGAGATCGATCTTGGTCATCTTCTTGTGGAAACCTTGAGCTTTGCGAGGCGGCGAGGTTCAGCTTAAGGACCGCTCATGTCTCTCGCCAGCCCCGCCGATCCGGTATCTCTTTGCGCGGCGCTCATTCGCTGCCCTTCGGTGACGCCCGCCGACGCAGGCGCCATGGCCGTGGTGCGCGGCGCGCTGGAGGCCCTCGGCTTTGTCTGCCGCCCCATGCGGTTCGGCGAGATCGAGAACCTCTATGCCCGGTGTGGCGACGCCCGGCCCAATCTCTGTTTCGCGGGTCATACTGACGTCGTGCCCCCGGGGGACGCGGCGGCCTGGTCGGCGCCGCCCTTCGCCGCCCATATCGAAAATGGCGTGATCCTGGGGCGCGGCGCGGCGGATATGAAGGGCGCCATCGCCGCCTATATCGCCGCGGTGGGCCGGGTGCTTGCGAAGGGGCCGCCGGGCGGCTCTCTGTCCCTGCTGATCACCGGCGACGAAGAGGGTGTCGCCGAGGATGGCACCAAGGCCGTGGTGAAGGCCCTCCAGGCTGAGGGCGAGATCATCGATCACTGTGTGGTGGGCGAGCCCACTTCAAGCGCCCAGCTTGGCGATATGATCAAGATCGGCCGGCGCGGGAGCGTGAGCGCCAGGCTGATCGTCGAGGGCGTCCAGGGCCATGTGGCCTATCCCGACAGGGCGGCCAATCCGGCGCCCGTGCTGGTGCGGCTTCTCTCGCGGCTCCTAGACCGGAACCTCGACGCCGAGATCGACGGCTTTCAGCCCTCCAATCTGGAGATCACCTCCATCGATATCGGCAATCTCGCCGGCAATGTCATTCCCGCCCGCGCCGAGGCCCGGATCAATATCCGGTTCAATCCCGCCTATCTGGGTGAGGCTCTCGCCGTCTGGATCGCCGAAGAGGCCAAGGCCGCCGGAAGGGATTTTCGCGGGCGGATAAGCGTCGAGACCGCGATCAGCGGGGAAGCCTTTCTGACCGCGCCTGGCGATTTTACCACCGTCGTGGCCGCCGCGGTGGCCGCCGCCAGCGGGGTCACCCCCGAGCTTTCCACCACCGGGGGCACCTCGGACGCCCGGTTCATCCGCGCCCTCTGCCCGGTTGTGGAGTTCGGCCTGGTGGGCGCCAGCATGCACAAGATCGACGAGGGGGCGCCCGTCGCCGATATCGAGGCCCTGTCCAGAATCTATGAGCGGTTGATCACCGACTATTTCGCCAAGTTCGGCGCGGCCTCATAGCTGACCGCCGCGAGGCAAAGCCCCTCGGCCGGCGCCACCGGCCCGCAGGCGGCGCGATCTCGCGCGGCGAGGGCGTGGCTCAGGTCCTCGGCCGACCAACGGCCCCGGCCCACCTCCACCAGAGAGCCCACCATGGAGCGGACCTGGCGATGGAGGAATGAACGGGCGGCGAAGACCAGATGGATCTCCTCGTCATGGCGCTCCACCGCCGCCACATCGAGGGTCTTGATCGGCGATCTGGCCTGGCAGGCCGCGTCCCGGAAAGTCGTGAAGTCGTGCAGACCGAGCAGCCCCCGCGCCGCGACCGCCATGGCCTCATGGTCGAGCGGCGTCTTGACCCGCCAGACCCGGCCGCGCTCCAGAACCGCCGGCGCAGGGCGGTTGAGGATCCGATAGAGATAGCGCCGCGAGGTGGCCGAAAACCTGGCATGGAAGCCGGTGTCCGCCACGCTGGCGCTCACCACCGCGACCGGCGCGGCGCCAAGATGGGCGTTGATCGCGTTCACCACTGTTTTGGGCGTGACGACGCGCTCAAGGTCAAAGTGGATGACCTGGCCGGTGGCGTGGACGCCGGCGTCCGTGCGGCCCGCCGCGTGGATGCGCACCTCTTCCCCGCAAAAGCCGAGAATGGCCTGCTCCAGAACACCTTGGACGGTGGGCTGACCGCTCTGGGCCTGGAACCCGGCATAGGGCCCGCCGTCATATTCCAGGATCAGCCGATAGCGAGGCATCAGATCAAAAGAGTCCCCGCGGGGACCGGGAATCCGCGCAGGAAGAGCTCCGCGTCCTGGGCGCCGCGTCCCTCGCGTTGGACGCGCAGAATTCGCACCGCGCCGCTGCCGCAGGCGATAAGCAGGTTGTCGTCGAGAACCCGGCCTGGCTCGCCCTCGCCCTCGGCCCGGGCGCTGAGGAGCGCCTTGACCCTGACCGGACCGCGCTCGCCCGGCGCGAGGAACCAGGCGCCGGGAGCGGGCGAAAGGCCGCGAACCAGGCCATCCACCCGCGCCGCCGACCGCTCCCAGCGGATGCGGGTCTCAGCGGGTTTGATCTTACGGGCATAGGTCGCCCCCGCGGAGGACTGGGGCGTCTCGCGCGCCGCGCCCCGGGCCACCAGGTCCAAGGCCTCGGCCATGAGAGCCGCCCCCGCCATGGCCAGGCGGTCGTGCAGGGTCCCCGCGGTATCCAGGGCGTCGATCCGCAGACGCGCCTGGGCGATGACAGGGCCCTCATCGAGCCCGGCCGTCATGCGCATCACCTGCGCGCCGGTCACCGCGTCGCCGGCCATGATCGCCCGCTGTATCGGCGCGGCGCCCCGCCAGCGCGGCAGGAGTGAGGCGTGGAGGTTATAGGACCCCAGACGTGGCGCTTGGAGCAGCTCCGCGGGGAGGATCTGCCCGAAGGCCACCACCACGGCGGCGTCGAGACCAAGAGCGGCGAAGGCGGCCACCTCTTCCGGCGCGCGCAGAGAGGCCGGGGTGCGCACCTTCAGTCCCTTAGCTTCCGCGAACGCCTGAACCGGCGATGGCCGCAAGGTCTGCCCCCTCCCCCGGGGCGCGGGCGGCTGGGCGTAGACCGCCGCGACGTCATGGCCGGCCGAGATCAGCGCGGCAAGGCTGGGCACGGAGAAATCGGGGGTGCCGAGAAAGGCCAGGCGCATGATGCGTGGTTCTTACCTCCCGCGGGCGGAGAGGCCAAAGACCTGATTTAGGCCGCTTCGGCTCTTGCGGCCTTCTTCACCTTGGCGATGGCCCGATCACGCTTGAGGCGCGAGAGGTGATCGATGAACAGGACGCCATCGAGGTGGTCCATCTCATGCTGGATGCAGACGGCGAAGATACCCTCGGCCTCCTCCTCCACCTGCGCGCCGTCATAGCCCAGATAGCGAAGACGCACGCGGGCGGGGCGTTCAACCTCGTCATAGATCTCGGGAACCGAGAGGCACCCTTCCTCGTAAGGCGCGGTCTCTTCCGAGGCCCAAAGGATTTCGGGGTTCACGAAATAGCGTGGCGTCGGCGCGTCCTCGCCCTTGGCGAGATCCATGACGATGACGCGCTGGGGCACGCCCACCTGGATCGCCGCGAGGCCGATTCCGGGGGCGTCGTACATGGTCTCCAGCATGTCATCCATCAGGCGGCGCAGATCATCATCCACCGCCGCCACCGGCGCGGAGACCTGTTTGAGCGTGGCGAGATCGCTCTCCACGGTAAGAATTCGCCGAATGGTCATGAAGGCGAGGTAGGCGCCTGCTCGACCAGCGTCAAGACCGGCGGCCCCGGCTCATGAGCGAGTTTCACCAACGGTCGCACGGCCGCCTCGACGCCGGGCAGATCCTTGATGGGGGTGGAGGAATGGTCGGCCTTCAGATCCTCGAACCTGCGGGCCTGCGTCAGGACCTGACTTTCCAATGACCCCACGAAGTCATTGTACTTGTTCACCGCGCCGCCGAGCGAGCGGCCCATGGCCGCCACGTGATCGCCCATGGTTGCGAGGCGCTTGTAGAGATCGCGGCCCAGGGCGGCGATTTCCTTGGCGTTGAGGGCCTGCTCCTCCACCCGCCAGCCATAGATGACCGCCTTGCACAGGGCGAAGAGGCTGGAGGGCGTGACCATGATCACCCGCTTGTCCATGGCCTGGGCCAGAAGGTCAGGCAACCGCTCGGCCGCCGCCGCCAGGAACGGGTCCCCGGGGACGAACATCACCACGAAATCGGGAGCGTTCTCAAACTGCTGCCAATAGGCCTTGGCGGCCAGACTGGTCATATGGGCGCGCACGCTCTGGGCATGGCGCTGGTAGGCCGCCTCCCGCGCCGCCTCATCGGTCTGTTCCTGGGCGTCGAGGAAGGCGTTTAGCGAACATTTGGCGTCGACGACGAACACCCCGTTGCCGGGCAGGCGGACCACGACGTCAGGGCGAAGCGCGCCGGAGTCGGTCGTCACCGACGCCTGCTCCTCGAAATCGACGCCGACCCGCATCCCGGCCATCTCCAGAACATTGCGCAGCATCTGCTCGCCCCACCGGCCCTGAACCCCAGCTCCCCGGCGAAGGGATGCCGAGAGCTTTCGGGCTTCGTCCTGGGTCTGGGTGGCGGCGGCCATCAGTCGCTCGATCTGGACCTTGAATCCGCCCGCCTCTTCCGCCCGGGCCTTTTCGGCCGCGGTCACATGGGCCTGAACTTTCTCAAGGGTCTCGGCCACGGGCTTAAGCTGAGCCTCAAGCCTGGCCTGCACAAGTTTGTCCTGGGCGTCAAAGGTCTGAGTGGCCCGCTTGACCAGTTCCTCGGCCACCGCGTTCGCCGACAGAGCCGCCTGAGCCCTCAATATTTCGGCCCCGGACGTCGCCTGGTCGCGCAGCATTTTTAACTCGAGCGCGGCGCGGGACGCGCGTCCCCGCTCGGCCATGGCCCAGACCGCGGCGCCCGCGGCAAGCAGGCCAAAAACCAGAGACATGACCGTTTCGTTCATGGTCCGTTNNCGCGCCCTCATGGCCTGGGCGATGGTGCCGTCATCAAGCCAATCAAGGTCTCCGCCCACGGGCACGCCCCGGGCCAGCATGGTGACCTGGGCCTGAGCGCCAGCGAGCCTATCGGCCAGATAGTGGGCGGTTGTCTGGCCATCCACCGTGGCGGGAAGCGCCAGCACGACTTCGCGCACAGCCTCGTCGGCGGCGCGGGAGATCAGGGCGCCGATCCTCAAGGCCTCGGGGCCCAGACCATCCAGGGCCGAGAGAAGCCCACCCAGAACATGGTAGCGACCGCGAAAGGCGCTAGCCCTCTCCATCGCCCAGATCGATCCCACTTCCTCCACCACGCACAGCACGGATGGGTCGCGCGTCGGGTCCCGGCAAATGGCGCAGGGATCGTGCGTGTCCAGGGAACCGCAGACCTGGCAGGTGCGCACCTTTTCCGCCGCCTCCGCCATGGCGCGGCTTAAGGGGACGAGAAGCTGTTCGCGCTTTTTCAGGAGCGCGAGAGCCGAACGGCGCGCCGAGCGGGGTCCCAGCCCCGGCAGCTTGGCCAGGAGGGCGATCAGGCGCTCGATCTCGGGTCCCGCCGTGGCCATGAGCGATGCCTAGGCCAGGGCCTCGGCGAGGGCCGCGACCCAGAGCCTCGCGGCCGCTTGGGTGGCCAAGGGGGTCACGCCATTGCGCACGATGATCAGATCGCGGTCAGGCATGATGGCGATGTGCTGGCCCTCATATCCGCAGGCCCAGAACGATCCAGGTCCCGACCGGTCCAGCCACCAATGCGCGCCATAAGGTCCCTCAAGATCCCCGCCGGGCTGCTGGAAGGTCGGCGTGCGCGCATAGTCCGCCCAGCCGGGAGGCAGGAGGCGGCGGCCGTCCCACACCCCGTCCCGCAGATAAAGCAACCCGAAGCGGGCGAAATCCTGGGGGCTGCAAAAGCAATAGGAGGAGCCGATGAACGTCCCCGCCGCATCAAATCGTGGGGCGGGGCTGGTCATGCCCAGTGGGTCGAACAGCCGCTCGCGCATGAAGGTTTCGAAGGCGGGGCCGGTCAGGCCCAGCGTCCGCGCCAGGATCCCGCAGATGATGTTCGTCGTCCCGCTGGAATAGTAGAAGACGTCGCCCGGCGCATGGGCCAGGGGCTTGGCCTCGGCGAAGGCCGCCACATCATCCTTGCCGGGGCCAAACAGCATCTCAACCACATCGGAGCGACGGCCCGGCTCATAGTCCTCCAGCCAGGCGAGGCCGCTCGACATTCGCAGCAGGTGGTCCAGGGTGATGGCGCCGCGCGGATCACCCGCCGCGCGCCAGGCCGGGACATCGGCCGGGGCATGGATATCCAACAGGCCATCCCTGACCGCGATCCCCACCAGGGCGTGCGTAATGCTCTTGGCCATGGACCATGAGCGGCAGGTGGCGCCTGGCCCAAATCCCGCGCCATAGAGCTCGAAGACAAGCCGTCCGTTCCTGACAATTACGACAGCGTGCGTTTCGCCAAGCTCGGGGTCAGGCGACGGACCGAAGGCCTGGGTCAGAAGAGGGGCGATGAGCGCCTCATCGAGCGGCCCGTCGGGCCAGGCGCGAGTCGGCCAATCAACGCCGGGGGGCTGAGCGGGCAGCGGGGGCAGTTGCATTGAACTCACTGGGCGGCCAGGGCCACCGGCGCGTCTTCCGCCGCGAATTCCGCCACCGCCGCGATCAGGCCAGCGGCCGCGAGCTTGACCAGTTCGCCACCCTTTTCAGGTGTCGCGAGGCCCGGGTCCGAGCCCATTCGTCCATCGGCGAACCGGGCGCGGAAATCCCGGGCTTCGCGGATGGGCCCTGTGGGGGCGATCTGAGGGGCGTAATTGGCGGCCTTGATCTGATCCGGATAGGCCCATTGGGTCACCGCGATCTCCGAGGGCGTGGCGTGGCTTCCGTGGCCCACGGGAAATTGCTGCTGGGCCAGGCGTCCCACACCCTTCAGGTCCCACCAGTTCTTCAGGCGGCAGGCGAAACCCGCTGAACGACCGGCGAAGCTGGCCTCGGCATAGAGCTCTGAAAAGGCCGCTTCGATAGTGGCGACATTGCCGCCATGTCCGTTCAGAAAAAGAATCTGGCGAAACCCGTGATGGGTCAGCGACCGGGTCCAGTCCGCAATCGCCGCCATGAAAGTGGAGGGCCGAAGCGCGATGGTGCCGGGAAAATCCAGATGATGCTGGGCCATGCCGATATTGAAGGTTGGCGCCACCAGGATGTCGGCGCTCTTCTGCGCCTCGTGGGCGATGATCTCGGGGCAGAGCCAGTCGGTCCCCAGGAGCCCCGTGGGCCCGTGCTGTTCGTTCGAGCCGATGGGGACGACGATAATCTGGGATCTTTCGAGGAAGGCCTCGATCTCCGGCCATGTCGAGAGATGAAGCAGCATGATCAAAGGTCCGCATCGGGCGTGGGCCATAAGGCGCGCCCGCGCCTTGCCTTGGCATTGAAGGTCCGCATATTCGCGCCAATGGGCGAAGAACGCCAGACGAGGGAACGCGCCTTGAGCGAAGATCAAATATTTGCCGTACCCAAGGCTTGGGCGGATCGGAGCCTGATGGACGGCGCGGCCTATGAGGCGGCGGTCCGCCGCGTCGCGTCCGATCCCGAAGGCTACTGGCGAGACGTGGCGGCGCGCCTCGATTGGATAAAGCCCTTCACCAAGATCAAGGATGTCTCCTTCAACCGTGAGGATTTCAGGATTCGCTGGTTCGAGGACGGGGTCCTCAATGCCAGCGTCAATTGCCTGGATCGCCACCTGCCGGCCCGGGCTGATCAGACCGCGATCATCTGGGAGGGTGATGATCCGGCCGAGAGCCGGAGCATCACCTACGCCGAGGCCCACGCGGAGGTGTGCCGCATGGCCAATGTGCTTAAAAGCCTGGGCGTCGCCAAGGGAAATAGGGTGACGATCTATCTGCCCATGATCCCCGANNGCGGCCTTCGCCATGCTGGCCTGCGCCCGGATCGGGGCGGTACATTCGGTGATCTTCGGGGGCTTTTCCGCCGATTCCATCGCCGGGCGAATCCAGGACTGTAGCTCCCGCTTCGTGATCACCGCCGACGAGGGGCTGCGCGGCGGCCGCAAGGTGCCCCTTAAGGCCAATGTGGACGAGGCCCTTCGCCAGTGCCCGGAAGTCGACAAGGTCCTGGTGATTACGCGCACCGGCGCGCCGGTCCCGATGTTGGAAGGCCGCGATGTCGACTATGGCTCCGCGCGCGCCGCGGCCTCGACGGATTGCCCGCCGGAACCCATGGGCGCGGAGGACCCCCTCTTCATCCTCTACACCTCCGGCTC